>JAGAJY010000282.1 GCA_017848125.1 Oscillospiraceae bacterium
ATTATAATATGCTATTTTTAAGGACGTGACATTTATGTTAGGATTTTATCTTACCTTGCTTGATTCCGCTGAGGAAAAAAGCAAGTTTGAACAGTTGTATATAACCTATCGGCAGGATATGTTTAAAATTGCGTATTCTATACTCAAAGATAATTATGAAGCAGAAGATGCTGTACACGAAGCTTTTCTGATTGTCATAAAGAAATTTGATAAAATTTCAGAAGTGAACTGTCCCCAAACCCACGCTTATTTGATTATTATAGTGAAGAACCTCGCTTTAAAAATTTATAACAAGCGTAAAAAAGCCAAAACAGAAGATATTGAAAATATTGATATTGTTGACGAAACAGATGTTGAAGAGGCTGTTATTGATGAAATGACCATTGAACAGGTTGAAGAAATTTTAATGAAGCTTCCTGAAAATTATTATCATATTTTGTATTTAGAACAATATATGGGATTCAGCATTGACGACATATCTGAAAGTCTTGATATTACATATGAAAACGCAAAAAAGAGATTACAACGTGCCAAAAATAAATTCAAGCAAATGGTTAAGGAGTGTTTAGCAGATGCAACCTAAATTGCCGCCAGCTTTTGAAGCAACATTGTCGGAGCGTATTATAAATACTGTTCCCGATATGCCAGACCATGTTTTTTCAAAGCGGTTTGAAAAGAAAATGAAGCAGCTTATACAACAAAATAAGACTGCTTCAAAATCTAAAATTACAGTAAAAAGAATGTTTATATGTATTACAGCAGCGGTATTGGCTGCTGCAATTATGGCAATGTCCGTAGGTGCTGTTCGAGATTTTTTCAAAAACTTTTTTATGCAGATTTTTGATACGCACACAACTGTTCAATCAAATGATATTGAAAACACGCCGACATCAATAGAAACTGTGTATACAATTATTGTTCCAGATGGATATGAACTTGTGTATGAAGATGAAATTTTCGAATGGTCACCGTATGTATGCCATGATTATTATAAAGATGATATATATATATTCTTTACTCAATATGCAAAATCAAATTACAAAATAAATGTCAATACAGAAAATCATGTTTTAAAATACATTTCAGTAAATGGGTATGATGGTTATATTATCGATTTAGGTAATGATGAATATTTAATATCTTGGGATAATGGTGAATATGTTTTTGACATTATGAGTAATATTGGTCAAAATGAACTAATTGACTTGGCAGAAACTGTGTATAAAGTAGAATAATGCAAATTTATATATAATTTTGTCCCCTAAAACCTCCTATAAAGATTATTTAAGTAGATGGTTATATTACCATTAAATAATCTGAAGGGAGGTTTTCTTATGAAAAAACGTTTGTCGATACTTTTGCTTGTAGCTATGGTATTGTCAATGGTATGCGGAATTACTGCCTATGCAATAGAGCCAAGATATGTGTATACTGGTTCAGTAATAAGCTCTATTACTATATCTGATTCTTCTAGCACTGCGTACTGCAAAGGTACAGCAAAGGGAGACAGTACGGTAACGAGGATAGAAGCAACACAATACCTTGAAAAGAAAAGTGGTACAACTTGGTCAACTGTAAGTGGTTGCACTTGGAGCGATTCTTCAAATCGCAATTCTCTTACTATCAGCAACAGCAAAAGCAATCTTAGTAGTGGAACCTATCGTGTGAGAACAGTATTTAAAGTGTACTGTGGCAACACATACGAAATTGCAGAAGCTACAAGTGAAGAAGCAACAATTTAGTTGAAAGGATGGATTATATGAAAATCAAAAGCAAGGTACTCTCAATTATTATGACAGTTGTTATGGCTTCAATGAGTTTTACAGCTACTGTTACAGCAGAAGAAAATACAAATTCATATGAATGTTCTAATGTCTTTTCACAGGAATCTCAAACAACTTTAAATGATTTATCTTCGCTCAATTTTGTGTATGGTGATATCAATGGTGTGTCTACTTGTAGCACTGCTAGTAATATTTATCATATTAATATTGCAGAACAATGGATTGATACTATGCGAGTAAGTTGGACAGAAGGTAATACCACTGCGTATCATACGCTCACTTGTGGTGTTGGTGATGTTTATTATTCAGGTTGGGCACAGATAAGTTCTTACACCAATCATAATGGCACATATAATGATGTATATGTTTTAGGAGTTGCTCCAGGAACATTATTTTCTTGTTGGGAAGTATATAGTAGCCCGTCGGCTGGATACAACAGATGGGTAACAGATTGTTTTGGACTTGAAACCCCACGTAGACTCACAGAAGATGAAATTTACACATTACATCTTGAGGGTGATAGCTGCTATATTATTTATGATATGGATACAAATACAGTTGTAGATTTGTATAGTAATTATCTTAATCCTATGATTTATGCTGGATGGTCTAACCCAACAATAGTTCAGTAATTTATATATTAATTAAGCGGCTGTTTGCTGTGTACACAAATAGCCGCTAGTTTAAGAAAGGAGATAAGATTTTGAATATTACAAGTGTTTCAAATTCTCAACTTTACAGTATTGTTACTGGTAATGAGTTTGCATGGATTCATAGTGATGTTACTAAAGCAAAAGAATATTCCAAAGAAGATTTGCTTGAAATGTCACAGGACTATATTGATTCCACAAGCATAGGTACTCTTGTGAAGAGTGGTGTAAGCAATATGGATAACTGGAATATTTCCGACAATGATCTTGCTGAGTACATTGGCAATATGGGTAAACGCATTGACACAGCATATAGTAACGGCATTTTGTCTGAAGAAGATTATGCTCAACTTTGTGAGGAGCTGGATAAATATATTGATGAAGCAGCATATTCTGTTGAATACAAACGTTGTGCACAGATTATTTCCCGAAATAATACTTTTGGCAAAATTGGCATATATTCAGAAAATATGTTTGAGGATATGCGTCACCAGATTCTTGATATGATGAATACAGCTGAAAACAAAATGCAGCCGTGGCAAATTAACCGTAGTACGTTGTTAACTATGATTGATGGAATTCGCTATCTAAACAAGTGATGTTATATTAAAGAATTTATGATTGCAAATTGAATAATAGCCAAGCTTATGAACAACAATTAGACAACAATGCATAATTTATACTTATTTAGATAAGCAGGTACAGATAATATCTGTGCCTACTTTAACAGAAAATGTATATCGTTAATCACAATTAAACTTGAAAGGATTGATTATATGAAAATTAAAAAAATATTTATGGTAACAGCTATGATTACAGCTATTTCTCTAAGCTTAGCATCTTATCCTACTGTTTATGCAGAAAGTAAAAATGCGGAGATGGTATCAGGCGATTACATTACATCAACTTCACTTAATGAATATCAGGAATATTTACAAAGCCTTCCCAAGGAAATGCAAATTAAAGTTCAAGAGAAGCATAATGCAACAAAATTATTATCAATGCAGCCGTTAGCAAGAGCTGCAACAGCAACAAAAGTGACTATTCCAGGCACATTTTCGATGTATAGACAGTTGGAAGATAATTATTGTGTTCCAGCTTGCGTACAGAGTGCTTTAGGGTATATCAATTCATCTACCCCACCAACACAGGCGGCTATTGCTAGAGCAATGGGGACAAGTTCGTCAGGCACAGACAGAACTAAAATACCAGAGTATATGAATAGCCAGCAAAGCAAGTGCTTATATATAATCAATACTAATACAACTCAAACAAGCATATGTACAGCAATATATAATACTATAACCAATGACAAAGTTCCTACATTTATGAGTATCGAGAACACGACCGGTTCAAATTGGTATTACTCTACATCCGGACATTGTTTAATTAACAATGGAATTTATTCTGATTATTCCAAAATATTGTTTTCAGATCCGTTAGGAGGAACACAAGCAGGTTATCCTACTTTTTTTGAAAAGGATGCTTCAGTAGTAGCACCAATGTGTAAGCAAGTAGTATATTAAAATTTAGTTATAGGCTGTGTTTTTTAAACACAGTCTATAACTATTGTCATAGAGGAAGTGATTGAATGACTATACTAAAGAAATTATGCATCATTATATCGTTATTTCTTTTTACTGGATGCAGTTCTCAAGTGTATAATGTTTCTTCGAGTGATAATCTCCAAAATGAAGAATCATATTCAAATAATAATCAAACAATTAATATCTACAATATAGAAAATGAGGTGATTGGAGAAATTGAGCATTATGGACAAATCACTTTAATAGATGATGGTATAATATTTACAAAACAACCTCAAATTTCAGGTGATGACATTATCAGAATGGAATATTATCGTTATTATTTTAAAACAAATGAAGTAATTAAAATTGGAACAGTAGATAATTGGGCATACGAAGCGTCATATTGTAATATTTTACATAATAATCATTTATATATGTTAATATCAACTGGAGAAATTTTATATCCTGAAAAACGTTATCTTGAACTTTATGATATAGATTTAAATACTAATACTATGTCCAAATTAACATCACAACTTGGAGGCTTTCCATATAGTTCAATGACCTATAATGAAGGTAAATTATATATAATTAAATTAATAAGCACAGGTGGATGTTATTTGGAAGAATATGATATAAAAAGTAACGATAGTACAACAATTATGGAATTTGAATATGATTCTAACACAGATACAGGAGAAATGATTCGTCAGATTTTTCCTGTAAATGACAATATGGCTTTACTTAAAGTAAAATATGAAACGTTAAATAATATCTCGCTGTATATTGATATTTATGATATGAAAATGAATTTACAATCTTCGATTGATATCTCATCAATGAGTAATGATATTAATCAATTGGCTCAAGGAGTATCACATTTTACAGTTGCAAATAAATATTTTTACTATGGCAATTTTTCAACATTAAGATACTTGGGTCAAATTGATAAAAGCAATATTAATTCTATTATAAATACGAACTCAACTTTTGCAATGGCTACGGATATTTTCCCAAGAAGTGATTCTAGCTTGTTTTATCAGTCATTTGATATATACAATAATTTGTATTTGTTTGATTATTCAAATGGCACAATAAAAAAATCCAGTTTTGAATTAGATGACGATAGATATTATATAATGAATATGTCTAGAAACTCAAATAATGATTTGTTATTTACAATGTTTTACAAAGATGCTATTACTGGTGAGGAACTAACACCAAGATTATATTATGTAAATATATGTGATTTGAATTTTAAATGATATAAGTAAAATTTAAAGCTTACGTTATGTATAAAAAATAGCAATATAATTATTTTACTTTCAATATCCTCGCCAACTCCCGTAAATCCTCACAAGCGTCAAAGCACATCTGCGTGTAACGGTCAATATCCTTAACACTGCTTTTTGAAGTAAGCCCACGCTTGACGGCACGGATTTTCTCACGCTGTTCATTAAAAGCAAGGTTGTATTTTTCAAGCAGTTCAGGATAAGCCGAAAGCTTCTTGCGGTAACTCCTGCACTTGTTGTCAAAATTAAGATAAGCTTCTTTGATAGGATCGCTCATAGCACGTTTCTTGTAATCGTCATTAGCCTTGTATAAACGCTCTTTCTTGCAGGTAGTACGTCCGCAGGTGAGAGAAGCATTGGCACGGCTTGTAATCATAAGCTGACCGCAGTTTTCACAGTTGGAGATAATTCTGCCCGAACCAGAAATAACATCGGTGTAAATATCAAGCAGAGTGATAAATGAGTCATTTGCTACATAAAGTGTCGCATAGCTGTTTTTGTAAACACTGCTGTCAAAGACTTCTGTCTGACCTTGCACAGCGGAAGTTACATTAAATGATTTATCGGCTCTTGCAGACAAGAACGGACGGAGAATTTTCTCACTGTCAGCCTTAAATAATTCAATATATTTTTCAGCACGATCGTGGTTGCCCTTTACGGACAACCCGATTTTTTTATTAAAATCCTTCTGCCACATTTTGAACTTGTTGTACAGAAAATAGATAATATAGTTTTTGGCTATGTTGGCATACTCGGAATAATCATAAAATTGCGAAAGCTCATCAAGCATGGAATTGCAGCTGCCGTCACAGAGCATATCCGCATTGCACAGTTTGTCACGAAAATCAACAATTTCATCAAGTTCGTACTTTACTTTCATAAGTCGATTTATGTCTTTTACAAGATTGCCGACCTTGTTCTTATGCAGAATAATTCCATCCGTAGCTTTTTTCGGACAGCCATTGTACACCCAATTTTTAATATCCGCAGGCGTACCTACAACATAAGTTTCAATATCTGTTGAAAAATCAACGATAATGCCCACAGAAGCAATATCACCGCAAGACGCAAACAGATTTATCATAACAAATACGCTCCTTCCGTACCAAATCAAACATTTTTTACTCAAAAAAATTTATATATTTTATTCTATCATTTTCAGTGCGTTTTGTAAAGGATAAATACGGAATTATCTTAAATTATACAATTTTGCACGCAAAGGTCTACTGCGATATATGGTGCAAAATATATACGGTCAAAATCAAGTTTTCTGAAAATTTAGTGCTATACTGTGAGCAGTTCAAGGGCAACCGAGAACAATATGCTGCACAGGAGGTGAACAAAATGAACAGCAAAGATACTTTGCCGATGATGTTATCAGCTAACGAAATTCAGGCAATGGGGTTTACACGAACAATGGCGTACAACATTCTCAATCGTGATGATGTGCCTGTTGTGAAAATCGGAAACAGGAAGTTTATCCAGCGTGATAAATTTTTTGAATGGTTGGACAAGAGGGAGCGTGGCAATGATGAGTGATGGTGCAATTTCCATAAAAGCATTTGCAGAGAAAAACAACATATCACAGCAAGCCGTTTACAAGAAAATCCACAGAAACTCAGGTAAACTGAAAAGTCATATTTCCAAACAGAACGGCAGGATGATGTTGGACAGCTTTGCACAGGAACAGCTAAAGCCTGCTGATGTGAATTTTACTCTTGCTGAAAAAGTGAAACAGCTTGAAAATCTGCTCGCAGACAAATCGGCAGAAAACGAAAAATTAATTGTGGAGCATAGTCAGCTTATTGATAGAATTTCTGAAAATGAAGTTTTAATCGAAACGCTGAAAAGTGAGATTTCAGAAAAGAACACAGAGATAGAAAATCTGAAAAATCGGATAAATGAGATTACGGATAAATCATTGGAAATTGCAGAATTGAAAAATATGCTTGAAGAAGTTTTATCAGAAAATTCAAATTCGGGTATGGGTAAAAAGTTCGGAAATCTGTTTGCAGGAAAGCATTAAACAAGGTTGAATTAAACAGGTAGAAAAGAATAATGGGTAGAATATCACAAGCGCAGAAAAAGACCACCTTTTTCCCGACTTTGACCAAAGTCTGCTTATTAGGGGTAAATTGCCCCTAAGACCCCGATAGGAGATAACATAATATGAAACGTACAAAAAGAAAAAACATAAGATTTACAAAAGCAGAATGGGACAATGTTTGCAGAAAAGCCAAAAGGCTTAAAATGAAGCCTGCAACTTTTATCAGAAATATGGCTCTCTGTGATAAATGGATTGACTGTGATGTGGGATATATCTGTGCAATTATGCAGAAGGTCAATCGTGTTGGAACAGAGCTGA
>JAGAJY010000283.1 GCA_017848125.1 Oscillospiraceae bacterium
CTACCGAACGTACATAATTTCCTTTTGTGAATAGTTTCATAGTAAATGTTTCCTTTCGTCGTATTGTATTATGAGCAAATCAGAGGGCTTTTCTTGCCCTCAATGATTACATTATATAACACTTTTAGCCCTTGTCCAAAATGGAAAGGGCTGTTTTTAAGGGTATTTATGTTAACTTTTTGTGAATTATGCTTGTGAGTGTCGCTTGATGAAAATATCCATAGTTCGGTCAGTTTCAGAAATGCTCATAACTTCGCCATTGAGACAATCTTTCGGAAGAGATTTGGACAATGCAGTAAGATTACCGCTATCAATCAGAATTTCATTGTCATCAAATATTCTATAAGTCACTAAAGCTTTATGCCTTTGTTGACGTAATTCACCAAACCAATCTGTTAAGATTAAAACCTCTTTCCGTTCTTTTGTCTCTCTCTTGATTGTTATATTAAACAAATCAGACATTAGTTTATTCATATTATCGAAATATACATTCATTCTATCAACCTCTTTCATATGTTTTGTGTTATGGTTACGTTCTTTTGTCTCTCTCTTGATGTCGATAGAATTATACCATACAATTTTTCGTTTACAAAGTAATTCTTGCATTTTTCATCATTTTGAGTTATGATTATTATGTCAAAGGGGGTGAATTTATGAAACCGTTAGATAAGAATGACGCAATAAACCTTATCAATGCAATTTTTCCAAGTATGGAATTAAACCACATCAACGACTATGAGTATGTATTCATAGAGCCTAAGAATCCTGTTATCAAACGCAATGTCGGCAGATTGATTTTCAAAAGTGATGAAACAGAGATTTCATTGGATATATATGACAACAGTCCGAGCAGTTGGAGCATTTTCAAGCTTAAGGTTAAATTGCACGGTCACGTTGTACTAATTCAATCGGGCGAATATGACAATATTTCCTTCAAGGTCAACAGAGAAACAGACTTCTACGAAGAATCCAAAATGTTGGAGTTGGTCAATTTGTTATGTGGTTTTGATGGTACTATCGAATTGTAGTTCCCTGTCTTGTCCCGTGCCTCTCCCCCTTCGGGGGGATTTTTTTTCTCTCGTCTTGTCCCGTGTCCCTTTCTTTTCGTAGGATTTGTAAGTCATTTTGAGTGTCGCCCAGTTAGCCCGCCAATTTGAGCTGACCTTTTGGCAACCTTACCGACGCTCGATTTGAAAAGCTAAAGAAGCGTCGCCAAGCTTGCACAAAAGGTCAGCCGCATAACTTTTCTTATGCGCAAGTCATTTTGCGAAAATGATTTACGCATAAGAATAATTATGCGAAATTAACAAGTTATTCTTATTTGTTTTCCGTGAAATTATGCCCCGTGTTTTGGGGCTTATCTTTTCCGAGAATGTGCCGAACATCTGACATCACTTGAACGAACATTGTCAGCCGTTCCTGTGCAATGATGAGTTCCAAACAATCAACCTGTGAAACTGTTCTGTACCTCAGATTTTCCTGTAGCTGTCGAATATCCTGCTCAAGAAATTCACGCTGATTATGTGCGTAATTCGCCAATATTTCGTATTTTCTCATTGCTACCACCTCGTTGTTTTTTACGCTTATAGCGTTAGTTTGTGCCGTTAACGGAAACTTTGCAGACTCCACCCCTGACAGCTTCGGGGGCTTGCATTTTCGGCAATTAAGGGGATACGCCCCCAGTATGCCCCCGCTGTGCGGTGCTTTGGTAACTGCACGGGGATTCCTTACCGTGCAACTTCTCCGTGACCGTGTGGGGCGTACCCCCTCGGCTGATTATACGCAAGCCCCCGAATCAGTCAAGGGTGCTTCTGCAAACTTTCCGTTAACTCCCTACCCGTGCGAGCGGAGCGAGCAACTGCACGGGAGTGAAACGCCCGTGCGATTTTCTGTCTCTCTCCCCTGTGTCACCAATCAGGTGAGACCGAAATGATGATAATATCAAGTAGGGGCAACGCCTACGGCGTTGCGTGCAACGACCGTCCGCAGGTGCGGAGCGGTCGGACTGCACTTGCAACGCCTTGCAGGCGTTGCCATATGGTGGTTACAAGCATATATTAGCACATATGTCGTGATTTGTCAAGCTTTTTTGGCGTTTTTGCGTTTTAGTATGCAAAAACACACAGAAATGCAATATAACGGCTGTTTTTGGCGTTGTAACACTTGTAGGCATATACCTATACCTTGAAGCATTACCGTTTGAATTTGGGCGTTTATTTTCGTTTCTGAGCGATTGCAGGACTTTGACACCTGAAACGAGATGCAAACGATTCGCCTTTGAGTACAGAAACGAGATGCAACACATTCGACATTGCAACCCAAAACGAGATGCAAACCATACAACCGTGAAGCAGTCAAGCTTCCCTGTCGTTTTCAAGGCGTTCAGCCTGTCCTACACAGCTACATTGTTTTTCAAATGAAGCCAACAACTGCTTTTTCACCAAGCGTTCAGCTTCTACGCATAACATCCCTTGATATCGTGGAAGCAGTGCCCTATAAATCGCCAACATTTCAAACTCATCATCAGTTAACAATGCATTTTTCATCTTTAACACCTCAGTTTTCAGCTTGTCCCGTATAGTCGCAAAGTTTTTGAATGTTAACTTTCAAAACCGCTTGTTAATAGCTTCTTAATAAAAGTTATGCGAAATTAACAAGTTATTCTTATTTGTTATCCGTGAAATTATGCCCCGTGTTTTAGGGCTTATCTTTTCCGAGAATGTGCCGAACATCTGACATCACTTGCACGAACATCGTTAGCCGTTCCTGTGCAATGATGAGTTCCAAACAATCAACCTGTGAAACTGTTCTGTACCTCATATTTTCCTGTAGCTGTCGAATATCCTGTTCAAGAAATTCACGCTGATTATGTGCGTAATTCGCCAATATAGCCCTTTAAATCCTTGTAAGAACCGTATTTACTTGAATTCCTGAGATGGTGAATAATACAGTCCTGAATATCCGTCTGAGGGAAAACATCCTCAATAGTCTGCGAAAAGCTACTCGGGTTATCTGTGCAGGCTATAAGTATATCCTCTACCCCCCTGTTACGCATATTGTTCAGCACATTTGCCCAGAATTTTGCACTTGACCCACATTCCAAGAACATCTTTTTTGCCGTTTAAATCAATGCCGATGGCTATGTAAACAGCCTTCTGGATTATCTGTTATGTGATAATGGATAGCATTAAGAAACATCACCGCATACACGCTTTCTAAGGGACGTAGTTTGTCTACAGGACAAACATTGCCATATATTTAGCCTCAGGTAGTATCTTATCGGTTATACGGCTGACAGTTGAATCTGATACGTCAAGACCTTAAATATCACGGATATGTGTTTCGATGGCAATGTCAGATGTTGACATTCCTTTTGCGTACATAGAAATGATCTTGTTTTCCTTATCCTGTGAGATGATGGTTTGATTTTTAGGAAGCAATTTAGGTTCAAAATCACCATTTCTGTCACGAGGTACATCTATCTCAATCTTGCTTGCCCATACTGGTTCGGAGAGTCTTTTTGCTGTGTCCGTTACAGCTGGTGTCAGTTGTCTTGTTTTTGTTGTCATATGGCTCATAACCAAGCTCCTCATCAAGCTCGGATTCAATACTGCCTTCCATAAATTAGGCAATTGTTTTAAAGTCTTTATTATACAATATTTTTTGGGGTACACAAATTTTGAAGGAGAGTCGGATAATGTTTCTCATAATATATTTCCTATATCTATGAGTTGTACAGTTATACTTAGTTTACATTTAGTTTACATCAAAAACTCCGTTTGTAAAACTTAATGCACGTTTGTAAGGGTAATTGTTTAGATTTTTTGCGTTTAGTTTTACAATTAACCAGTTGAAACAACAATTGCCTGTGTAGATTTTTAAACAGAAAAGCGCTATACTACATTAACAGATCCATCTTGTATGCATTAAACAATTATTGTCCATTTGTACTGTCTTTTATGAATTTTTTTTGGATTGCTGCACCATTGTTTTTATTACATATGCAGCTTTTGTTGTCATCATACATGATATGTCTTACTCACTTTTCCCCAGCATGGCCGGTGAAAAACATTTCAATCAGAATTTAACCTCGTCGGCATTATCAAGAGTTTCAAACGAGTAGCCCTCTCCTCTGATATAGTCGATAACATCCTGAAGATATTCGGGAGTAATTTCAAGGGAATCGTGCATAAGAACAACCTCGTGGTCAGCGTTTATGCTTTCCCTGATATGCTCCATACAGCTGTCATATGTAGCGGAGGTCGAAGCGTCCTGAGTTGCGCTGTTCCAGTCATAGAAAGCAAACCCCCTGCTTTCCATTTCTGCAATTATGTCATCAGCGGTATCTCTGTTGTAATTATTGTAGCTTCCGCCGGGGAAACGGAAGCACCAGGGTTTCTGACCCGTTACTGCATAAACCTTGCGGTAGACTCTTGCAAAGTCCTCCAGCCAGCTGTCGGTTGACTCATATATTTCATCATAATCGTGTGACCAGCTGTGAAGTCCTACTGTATGCCCCTCGTCTGCAACCTGACGGAGAATATTCTCTTTCCCCTCTGTACACCAGCCAGTTATAAAAAATGTAGCCTTAATATTATTTTCACGGAGTATTTCAAGTATCTGAGGAGTGTACTTGGAAGGTCCGTCATCAAAGGTCAGATAAGCCACCTTTCCCTCGGTAACGGTGTATTCTCCCCTGTCAGCAGTAAGTCCGTCATAGCTGCTGCCGCTTTCACGCATATCATTGAAGAAGCGGTCTGTTTCCATATATGTAATTATCTCGTTCCAGCCATCGGGAGAAATTCTGCCGTTTTCATCTGTGTATTCATCAAAAAGTGCGCCGTCCTCTCCCACAACATGAGAAATATCCGAATAAATAAAGTATTCATCGGGACTGGAGCGTACCCAGACGTGCAGAGAATCGTTATATTCCTCCACATCGCCCTGAGGAGAATTATCATCAGAAAACGGCAGTATGCTCAGCGGAAGCACCATACTTTCGGGGCAAATCTCACGAAGCTCCACCCCAAGCTCAAATATTTCCTCGCCGTACCTTTCCGAAGAAGCTCCGTCAAGGTATTCCCTTTCGGAAAACAGCAGATAAATATAGGACTTGTCCGACTCCTTGACAATATCCCTGATTTTTTTTCCGTCTCTTTCGCAGTCAAGAATATCCGAAGCTCTTGCACCGTCAACGGATATGACTGTTTCCTCCGTCAGTAATCCGCAGCTTACCGCAGTACCGCATTCACCGTCGCCAAGTATCAGAATATCGGATAAATAGCTTTCGTCGCCCTCAGTTGTAAGCGGCTCAAAGGTAACGAGCGCTGTGGTTTCAGATGTAGTTTCCGCTGTTGTTGCAGCTGATTCGGTATATTCCTGATACACAGCAATATAGCTTTCACGTTCCTCAGCCTGCCCATCAGCTTCAGCACCACAGGAACACATAAAAAGCGGAATTGACGCTGCGGCTAATAATTTTTTATTCAAGCTTCACACTCCAATCATTCTTCAATCAGCACTTCTCCGTAAAATGCAGTAGTGTTTGTACAGGTATAGCTGTAATCTGACGTATCATAGGTCTGAGCGGTGGCTATTTTTTTCAGGTCATTATCAAAAACAGCGATATTCAGACCATTCATATTGGGTGTATAGTTCATACCATCAACATAAACCGTTCCAACCTGCATATCCGCCGTCATACCGCCGCTTGCAGCTGTAATGAATACGGAATTATCGCATATTGCCAGCTTTTCCTCAATAATATCCTCGGAAACAATTTCATAAAGCGCCTTGCCGTTATCGAATACGCCAAGATAGCTTTTTCCTTCAAGAACGTTAAGATCTGTTTTCATTCCAAGCTTTTTCAGCTGAATACGGGCTGAAAGGTCAAGCTTATCTCCTGCGTCACCGTTAACGCAGATAACGGTTGTGTAGTTTCCGTTATTTATCATACTAAGATACTCCTGAAGAGACTTGTTTGGAAAACGCTGTCTGTAATTTTCTTTAACGTCCGCCGCAGAATATGCGGAAGCATCGAAGACCGACCTGTACGGGAATACTCCGTGTACTCCGTCTCTTACACAATAATCGTTATAGGTAAATGAAGCAAGCACTACAACTGCCGAGACAATGCCATACAAGGACTTTCCGTTTTTAAAAACATATTTGAGAATCTGATTCTTCTCATCACTTTTATTGGCAAAGCGAGTGCCTTTTTCTTTTCTCTCAATTCGGAAATCCTTCAGCTTGTAAATCATTTCGGGAATACTTATGAGAATGAAAATATAGATCGGCAGAGTAAAACGTTCAAGAATGAAATGTTTTGTAATGAAAAGCCATATCAGAAAATTGTAGAAAAGAAAATTTGTCAGCACACCCGATTCATAGCTTCTGTCCTTGTTTGTGAAATATGAAGCCATAGCAAGAGCCATAAACAAAAATGGGATAATCAGAAATACAGGAGAAAGTCCCACGGAAAGGAATACCGTGTCAAGGTATTTCGCATAGCCTGTAAAAACCTTTGTCAGTACAAATTCAAGCAGCTGCTTTGAAAAAACAAACACAAGCACAGCCGCACCGCCTATGATTCCATAAGCCTTGGGAGACGGCTTTATAAGCGAGAGCAGATAAACAGGTATAAACAGCAAAACAGATGTGTGAAAAAGCGATGCCGCAAAAGTCACAAGAATAACCGCCCAATGCTTTTTAGACTTTATCAGCGGATAAGTCAGCAGAACTATTGAAGCCGCAAGGGTCTGCCTTGTAAAGTTCATCGAATTGTAAAAAAATGTAACTGTCAGATAGAGCCAGCAGGACAGCCATGGGATTTTGCTGTATTTTATTATTACAAAAGCGGTAGGCACAAGTATAAGAAGCGACATAATAAGATTTAGCACAAGATAATCCCCGCCCAGAAGCCTTCCGAGCTGCATTATTGCAGTATAACCGGGCTCAAATTCCGCATTTGCAAAGCGGCTTGCAAGGCTGTCCGTACTGTCGCAGAATCTGTAAAAAATGCTTCTGTAGGTAAAAAAGTCGTTGCCTATCCCGTATCTGAACACAGACATCAGAAGCATATATCCGAAAACTATGCATACATATACCGTGTTCTTTTTCTCCGAAGGATTTTTTATACACATCGGATATGCAAGCCCCAGTATCAGAGCCATAAGAATATAGTAAACAGCCACTCTGTAACCTGTCCTTTCAATACTTTTAATAATAAATATTATACCACATTATAAAAATATCGTCAATACAATTATCGTTCATTGTCATAATCTCTTCATTACAGAATCCTTTGTCAGAAAATAACTAACTCCATTTTATCAACCACTCAGCAAATATCGACTCAATACATCCGATTACAAAGTCATCGTAAAATCCGCTTTTTCCGCAGGAGAACACATTTCTGTGTAATACCGCTCCGCAGGAAAATAGCGGTTTTCGTATTTTGTCCTTATCTGCTTTCTGTCACCGATATAGCCGTCTCTGTCAAGTACCCTTTCAAGCCTGATTTCCTCAGGAATGTCAATGTATATCATAAAATCGAACATACCGCCAAGCTCTGACCTCTGCAAGAATATTCCCTCGATTATAACAATACTCCCCGACGGGATATTCGTATGAGAAAGAATGTATGTATCATTATCCTTGTCATAAAGCTCAATACAGCCGTCAAAAGCCTTACCTTTCCTTATGGGTATGATTATATCTTTCAGATAATCATATCGCCATTGCAGATTGTAATAGCATTCCCACTGAGGAAAGCTGTCATTATAACGCACCTCACGGCGATGAATAAAATCGTCAATGTGCAGAACTGTTACATTATATTCTTTTCTCAGCTCACCGCATAGCTTTTGCGAAACCGTGCTTTTTCCGGCACCGCCCAGCCCGTCAATTCCCACAATAAGGGTCTTGCCCTCTGTGTAACGCTCTTTTATTCTTTCTGCAATCTCAGCTATATTCATTCATACTCTCCCTTCATAACGCATACTCTATCCAAAAAAGCCTTCGATTCATCAGATATTATTTCATACTCATAATTATGTACATAATGAGGACAGTCAAGCTCAATGTACTCTCCCCCGCTTATTTGCGAGATGTACTCTTTCGGTATCTTACGCCAGCTTTCCTTATCAAAGCCCGTACCGCCCGAACCGTATGAGATAAAAAGCAGAACAGGCAGCTGCGGCACTTCCCCGTTTTTTACTGTCATTGCATTGGCTTTGACAGATTCACATTCGTTTATCATTGATTTTGTAGCTGTTCGGCTGTAGAAAACCGCCCTGTAGATCTCTTTTTCTTCCTCGGTAAGTGTGCCATGCTTTATTGCGTCACTTTCGGAAATATTGGGGATAAGACGTGTAAAGCCCATTTCAGCAGCCGCACCGCCGATCCTGATGATCGGCAGATTTATCTTCATTGTGTCATAATACTCGGGAACAGTCATATCAAGACCGATGATGGCAGTAACCTCATCGGGATATTTCTGTGCCCAGTATAACGCTTCAAGCCCCGACATAGAATGAGGACAAAGCACATAGGGAGCAGTAAGACCCGACTTTGAAAGTGCCGCTCTTGTGTCCTCCAGAATTGAATCAATATCTCTTTCCTTATCCGATATATCGCTGTAACCGTAACCGAATTTCTCCACCACCGCAATCTTGTATTCATCACTCAGCCGTGAATACAGCGTTCTGAAATCAAGTATAGGCGAACAAGTGCCGCCGCCCGACATAAAAACAAGCGTAGTGTTTCCCTGCCCCTCAATATATACACTCATTTTACTGCCCTCAACCTCTGCCAGCTGACCAAGAGGAGCAAGAAGTGCTTCTTCCTTTTTCAGAAGCGTAATATGATTTATATAGACCGCCGACGTAAATACAATCAGAACAGCAAGCACTATCAGAGCTATTTTCAGTATCATTTTACCTTTTTTCATTTTCTTATCCTTTTTCAAGCGGTATCAGCCCCCGTCCAAAACGATACGGGAGCTGACAATCATTTTATTCATTTTCCTGTCTGATTACAGAAATAAGCATTTTTTCGCCGTCACTGTCAACTCTTAAAATACTGCCTGATTCAAGATCCTCTGCGATCATAGTCCTTGCAATGAGAGTTTCCATTTTGCTCTGGATATATCTTTTCAAAGGTCTTGCACCGTAAACAGGGTCGTAGCCCTCCTTGACAATAAGCTCCTTTGCATTTTCTGTGACCTCAAGCCCCAGCTGCTTGTCATCAAGGCGCTGTCTGAGTTTCTCCAGCATAAGGTCGATGATGGGATATATCTCCTTCTTGGAAAGTGGCTTGTAGAACACTATTTCATCAAGTCTGTTCAGAAATTCGGGACGGAAATGAGATTTAAGCAGCCTGTTCACCTGTTCACGAGCCTCACTGCTCAGCTCGTTATTCTCGTCTATGCCGTCAAGAATGTAGTCCGAGCCGATATTTGAGGTAAGAATAATTATAGTATTCTTGAAATCAATCGTTCTTCCCTGAGAATCTGTTACACGTCCGTCATCAAGCACCTGAAGAAGGATATTGAATACATCGGGGTGAGCCTTTTCAACCTCGTCAAAAAGCACCACCGCATAGGGCTTGCGTCTTACCGCTTCCGTAAGCTGACCGCCCTCCTCATAGCCTACATATCCCGGAGGCGCTCCGATAAGACGGCTCACGGAGTGCTTCTCCATATACTCGGTCATATCTATTCTTACAATGCTCTTTTCATCATCAAAAAGCGCCTGTGCAAGAGCCTTTGCAAGCTCAGTCTTACCAACGCCTGTAGGACCCATAAACATAAATGAGCCGAGAGGTCTGTTGGGATCCTGAATTCCCGCTCTTGAACGGAGAATAGCCTCGCTGACCTTTTCAACAGCCTCGTCCTGTCCGATGACTCTCTTATGAAGAATTTCTTCCAGTCTCAGCAGCTTTTCACGTTCGCCCTCCATAAGCTTGGAAACGGGTATTCCTGTCCATCTTCCCACTATCTTTGCAATTTCTTCATCTGTTACCTTGTCACGGAGAAGGGTGTTCTTTTCATAGTCATCAGCAGCATTTTCCGCTTCCTCAAGCTCCTTTTTCAAAGCAGGAAGCTTGCCGTATTTAAGCTCTGCCGCCTTGTTAAGGTCATAGCTTCTTTCTGCCTCGGCAATGTCCCCATTTGTTTTTTCAATATCCTCACGAAGCTTCTGCAAACGGGAAATAGAGTTCTTTTCATTTTCCCATCTTGTTTTCATGGAATTAAATTCATCACGAAGCTCGGAAAGCTCACGCTGAACCTCTGCCAGCTGCTCCTTGGAAAGCTTATCCTCCTCTTTTTTCAGAGCGGTCTCGGCAATTTCCTTCTGCATAATCTTTCTTGCAATATCGTCAAGCTCTGTGGGCATTGAGTTCATTTCGGTGCGGATAAGGGCGCACGCCTCGTCAACAAGGTCAATAGCCTTGTCGGGCAGGAATCTGTCGGAAATGTAGCGGTTTGAAAGCACAGCAGATGTGATAAGCGCACTGTCCTGTATCTTAACGCCATGGAAAACCTCGTAACGCTCCTTTAAGCCTCTGAGAATGGAAATAGTGTCCTCCACCGTAGGCTCATCAACATGAACAGGCTGGAAACGTCTTGCAAGAGCAGGGTCCTTTTCAATGTACTGCCTGTATTCATCGAGAGTTGTTGCACCGATACAGTGAAGCTCTCCCCTTGCAAGCATAGGCTTTAAGAGATTTCCTGCGTCCATTGCACCGTCGGATTTGCCTGCGCCCACAATTGTGTGAAGCTCATCTATAAACAGGATTATCCTGCCGTCCGACTTCTTCACCTCGTTAAGCACAGCCTTAAGTCTTTCCTCAAACTCACCTCTGAACTTTGCTCCCGAGATAAGCGAGCCCATATCGAGAGAAAACAGCTTTCTGTCCTTAAGATTATCGGGAACATCTCCCCTTACTATACGCTGGGCAAGACCCTCTGCAATAGCGGTTTTACCGACTCCCGGCTCACCGATAAGAACAGGATTGTTCTTGCTCTTTCTTGACAGGATACGGATAGAGTTTCTTATCTCCGTATCTCTGCCGATAACAGGGTCAAGCTTGTTCTGCTTTGCAAGCTCAACAAGATCCTGACCGTACTTTTTCAGAACATCATAGGTATCCTCGGGAGTATCTGTGGTAACACGCTGATTACCTCTGACATCTCGGAGAGCGGTAAGAAAGCTGTCCTTGTCAATAACAAAATCAGAAAGAAGCTGCTTTATATCCTTATCGCCGTTATCGAAATAAGAAAGCATAATATGCTCTACGGAAACATATTCATCTCCCATATTCTTGGCTATTTCTTCCGCACTGTTAAGGAGTCTGTCGAGGGACTGCGAAATATAAACCGTATTCATATCCCTGCCGCTGCCCGAAACCTTGGGAATCTTTTCAATCATACGCTCAATATTTCCCGAAATGACACTTGTGTCCTTTCCGAGCTTTTTCATAAGCTGAGGGATAAGCCCCTCCTCCTGATTCAGCAGCGCATAAAGCAGATGAGGCTGGTCAACATTTGTGTTTCCGTAGCTCAGAGCGGTGTCCTGAGCTGCCTGAATGGCTTCAATAGTCTTTTTTGTAAGCTTCTGCATATTCATAATGACATCTTCCTTTCATTAAAAAAATATGTAACAGTCGGATTTTGCGAAAAAATATCCTGAATTGCTCTTGACAATTTCCTGCTTATGTGGTATATTATTTGTTAGCACTTGTATGGAAAGGACGTGTTTATTATGCCCGAAAAAAACGGATTCAAGACAATAGCCGAAAACCGTAAGGCAAGGCACGATTATTTCATACTTGAAAGCTACGAAGCAGGCATTGAGCTTGTGGGTACCGAGGTCAAGGCTATCCGTCAGGGCGGTGTGAATCTTAAGGATTCATGGTGTTCTATTGACGACGGCGAGCTTTGGGTAAAGGGTATGCACATTTCTCCCTATGACCACGGCAACATCTTTAACCGTGACCCTATGAGAGTGCGCCGCCTTCTCCTTCACAAAAAGGAGATAACCAAGCTTTTCGGTACAATAAAGCAGGAGGGGCTTACGCTTATTCCTATTTCGCTTTATTTCAAGGGCTCAAGAGTCAAGGTTCAGGTGGGTCTGTGCAAGGGTAAAAAGCTTCACGACAAGCGTGATGCAATGGCGGCTCAGGCAGCTAAGCGTGACATTGACAGAGCTATCAAGGAAAAGAACCGCTGATAGTTTTCCGTTACGGGGATGTAAAGGCTTCGACGGGGACTTTGAAGCACGATAAGCGAGCAGAGGATTGTGCTGATCTCTTTAACCCGCACACGTTTTAAAATTAGACGACAACGATAATTTTGAATTAGCAGCTGCTTAATTGCTGCTCGTCTGCCCGAGAAGTACCGTGGTCTCGGAACAGGCGCCGATCAACGGTGAACGTCTTGCAGGCTTGTCCGGACCTGCCTGATGTATTACGGACTACCGAACGCCTGAACGTGTCTGTTCGTGCCTGCGTAAGGGAATGTAAATAACAGACTATGCTCGTAGAAAGTTGTGTGGATTGGTTTTCGGACACGGGTTCGATTCCCGTCATCTCCACCATAAAAACCCACCCGCTTATAAGGCGGTGGTAATGTGCTTGCAGGATAAAACCTGCAAGCACTTTTTTATTTCCACATTTCTAAGTATATCCTTTATATGTGTTCATTTTATGATAATAAGATGTACTTTCAGTTAAATTTAGCACTCACAGTATAAGAGTGCTAAATTGTTGCATGTCATTATTTTCCACAATTATTATTGTATCATACCTAAAGAGCGTTGTCTATACTATTAGCAGAATTTAATACTATTCTAATCTAACACTGTAATGATTAAGGTTTCGATAGATACTCCCGCAATTTCTTTTCATAAAGAACGTATATCTTATATTTTACTCCATCAATAGTCCTCGTATAGTCATATCTCGGGTAACTGTAACCGTTAGCTTTCGCCTTTCTACTTTTTGCAATACAATTTTTGCCAAGCTGCTCACTTATAAAGGTTTTGGGATTAATATCATTATACAGCCCTTTTCTCATTAAATCTTCTATAAAGCAATCAAACATAAAGTATTCCTTTGTATCCATAATAAGCCAGTATTCCCCTTCTTTTTGATTATACCAACCAATCAGTTTATTCGTATATTTACTATCAAATCCGCTTCTTTTCTTGTTTTCTACTTTTGCATACAAAGGAGAAATCTCATTTATATTAACATCAGCCGATGACCTGCAATTCATAAGAAATTTATAAAAGTGTCTTACCAACGCTTCATCAGGTATTGTTTCATATTGATCATCGTCAAATGTCGTTTTATATGATTCAATAAAATAATTCTTAAATCTATCATAAGCTTCAAGACATTCCGGATAACGTTCTGTCAGAAAATCTTCAAATGAAAGTAATGCTGTCATAAGAATAGTAAACTTAGGTCTGTAGTCCTTTTTGAATTTCAATTCTTTTACTATTTTGGTAGCTTCGACTCTCATTTTCTCAAAGTAATCTACCGGAATTGCAGTTTTATTCATGAATTTGACTGTAAGTGCTTTAAGATACATGAGCGGATATGATTGAATTTTTTCCAAAAATTTTTCCCTTGATTTCTTATAGTTGATCTTATAACACACTATTCTTTGCTTTTGAGCTAATTGTCGCTGCTCAAAATATTCTTTTGATATGAGCATCAGTAGCATATTTATATTCGGATCTTCATTTCTTATAATAAGTTCATATTCTTTATAATCATCATCCCGCATCGCTATATCTTTATATAAATCTTTAAGAAGTCTTTCAAGTGAAGCACATCTAATTGATTTATCTTTTTTTACCAAAACATCTTGATTGTTTTTATATAATCTATACAGATCATAATATCTTACGTATTGATAATATATTTTTTGATCTTCCTTGTCCCACGTATCAAGTATTTCATATATTTCTTTAATATAATTTCTAAACGTTTCATTTATAAGCTCATTATGTATCTCAGAATGAAGATTATTTAGCTGGTTATCATCAGTTTTATAATTATATTCATTATTAATTTTATCTTCCAAAAACAAAATATATTCATGTATTATTCTTTGTATATTTTCAAACCTTACATCTTCACAATCATAAACGGCAGAAATTGTCAGTATATCATTACTTTTCGTTACAGCATTTATGTATATGAAAGAATTATTTGCTGACAGATTCTTTTTTAAAACCTTAGCGCTTAGTTTAGATTTGGGCTCCTCATCGTCATACCTACCGGTATAGTTTATACTTTTTACAATAACAGGATAATCTTTGAATCTCTTATTTCGAAAACTATCTTTTACTTTTTGGGGGAACTGTTTTATTGGAATAATATTAGATTCTTTATATACTTTATGAATAAATCCACTAGCTTCAGTTTCGCCAGAATTATTGATTGGTTTAATAATATCTTGTACATTTTTCAACTGAATTGCATCTTTAGTAATAAGGTTAATATTAAAATCATTAACATTGCGTTTGATTATAAAGCTTTTGTTTAATGAAAACAGCTCATAAACAAATGTCATGGCATATATCGGATTAGAACAAAGATTACTCAGCATTTGAATAATCTCATTCTCATTAGATTTAACACCCGCTCTTATCGTTTCAAGTGAATTTCTGCAAATATATCTATATTCATCATATACTCGAAACCAACCTGTGCTAATAAAAGGTATAATATATTCTTTATCCCTCCTTGCCGAAAGCATTTTAGAAAATTCCATTACATTAATCTTCTTATATATATAGCTCAAACACCATATAGATAAATCCAAGCCAAGCTTATCAGATTTTAAAGCAAAAGGTAGGAACATCGGAAAACACTTTACTTTACTTTTATTCTTCGCAATATCAAGTTGAATAATATTACTGGATTCATCAAAACCTATTGAAATCCCTTCTGATATATTATTTAATGATCCAGTATATTTTCTGAAATCGTAGGATGTTGAAAATGATAGCCTGTATTCTTCCTCGTTATATTTGAAATTAAATTCAAAAATGTAATTAAAATCACTATCACGTTTTAATCGTATTTCTGTCTCATAAACAAGTTCTGAGTTTTCGCGAATTTCCACAAAGTAGTAATTTGATTGCTCTGAACTGTTTTTATATTGTAGATAACAATCATACAGCACACGCCTAGTAAAATTTTCCCCGCTCTCACTAAAACTTTTAATTTTAGAATAATCTGAATCATCAAACATATTTCGTACAATTTCAAACATAATCATCACCCCAAAATTATTATAACATGTTATCACAAAAAACACAATACCATAATCTTAACCTAATAAACACTTAATATTATTTTAAATCCTATATGTGGCATAATTACATAATTTTATGCATTTTCTAAGAAATGCTAATAATAATAACGCCATATGGGCGTAGTATAATATAAATATACCCCCTACAGTTGCTGGGGCTATTTCATATTATCTAAACATAAAGCAATTATATAACAACAGCATTTCATTCGTTTATTTTTCTATCAATGCTTCTACACATATTGTAATCAGTAGCTAATGAAACGACATCTATCTCGAATATATATTATACTACTGAATACATTAAAAAGGAGGCTATCGTATGAATAGCACAATCACTTATTCAATCTCAAGAGACGATCTTAACAGCAACAGAGGTATCACAGATTTCAGCGCCCACACACATTACAATAATTCATCTTGCCTATGTCCTGAATTATTGATAGATATTGTTTCTAACATTATAGTGTGCGAATACAGGGAGGAATATAAAAATGAGGAGGATTGACGAAATAAAAAAAGAAGGTATTATGCCTACAGCGGCAATATACGCAAGATTTTCCAGTGATATGCAGCGTGAAGAATCCATAGATGCACAGCTTCGTGCATGCAGACAATACGCTGACATCAACGGTATACATATTGTAGCTGAATATATCGACAGAGCTAAATCAGCCACAACCACAGATAATCGTGAAGAATTTAACAGAATGCTTGCTGATGCAGATAATTTTGATTTTGTTATTGTACATAAGTTAGATCGTTTTGCAAGAAACAGAAAAGATAGCATATGCAGCCGTATGGATTTGAAAAAGCATAACACTACCGTTATCAGCGTTATGGAGCAATTTGATGATTCCAGCCCTGAAAGTGTCATACTCGAAAGTGTACTTGAAGGTATGAACGAATATTACTCATTAAATCTCGCACGAGAAGTAAGAAAGGGATTGCATGAAAATGCGCTGAAATGTAAACATACAGGTGGACTTGCGCCTCTCGGTTACGATGTAAATCCCATTACAAAACAGCTTGAGCTTAACGAGTCAGAAGCTCAAGCTGTAAAACTAATATTTCAGAGCGTGCTAAATGGTGTTGGTTATACCAATATACTTCATTTACTTAACGAAAAAGGCTTTAAGACTAAACGTGGGAATTCCTTTGGCAAAAACTCATTATATGATATTCTCAGAAATGAGAAGTACACCGGCACATATGTGTATAATCTTTCTGAATCAAAAGATAACCGTCAAAAACGCAATTCTCATAAGCATAAAGATGATAGCGAAGTAATTCGCATTGAAAATGGAATACCACAGATCATTGACCCTGACACATTTACTAAGGTTCAAGCGATTCTTGATGACCGACGCAATAAAACCTCGAGTGCAAAAGCACACGAGGTTTATTTATTATCCGGTAAAATCAGATGTGGAGAATGCGGAGCAATTTATTGCGGGAACAGGCACAATACAGGAGCAAGAAAGCTTCCGTTGGTTACTTATCGCTGCAACAACCGCACTTCTCGCACATCAAAAATATGCAAAAACAAAGAGATCAATAAGATATATCTTGAAAAATTTGTTCTTAATATATTGACAGATATTATTTTTGATAATCAGTATATACCCAATATAGTAAGCAACTATAATGAGCATCTTAGAAACAACTCTCAATCAATACATGCAGAACACAAACGAATATCCATACAGCTTGCAGCACTTGAAAACAGAATTGACAAGCTTACTGACATAATAGCTGAAACAGGAAACATTATTCTTGTGAAAAAGCTTGATGAATATGCAGCCGAGCAAGAAAAATTAAAAAGTCAGCTTTCTGATACAGAAAATAGGATGAGCGAAATCTTTGTATCAGACAAAATAATTGCTGATGCATTTGCCCGAGCTAAACTCTTGTTTCAATCCGGTCAACTTAACGAAACAAAGCAGTTGATAAATCTATATGTAAAAGAAATCGTGGTTTATCCTGATACTATTACAGTAACAATAAATCCTTCAATGTTTTTAACATCTGTTATTCCATCGGCAGACAGAAAACAAATTAACCGTATTCCGGAACAGGAATTCAATATAGAGAGGACTATCGAAAGATGCGTTCTTAATCGTAATGGACAAACTGATAATCTGTAATTTATATGGCTCATTCAACATTGAATGAGCCATTTTTTTGTAAAATCCGCTAGTAATTAGTAGAAATTAGTAGAATAATCTATTCCATTTATATATGAATATTATCACAAAGTATCAATAAATATAGGATGTTATGTACATCAACAGTATTACACTATGAAATGTAAGCGCATATATTATCATAGGTATTTATACGATAAATACAATTCTATATGACTGTTATATATTTTTTATTTTCATTATAACAAAATGGTAATCTGAAAAACCAGAAATCTTTGAAAGGAATCTTTATATGAACACTATAAACTATCACCTTACAACTGATGGATTTGGAATCCATACATTTGAATTAGTAAGGAGTATATTATCAAAAGAAGAATACAAAAGGCTCAAAAGCATTTTTAATTCTGATAAGCCGCATGTTTATCATGAAAAGGGAAATATCAAATATACTCCTAACAGCGGAATCAGATTTCATTTGTGTAAAACCAATGACAATAGAAATCTGCGAATAATAGTTACTCCCCTATCATTGATTACAGGTCACAACTCACCAACAGAGATTTTTACAGCAGATAAAATTGAACTGTTGTCAGAAGTTCTCGAAAATAGCATTACAAATATAATTGGTGATGACTATACCTTAGATAAGTTGACATTGACAAGAATAGATTGCTGCGTAAATGTATTACTGTCATCTGATAATGCAGCCGTACTTTATGTAAAAATGCTTCGTAAATCATATGCACCTTATCATCACAGTACGAATAATAAACACATTGTCCCTCAAA
>JAGAJY010000284.1 GCA_017848125.1 Oscillospiraceae bacterium
GCCAGAAAAGAGGAGATACACCACGCAAAGGAGGAGGGCATCATTTTCAGTACCCTCACGAATCCCGTGGAGATTCTCGGCAGCGAGCATAAGACCGTGACAGGCATGAAATGTGTTGAGATGGAGCTTGGCGAGCCTGACGCAAGCGGCAGAAGAAGTCCTGTCGTGAAGCAGGGAAGTGAACATATCCTTGATGTGGACTGCGTGATAATGGCGATAGGAACAAGTCCCAATCCGCTTATAAGAAATACCACAGAGGGGCTTCAGACCAACAGGCATGGCTGCTTTATCGCTGATGAGCACGGACTTACATCCCGTACAGGAGTCTATGCAGGCGGTGATGCGGTCACCGGTGCGGCTACGGTCATCCTTGCAATGGGTGCTGGAAAGACTGCGGCAAGTGCTATGGACGAGTATATCAGGTCAAAAAAATAAGTAAAAAATACCGCATATTGCTTAAAACAATGTGCGGTATTACTTAATTTTACTCTCTTTTTTCCCTGAATCCAGCAATGCCGTAACATGTCGGAAAAAAGCATATTTGTCAGGCTCCGTGCAGATAATATATCTGCGTAAACGGAATGTGCGGCGGTGCTGTGTGTTCCGCTGCGCAGATCAAATAAAGGAGAACGGATATGCGAAAAAGATTTGCTTCTGTCACTGCTGCGGTCGCAGCGGCGGCGGTGCTTTCCCTGTCCGCATATGCCACTAACGGCGGTGTCGTCGGCAATGTGGTGGATGCAGGGGAGAATATAGTAAACGATGTTGTAGACGCAGGCGAAAATGTTGTGGACAGTGTAACTGACGCAGTAACGGGTAACGACGGCGCAGACGGTAATACGAGCGGCAATACGAGCGGCAGTGTGGGTGGTACTACGAGCGGTAACACAGGCGGCACAAACAGTGGAGCAGGTGGTGCTGGTGATACAACGAGCGGTACTACTGACGGAACGACAGGCGGTACAACAAATGGTACGACAGGTGGCAGCACAAGTGCTCCCGCCGATACTGACGATATGGAGAACGACCTGGCAGGCGGGAGCGGTTCGACAGGCAACAACGGTGCGATGACAAACCCTGATACGGGTATCTCTTTCCCGTTTGCAGCGCTTTCAGTGCTGGCACTTGGCGGTGCAGGTGTTGCGTTCACCCTCCGAAAAAACGACGAGTAGTTAAGTAACTAACTTAAATAAAGTTCCCTCGGCTTTTTGTCGGGGGAGTTTTGTTGCATTATACCAAATATATTATATGAATTGCATAAAAAGTCATGCGATTTGTGTGTAAAATGACAGTTGAAATTATTTGAAGAATATTGTATAATAGACCATGAGGATTTAGTGTTTGCTATCCCGATATTTATATTTTTAGGAGGATTATTTCTTATGAAGTTAAGAAGAGTTTTTGCTTCTGTTGTCGCAGCAGTTGTAGCAGCTACTTCTGCTCTTGCAACAACAGCAAGCGCAGCATCTGCTAAGGTTGTTGACTTCGAGACAGGCATGGTAAAGGGTATCTGGATGTTCGTTGATAACGCACAGGCAGATGATTCCAAGCTTTCCGTTGTTGATTACAATGGTTCCAAGATGCTTCAGGTTGACGTTCAGGACGTTGCTAAGGTTCCGAAGATCCACATCAACGCTGCTGATTTCGTTGGCGCTGACAACCTTTCCAAGGTTAGATCTTTCACATGTGATATCTATGTTGCTACCAAGGATGGCGTTACACCTCCCGGTTGGGTAGGCGGCGGTATCGGTTCCCAGGGCGGCGCTGCTAAGACTCCCGGTTGGACACAGAGCGAGTGGTCCGGCGGTGAGTACACAGGTTCCGAGACAGCTGTTATCAACGCTGTTAAGGAGATCTCTGATCTTGATCCCCTCGTAAACGGTGTTCTTGATACACAGATCCTTATCCAGAAGTGGGCTAACGCTACTGGTCCTGCTTACTACATCTACATCGACAACATCAGATTCCTGAACGCTAAGGGCAAGGAGCTCTCTCTGAATATTGAGCTTGCTGAGGCAGCTACAGAGGAGCCTGAGACTCCTGCTGAGCCTGAAACTCCCGATGAGCCCGAGACACCTGCTGAGCCTGAGACAGTTGAGACTCCTGAGGAGACAGCTGAGGTTGAGGAAACAGTAGAGGTTGAGGAGACAGTTGAGGAAACTGTTGAGGAGACAGCTGAAGAGTCCGAGGAATCCGAGGACATCACAATCGAGGCTACTGTTGAGGAAACTGCTGAGGAGTCCGAGGAGTCTGAGGAATCCGCTGAGACACCTGCTGATGACACAACAGTTACACCCGACGGTACAAAGGATTCTCCCGAGACAGGCGTTGAGGGTATTGCAGTAGCAGCTGGCGTTGTAGCTCTTGCTGGTGTTGCAGTTGTTGCTTCTCGTAAGAGAAAGTAATTAAATAGCCCGATAGTAAAACACTAATCGACACCCCCGATTTACCCGGGGATAATAAGGGATATGGGCGCAAACCCGCATTACAAAAGGAATTGTAGTGCCGCGAAAATCGCAGACCATACCTGAACAACGAATAAAGGATGCTTTTCGACGAAAGGTGTCCTTTTTCTTTACAATAGAATAGAAGCATACGCCTATGAAAAAGCGTGTTTCCTGAAGCTCACCGATGAAGAAATCGACTACGTTCTGTACGCTATGCAGCATAATTCAAGCCGTATCGGGAATATACGCTCGTATCTCATCACTATGCTCTATAACTCAAAGTCAACCGTTAGCAATTACTTTGCGAATATGGCTTACAATGACATTCGTGAGGGCATTATTTGAGAAGCGTTTCCCCCTGACAGGCTGTGCGAAAGGAGGGCGATATATGTATTCGCCTTGACAATTCTGCCATCGATGCTGTATAATAGAAACAGGAAACAATGCGGCAGAAAGGAGCTTCTTATGGAGAAAATCGAGGGTTTCAGCGCAGTCGGTATTGATGAGGTCGAGTGGAGCGAGTTTACATCTTCTTGGTCAATCAAGTTTATGGTCGAGCTGGAGGACAGAAAGTACCACAAGGACTTTAATCCTAAATTCGTTGATGTTCTGAATTGGGCTTTTGCTCACAGGGATATGATACGGGATATGCCGTTTGAGGAACAGGAACGGCTGATGATTGAGGACGGTGTGATAACCGCTGCCGACATCTGATACAACTGAATATACGCAAAGCGGAGAATGTAAAAGTTCTCCGCTTTTTTGCGTTAAGGGGGTGATTTAATTGATAAACAAGCTGACGGGCGAGCCTGTTTCGGAGGAAATGCAAAGCGTTCTGAAACGGCTTGCGAACGGCGAGAATGTTCCCGAAGCCGAAATCGGACAGCTCAAAGAAATCCGAGAAGCTAATTCTTGTTTGGGAAACGGTGTTCCAACCGTCAAACTGAAAGACCGTGAGGGTATTCAGAACGGCGTGTATAACCGATTGCAAAAGTCCGGCAGTGCGGTCACGGACGATAGCGGTCACGTTTCTCTCACGGGTGAAATCCGCAGAGAAAAGCGGCTTGATATTGTTATCGGCTTACCTGCGTCGGGTAAATCTTCCGCACTTGTCGAGCCTATTTCCGAGATGTATCATTCTCGGATAATTGACAGCGATGAAGCAAAGAAACTTCTCCCCGAATACAATGACGGTTGGGGCGCAGGGATAGTCCACAAGGAAAGCCAACTCATTGCCGACAGGCAGTTCAAGGCGGCGTTGCGAAACGGTGAGAACATTACATATCCCCGTGTTGGCGGCGATTGCGATGAGCTTACGGATATTATCGCCGCCGTTAAGAAACAGGGCTACTCCGTTTATATACATTTCAACGAGTTAGACCGAAACAAGGCTCTTGGCAGAATGATTAACCGCTTTCTTGAAACAGGCAGATACATTAAGCCTGAGCTTGTCACCAAATACGGAAACGGTATCAGCGCAACCTATGAAACGCTTAAAAACCGTTCTGAACTCGTTGACGGTTTCAGTAAGTGGAACAACGATGTTCCGTTAGGCTGCCGCCCGAAACTGATTGAGTACAGCGGCTCCTGCGAGGACTTGGCTACCGCTCTGAAACCTACGCTTACGGAGCGATTACAACAGGCAGAAACCAACTGCCGTGTTCTCCGTGCGAAAATCGACGAGGTGAACGACATACTCCGAGAAAATCCCGACTTGTCGCAGATGTATGTTCAAAGGCGCAACGAACACCGTCAATCAAAAGGCTTAACGCATAAGCCGAAGCCGCCGCACAAATAAAATTGAATATGTAAACCATTAAGCCGATTGCAGAAAAAGCAGTCGGCTTTTTTGTTTTCCGGCACGATTGGAGGTGATAGAAAACGAGCAAGCCTGCATTTAACCTCGTTTCCTTTTCGGGCGGCAAGGACAGTACGGCTATGCTGCTCGGAATGGTGGAACGGAAAATGCCGATTGACTGCGTTCTGTTCTGTGATACGGGCATTGAATTTCCGCAGATGTACGAGCATATCCGCAAGGTCGAAGAAGCCGTAGGAATACCGGTTACCCGTGTGAAATCCGAACAGAGCTATGAATACCTTATGCTTGAATGCCCGATTGAACGCAAGGATAATTCACTATCCACAAAGCAAGGCGGCAACAGCTCAAACGGATATAGCTGGGCAGGACC
>JAGAJY010000285.1 GCA_017848125.1 Oscillospiraceae bacterium
AAGGGGTGAGAAATGCGACAGCATTTCGAGGGGAGGCGAACAAGACCGCCTCCCCTTGTAGGGTGGTTAAGCTTACTTCCCCTTCAATACGTTCCGGTGGAACGTTTTGAACGAAGCAAATTTTATGTAGTTTTGTGCAAATGTAACAACAGCGTTTTCTTTTTCGACACGCTGCTGCGGTATATCCTACAAAATGTAGGATATACCGCATTTTTTGAATCAATTTTGCTGTTGCTTTTTACGCTGCAATATGCTGACAAATATGAGCAAGAAGAGCTTACTGATTTTTTTGACGAAATCGAACAGAAGCTTGATTATAAAATGTGGTTTTCGGGGCATTACCATCGTGACAAAGTCCTTGACAGCAGAGAAAGAATCAGGCTCATTTATAATGATCTGATACCGATTGAATAAAAAACGGTTATTTACAGCAAACAATCCGCTGTAAATAACCGTTTTAATTTATATAGTCTTATTAAGGATCTCGTTTATCCTCTTCACAAAGAATGTAGGAGTAAAGGGCTTTGTAATGTAGCCGCTGATACCGAATTTAAGTGCCTTGCTGAGAGTTTCCCTCGATGTGTCGGCGGTAACGAAGATAACGGGCAAACTTCTTGTAACCTCGTCGGAACGAATACGGATAAGTGTTTCAATACCGTCCATAAGAGGCATTTCAACGTCCATAAGGATAAGGTCGATATCCGTTTCTTCCTTGAGCATTTTAAGCGCAGCCCTTCCCGAAGAAGCTTGAAAAACCTTGTACTGCTTGTATCTGCTGAGTATGTACTCGCCCATCTGGAGAACCATAGGGTCATCGTCAACCAGCAGTATCTTCCAGTCGTTTCTGGAGATCTGACGGCGTTCAAAGTTCTTATCGTCGTAGATAATGGACAGAACAACCTTTGCAACCTCAGGGTCAAACTGAGTTCCCGAGCCCTTGATAAACTCGTCTCTTACCTGCTGCTGCTGCATACTGCTTCGGTAAACCATTTCCGAGGTCATTGAGTCGTATGCGTCGGCTGCGGCAATGATTCTTGCGGCAAGGGGAATATTCTCACCCTTAAGACCGTCGGGATAGCCCGAGCCGTCATATCTCTCGTGATGCCATCTGATAGCTTCATTTATCTCATGCATCTGGGTAACGCCGTTAAAGATCTTTGAACCGATAATAGTGTGATTTCTCAGCTCGTTGAATTCGTCATCGGAAAGAGCGGATTTCTTTCCTACAATTGAATCGGGAATAGCGACCATTCCGATATCGTGAACAAGAGCGGCGCAGTATATATTCATCTGCTCCTCCTCAGAGCCGCCCATTCTCTTGAGAATTTCTCTTGCAAATGAAGCGGTACGTCTGGAGTGACCACGGAAACAAGGATCCTTTACCTCTGCAAGCAGAGAAATGGACTTGATAAGCTGAAATGACATATTCTGGAGATGTGCCTGAGCCTCCGCCAGCATTTCATCGTCAGACTTTTCCGAGCCTGAATTTGATGAGCTGCCCTCATTATCAAAATCAAATATGCTTTTTATCTTATCCGAAACCTGCGAAAAATCCTCCGAACGCCTTACAATGGAGAAGGTATCGTTCTGGTAGGCAGTCATTATCTTGTCTTCTTCGCCCTCTGCAAGCACACAGATAACCGTAAGCACGGAAATACGCTGGTCATTGTGCATATTTCTTGCGATTTCGGATCTCAGCTCGGCATTGGCAATATCAAGGATAACCACGTCGGGAAGTGTTCTTCCGCCGATGGTATAAACAGGCTCGTCCGCAGGAGTAAGGAAAAACTCATAGCCCGGACCGAGACTTTTTCCGATAACCTGACCAATATCTTCAACATCTGAAATAATAAGAATCTTCCTAGCTCTCTGCTGCATATCTCTGCCGCCTTTCATAAAAACTTAATTAAAACACAAAAAAACAAATAATCCGACACAATAATTATTCATATTATACCATAATACCTGCTGATTGTCAATAGATTTTTTCATTATACATAGCATATCATTCATAACTATAAATTATTATTACATAACGCAAATTATATAATATCTTCTGTATTTTTCAAAAAACACTTGACAAACGAAAAAAAGTGTGATATTCTTGTTTTTAAGCTTATAAGCTGATGAATATTCAAACCAAAATCAATGAAAGGAGGCGGACGCTATGACAATAAGATATTACAGTCGACTTACAATGCATAATAATATAATTTTACGGAAGAGCATAGGCTGTCCGCACTCTGTTTAGGTGTACAGCTGTAGATTTTTGTATGCGCTCCCGTTTTTTCGGGGGCGCTTTTTTATTGACGAAAGGATAATTTTATGATTGAATTACAGGGTAAGTACAACACCGCAAAGGTGTTCACAGACGTTATTGACAATGCGTCTGTTTCTCAGATAATCGAGCTTTGCAGTCAGGAATTTACCGCAGGACAGAAAATCAGAATGATGCCCGATGTTCACGCAGGAATGGGCTGTGTTATCGGCACTACTATGACAGTCTCAAACAGGATAGTTCCCAATCTTGTAGGTGTTGACATCGGCTGCGGAATGGAAACGGTACGCATAAAGGGAAAACATCTTGAGCTTGAACAGCTCGACAAGCTTATTTACGCAAAGATACCCTCGGGCTTCGGAATAAGAAGCACTCCCCATAAGCTTAATGAGCAGATCGACCTCTGCTCCCTCAGATGTGCGGATAAGATCGACCTGAGACGTGCGGAGCGCTCCCTTGGTACTCTGGGCGGCGGAAATCACTTTATCGAAGCCGACAAGGGCGAAAACGGCATTTATATCGTTATCCACAGCGGCTCACGTCATCTTGGCGTAGAAGTGGCAAGTTACTATCAGCAGGAGGGCTACAGGCAGCTTAATCAGGCAGGAGATGAGGCGGTAAAGCAGCTTATTGCCGATTTAAAGGCACAGGGTAGGGATACCGAGATCAGACGTGAGCTGAAAAAGCTTGAAAACACCAAGCGGACAGCAGTTCCCAAGCACCTTGCCTATGTAAGCGGAGCGCTGTTTGACGACTATATCCACGATATGAAGCTGGTTCAGCGGTATGCGGCGCTTAACAGGCAGGCTATGATGGAGGAGATAATCAAGGGAATGAAGCTGACTGTTGAGGAGCAGTTCACCACTATCCACAATTACATTGACACGGATAATATGATACTGCGAAAGGGTGCGGTTTCCGCTCAGTCGGGAGAAAAGCTTATAATCCCCATAAATATGCGTGACGGCAGCCTTATCTGTATCGGCAAGGGCAATCCCGACTGGAACTGCTCAGCCCCCCACGGTGCAGGCCGTCTTATGAGCAGAGGGGAAGCAAAGCAGAGCTTTACCGTAAGCGAGTTCAAAAAGCAGATGAAGGGCATCTACACAACATCTGTTGGAAACGGAACTCTTGACGAATGTCCTATGGCGTACAAGGGAATGAACGATATCGTTGACAACATCGGCGATACTGCGGATATTTACGAGATAATCAAGCCTATTTACAATTTCAAGGCAGGAGCGGAGGAAAATGCGTAATTCGTAATGCGTAATGCGTAATTATGGATTATAAAACTGCAATTTCTGATTTAAAATTTGAAACGGTTAATCTGTATTTATATTCAAGGAAAGGGTGTGTATTTATGAAACGCTTTGTTCCTATTGAAAAAATGAGCAAGAAAAAACGTGCGGAATACTACAAAAAACAGCGTAAGGACTGGGGCGGACTGTCTCCCGAAACACGCCGTCCTCCCGAAAAAAAGCTTTACAGCAGAGCTAAGGAAAAAGCTATGTCAGCCGCACAGCGTTCAGATTACTGAAAACCGCCGTACAAAGCACTATATACATATGTGCTTTGTACGGCGGTTATATCATTATATCGATCAGATACCCATTTTTTCAAAAAGCGAATTGATAACGGGAGCAAGAATATCAGAAACCTTTTCGTGGGATATTTCGGAGGGGTGCCAGTCAGCGCCTATTCCGTCTGCTTCCTGCTGAACAGGCAGAGGAACATATACTATCTTATCATCATGCTCGGCTTTAAAACGCTCAATGCAGGATTTTTCCTCCTCTAAAAGATCAATTCCCATAATTCCGTAGGTGCAGACTATGTATGAATCGGGGTTATATTCCCTGAGCATTTCAAGGAAAGCATAATACTTTTCACAGAAGATATCGCACCTTTCCTTAACGTGCTTTGTCCAGGACTGGTCGTTTGTACCCATATTGAAAACTATGACCTGAGGAATGTAGGAGCTGAAATCCCATTTTGTATGCTCATCGTGACTTTCCTTGCCCTGAGACTTCTGCAAAGGGCTGTCGGTGTAGGGATAAATGTCGTGAACAAGCCAGTTATCGAGAGGCTTTTCCGCATTCTCGTCCACCCAGCTTGAATATACGCCCATACCGCTCCATGATACATAATGGAACTGTGCACCGCATTTGAGAGCTGTTTTATATGCGAAGCCCTTGATGGGATTTTCCGTTTCGGTAGAGAAAACGTCCTTGTTCCAGATGCCGTCAATTCCGTATCCGCAGGTAATGGAGTCGCCTACAAATTCAATACGTCTCTGAGATTCAGCCTTTGGCGCGGAATGTATCTCACCGTCAATGCGTATCTCTGCAACGCCCATTTTTGCAAATGCTGCCTCGGAAAGCTTCATCAGACGGATCTTCACCCTCTCGGGCTTGTCCGAACGGTAAAGCTCATATACTTCCCTGCCGCTGTCAAGCTTGAACACCTTTGAAGGCTTAACCTCTCCGTTGACGCACACTCCTGCCCACGCACGGAAAATATCCTCAGGGGGCATAAGGTCGCTGGTAAGCTCAGCTGCCGCATAGCAGCCTGTAAACTCAAACTCGATAAATGAATTGGTATAGCTTAAATAACGGACGCCGTTTTCGGCAATGCTTCTTCCGCATACCCTTATATTTTCGCTTAATGGGGATATTTTTACAATATTATTTTCACTCACAGTTAAACTCCTCCGTTCTGATTTACGCAGATATACCAAAAGGTCTGCAAACATAAACTGTTTACAGACCTTGCTTTGGAGCTGATTAACAGATTTGAACTGTCGACCTCATCCTTACCAAGGATGTGCTCTACCAACTGAGCTAAATCAGCATATTCATTAAATTTATCAACCGCCCTCGTCAGAGTGCTTTTATATTATAACTCTTTCTTCCTGAAAAGTCAATAGTTTTCGTCAAAATAATCTTGTTAATTTTTTGTGAATCCACAAATTCCGATTTTTTATATAAAAAAGTCATTATTTCGGTAACAAAGATTGCTAAGTAATAACAAATTATTACAAAGCTGAAAAAACTATTGTAATCATAGCTTTATTATGCTATAATAAAATCTGCATAGGGAAAGAATGCATTTATATTTAAGAAAGGACTGACATAATTTATGAAAAAACACAGCTTAAAAAATAAAGCACGCAAGACTGCCTGTGTCCTTACAGCAGGAATGATGCTTTTCTCCGTCGGCGCATTGACCGCCTGCGGAAACAAGACGGATTCAAACAACACCGCTCTTGTTGACACTCAGGAGGCTCAGAAGGCTCTCTCCTACAAGGTAACAGAGATACCCATTCAGGGACTTGAAAATTTCTACGGTCAGATAACCGTGAAAAACGGTCTTTACTATCTCGTACAGAATGACTATGAGATAATCGACGATATGTACTATTCAAGCTACTCTGTAAGAGTGTTTGACGAAACAGGTGCAGAAAAGCTTACCATTCCCGTATTCAAGCAGACTGACACCGAAACCTACGGCGGTATAAACGGCGATCTTTATGTAGATGACAGCGGAAATATCTCCTGTATGGTCTATGAAAGCAGTTATAACGAAACCACAGGTGAATACAAAGAGATTTATAACCTTGTTACATATGACAGCGCAGGAAATGAAACCAAGCGTCAGGAGCTGGGTCAGATATACACTCAGGAGGATATGGAGAACGAAATGTACTTCAACGGCTATATCGTTGACGCACAGGGAAATCTCTATCTGAATCTCAACAAGGTAATAAGAGTTTGCGACAGCACAGGAAACAAGCTTTTTGACACTCCCGCAAGCGAATCCGAAAACAGCTGGATGTCAAATCTTATCCTCACAAACACAGGTACTCCCGCAGTTCTTGTATATGACTACACAAACGATATATCTACCCAGACATTGAAGGAGATCGACATCAATGCCAAGGGCTACGGCAAAGAGCACGTTCTCACAGCAGCTAACGGCACTCTGTATTCAGGCTCGGGCGATTACCTTTGCTATATGTCCTCCGAGACAGGTATTTCAGGAATCAGAGCCGACAACACCCAGACCGAGAATGTTGTGAACCTCCTTACCATCGGTATTGACAACTCAAACATCTCCTCCTTTGTTATCTGCGATGACGGCTCATTTATTACCGTAGGCAACAACTATACCCATTCTGGCAGCACCACTACTGTAAGCAAGATACTTCCTGTTGAAAGCTCCGAGGTAGCACAGAAGGAGATCATCACTCTCGGCTGCTTCTACCTTGACTGGAATATCCGCTCGGAAATCGCAGAATTCAACAAGACAAGCGACAAGTACACCATTTTTGCAACAAGCTTCAGCGAGACAAACGACACCTCCGACTGGGAGGCTGCTCTCACCAAGTTCAACAACGAGCTTCTTGCAGGAAATGTTCCCGACCTTATCCTGCTCAATTCGGGTATGCCCGTAAACAGCTATGCTTCAAAGGGACTTTTCGCAGACCTTTACGAGCTGATGGACAAGGACGCCGAGCTTACAAGGGACAAATTTACCCCCAACGTTCTCAGTGCCTTTGAAACAAACGGCAAGCTTTACGAGATAACACCTGCTTACTCTGTACAGACCCTTGCGGCAAAGACCTCACTTGTAGGCACAGAGCAGTCTATTACTCTCGATAAGGCTCTGGGACTTGTAGCCGATATGGGCGAGGGTGCAACGCTTTTCGGATATGATATAGCAGCCCCCGAGTTCCTTTCAACCGCAATTTCCTTCTCGGATTTTGTTGACTACGAAAACGGCACATGCAATTTCGACTCCCCCGAATTCAAGGCAGTTCTCGAATACGCAAAGACGCTCCCCAAGGAGATAGACTACGAAACAATGTATAACGAGAACCCTAACTACTGGGTGGATAAGGAAAGTGCATGCCGCAACAACAAGGCTCTTTTCTATTCAATGTACTTCTCTGATTTCACAAGCTACACTCAGACAAGAGACGGCAACTTCGGCGAGGATATAACCCTCACAGGCTTCCCTACATCAAATCCCGAATCCACGGGAGCTGCGATGTTCGCACAAACAGAAATGGCAATTTCCTCCAAGTCCGAGCATAAGGACGGCGCATGGGAGTTTATCAAGTATGTAATAAACGGCGCTGTGACCGAAGAGCCTTATTACATCTGGGATAATTCCACAAATGAGCAGAAGGACACCGGCAGAACAAGGTATAATTCAAAATACTATTCTCTCCCCGTCCTCAAGGATCAGCTTGACAAGATAGCACAGCAGGCTCTTGTTGCCGATACATACATTGACGAAAACGGCAATGAAGTTGAGCAGGAAAACATCTACTACATCGGCGGTGAGGAAATAAAGGTCGGAAGACCCACACAGGCTGATATTGATATGCTCAAGGAATATTTCGCAAACGTTGACAAGGTTTCAAGACAGGATATGAGCATTGACGAGATAGTAAACGAGGAATTCGGACTTTTCTATGACGGTCAGAAAACCGTTGATGAAACAGTCTCGGTTATTCAGTCAAGAGCAAGCATTTATATGAGCGAGCAGTATTGATACGGCTGTTCACCGAAAAAAAACAAAACATTAAACAAATGCGAGGAAGATGTTTTCTTTCCTCGCATTTATCTTTTCCCATCATTACTGCCACCATCATAATTGCAGAAAAACCTTTATTTTATAAAAATTATATTTTTTTCAAAAAAACACTTGACAAACAAATCTGTTAGTGTTATAATGATAATAACAAAAGAGCAATAACACAAACAGGAAAGGAATGATTCCCATGAAGCCCTATGATATAAGCAATTACGACCGCCCCTCGGTAGCCGTTGACGCTGTGGTTTTTTCCGTTATCAGCGGCGAAAAGGAATCCTACAGGCAGAATTCAAGCCCCAAGCTGGCAGTTCTCCTTATAAGGCGAGGGGAAGAGCCGTTCAGATCAAGGCTTGCTCTCCCCGGCGGATTCCTTCGCAGAGAGGAAACTATCGAGCATGCTCTTGAACGTGAGCTGCTGGAGGAAACGGGGATAAGCTCCGCTTCTCTCACCCCTCTTGCAAACTACAGCGCACCCGACAGAGATCCGAGAGGCTGGATAATTTCCTGTGCGTCCCTTGCGCTTATCCCCGAATGTGATGTAAGAGCGCTTCCCGAATCAGACGCTGATTCTGCAGGGTGGTATGAGCTTGATTTTGAAGCCGATTCCCACGGAAACGAGAAAATCACCCTCAGCTCATCGGAAGAATCCGTAACACTCGGCTTTTCCGACAGCAGATGCATATCCTCCGAGATAGCATTTGACCACGCTCAGATTATCTACGATGGACTTATGAAGCTTCGTGAGCTTGTGAGAACAGGCGATACGCTTTTCAGTCTGCTGCCCGAGCTTTTCAAAATATCCGAAATGCAGGCGATTTATGAGCTTGTGCTGGATAAAAAAGATTCTCCCGCCAATTTCAGACGGAAGATGATGAACCGAATCGAAGAAACAGAAATGTCCTCCTCAAACGAGGGACACAGACCATCAAAATTATACAGAAAGAGGTAACGATTTATGGAACTTATGATAATGATAGATATGCAGAAGGATTTTACTACAGGCGTTCTGGGAAACAAGGAAACCGCAGCTGTCGTTTCGGCTGTATGCAATGAGATAACACGGTACAGTGAAAGCGGTATGCCCCTTGTTTACACAATGGACACTCACTATGAAAACTACTCCGAAACTCAGGAGGGCAGAAAGCTTCCCGTTCCTCACTGCATTGAGGGAACAGAGGGCTGGGAGCTTCCCGAGGAGATAAAGGAAGTTATCGAGGGTATGGAAACTGTTATTGTTAAAAAGAACACCTTCGGCGCAAAAAATCTTCCTGAGATCGTCAGCGGCATAAACGAAAAAACACCCCTGACAAAGATAACTCTTATGGGCGTATGCACCGACATCTGCGTTATCTCCAACGCTATGCTCCTTAAAGCATTTTTCCCCGAAACCGAGATATGCGTCAAGGCTGACTGCTGTGCGGGCGTTACCCCCGAATCCGCCGAAAACGCTCTTAACGCAATGAAAAGCTGTCAGATAACAATTGAGTAAATACATAAAAGGAGGTCTGCACCGTGATATTCTTTGAGACTGTTTCAAAAGAGGGCAGAAAAAGCTTCTCCCCCAAGGTCACAAGCTTTCCCGATAAAACAATGCTTATCCGTGTTCCCGAAATAAACAGCGACGCCGAGGAAATCTGCATAAGCTGGAAATACAAAAACGAAGCCGAGCTTCTTGAGCTGCTGTATCTTTCGGGCAATTTAAAGGACAGATACCCACGTATTCCCATGAGCCTGTATATGCCCTATCTGCCAAACGCAAGAATGGACAGGGTTCACAGCGCAGATGAGGTATTCACTCTGAAATATTTCTGCAATGCCGTTAATTCCGCAGGCTTTGACAAAATAACCGTTCTTGACGCTCATTCAAATGTGGGAACGGCGCTTCTTGACAGGTGCGAAAATCTTTCCCCCGACAGATATATCGGAATGATGCTTGATGACTGCGGATATGATTCTGATAAGGATTTCATATTCTTCCCCGACGAGGGCAGCTGCAAAAGGTATTCCGAACTTCCCTCAGTAAAGAACTGCAAAAATATCGGCTTCGGAATAAAAAAGCGTGACTGGGCAACGGGAAGGATAGACGGGCTTGACATATTCGGCGCATCACCCGAGGGAAAAAGAGCTTTCATCATTGACGACATATGTGCATACGGCGGCACGGTTTATCACTCTGCACTAAAGCTCAAAGAAACAGGCTGCACGGACATAAACGTATTCTTTACCCACTGCGAAAACTCCATTGCGCAGGGAAAGCTTTTTGATGAGGGCTTGTTAAAGGGTATCTACACAACAGATTCCATATGCACGCTTGATACCGAGGAATATCCCCTGCTTCATAAATTTGACTGTAAGCTGTAACGAAAGGCGGTAATATTATGAATCCTATGCTTTATATCGACTTCTATAAATCCACTCACTCCAAAATGTATCACAAGGAGATTGCGAAAATAGTTTCCTATTTCACCCCCAGAGGAACACGTCTGGGAAAGATAGAAACGGAAAACGAGCTTGTAATGTTCGGGCTTCAGGGCTTTATCAAGGAGTTTCTTATTGAACAGCTGAACGAGGGCTTTTTCGGCAGACCCAAAAGTGAGGTCATAGGCGAGTACAGACGTATTCTTGACAGCACTATCGGCGAAAAGGCTTATGACATAAGCAAGATCGAGGCGCTTCACGATTTAGGCTATCTGCCTGTGAAAATATCCGCCGTTGCGGAGGGCACAAGAGTTCCCGTTAAAGTTCCTATGATACAGCTTGAGAACACTCACCACGATTTTGCATGGTGCGTTGAGTATATCGAAAGCCTTATACTTGCAGAATCGTGGCACGCTATGACCTGTGCCAATGTGGGCTACAGATACCGTCAGGCGGTGAACAAATACTATGACATCAGTGTTGAGGACAATGTAGAGAGGGCAAGAGCTATCGGCGATTTCTCTTTCAGAGGTCAGGAAAGTCTTTCGGCGGCTATAAAGACATCTGCTGCATTCTGCCTGTCCTTCCTCAACACCGCAACAGTTCCCGCAATACCCTATCTTGAAAAGTATTACAACTGCGACTGTACAAAAGAGCCTGTGGCATTCGGAGCGGTTTCCACCGAGCACTCGGTAATGTGTTCAAGCTTTGCTCTTGACGGCGACGAGATAACAATGGTGAAAAGGCTTCTGAATGAGATATATCCCGACACATCATTCTCTATGGTTTCCGACAGCTACGATTACTGGAATCTGGTGGATAACATCATTCCTGCCTGCAAGGAGGACATTCTGCGGCATAACGGAACGCTCCTTATCCGTGGCGACAGCGGCGACCCTGTTGAGATCGTAACGGAAACTGTTTTCCGTCTGTGGGATTCATTCGGCGGAACGGTAAACTCCAAGGGCTACAAGGTGCTTGACCCTCACGTCAAGGCAATTTACGGCGATTCCATCACCCCCGAGCGTATGACGGAGATATATGAGATACTCATTAAAAACGGCTTTGCCTGCAATAATGTTTCCCTTGGCGTAGGAGCATTTTCAATGCAGTGCGCAATTTACGAAGGCGGTCTTGCCCCCTTTACGAGAGATACGTTCCAGTGCGCTGTAAAGGCTACCTACTGCGAGGACAGAAGCGGAAATAGCTATCAGGTTTACAAAGCGCCCAAAACGGATTCGGACAATGTAAAGAAGTCCCAGAAGGGTATGTGCTGTGTTTACAGAGATGAACAAGGCGTTATCGCATACAAGGACGGCTACACCTCCGAAACTATAAAGGAATGTGGGGATATAAATCTTCTTGAGCCTGTTTTTGAAAACGGCAGAATGATAAAGGAATATTCTCTCAGGGAGATAAGGAACAGACTTCACAACAACAGCTTCTGAAAGGAAAGGTGACAAGGGAAAATGATAAACCGATTTACCGATAAATATTATTTTCTGAATAATTTCTACGAAACTCCCATAGAATACGGCGGTGCGACATATTCAAACGCAGAAGCGGCTTTTCAGGCGCAGAAAACAGCTGATGAAAATGAGCGGAGGCAGTTTGCGGATATGTCCGCCGAAGCCGCAAAAAAGCGTGGCAGAGAGGTCTTTCTCCGTCCCGACTGGGAGCAGGTCAAGGCTGAAATTATGTATGAGGTATGCCTTGCAAAGTTTACGCAGAACGATATACTGAAAGAAAAGCTTCTTGCAACAGGTCACGAAATGCTTATATACGGCAATGACAACGGCGATACCCTCTGGGGACAGGCTGACGGTATCGGTGAAAATCTTCTCGGCAAATGCCTTATGCGGATAAGGGACGAGCTTATGTACTGCCGTAAAGAGGGCAGCTTTGACCCTGCACAGACCAAAGAAGGCATTATCCGCTGGATAAGAGAATATATGGCATTTAACGGAAATGACGAAACAAAGGCTGTTATTGGCATATCGGGCGGCAAGGACAGCACGGTTGCGGCGGCACTTGCAGCCGAGGCGCTTGGCAGAGATAGAGTAGTGGGTGTGCTTATGCCCCGTGGAGTTCAGCCCGATATTGAGGACAGCTACAGAGTTGTAAGGCACCTTGGAATACAGTATTACGAGGTAAATATCGGCAATGCTGCTGATGAGCTGTTAAAGGCTGTGAATGGCATTGCGCTTAGCGAACAGGCAAAGGTGAACACTCCTCCACGAATCAGAATGACGACGCTTTACGCTGTTGCAGCTTGTGTAGGCGGCAGAGTAATGAACACCTGCAATCTTTCCGAGGATTTTGTAGGCTATTCAACCAAATTCGGTGACAGCGCAGGAGATTTTTCTCCTTTGGCAAATCTTACGGTTGCAGAGGTCATAGAGGTGGGCAAGCTTCTTGACATTCCCACAGAGCTTGTGGTAAAGCCCCCCTCCGACGGCTTATGCGGAAAGACTGACGAGGACAATCTGGGCTTTTCCTACGCCGATCTCGACAGGTTTATACGTCTGGGCAGAAATGCGCTGAGCGATAAGGACACTATCCGATGCATAGAGGAGCTTCATATCAGAAACCTCCACAAGCTTTCGGCTTTGCCTGTGTTTGAAAAATAATACTAAGAAAACTCCGTTTCTTCACCAAACAGGAACGGAGTTTTCTTATCCATGCTTCAATGAATGATTAGTATGAATACTACAAAAAAATTAAATTGTCAAAAAAGCTAAAGTTTTTAATAAATCTGCCGATATAATAAATAAGGGTGTATTGTATCTATACTGTAAACATCTTTATATATTAAAACTTCGGGGTGTATCATATGGGAACTTTATTTACGGTAAAATGTGAAAAATGCGGCTGCTGCAGGGAGCTTTTTGCAGGCGGCGGACGAAATGACTGTATACCCCTGAAATTTATGAAGGAGCTTCCCGAAAATGAGCAGAAAGCTCTGGATAAAGCCATAACAGACGGTGCAAAACAGATATCAATAAACAGAATAATTTCCGTTTGCGGCTGCGGTGAAATCTACGCTCGCCCATTGGTGAAATACATACTGAACGGAAAAGAATATGAGCTGAGCGGCAATTGTCCGAAATGCTCGTCAAAAAAATCCAGAACTGCGGAAAACAATGAATACTGCCCGGAATGTAAAAACAGGATAACAATAAAAAAATCGGGATTATGGGATTGAGGAAGTGACTTAAAATGAAAATCCAGCATAATATTTCAGCAATAAACACAAATCGTATTCTCGGAATGAATAATACACAGATGGCAGATACTCTTGAAAAGCTTTCATCGGGTCTGCGTATAAACCGTTCTGCAGATGATGCGGCAGGTCTTGCCATTTCCGAGAAAATGCGGTCTATGATACACGGTCTTACACAGGCGGAGAAGAACTGCCACGATGCTATCTCCCTTGTACAGACCGCAGAAGGTGCTCTCAGCGAAGTACACGGAATGCTTCAGCGTATGAATGCCATTGCCGTGCAGGCGGCTAACGGCTCATATGAGGACAGCGTTGACCGTGCCGCTTTGCAGCTCGAATTTGAGCATCTTCAAAATGAGATAGACTATATCGGTGCAAATACCGACTTCAACGGTATGAATCTTTTTGACGGCACAGGCGGCACCTATAAGACTCCAAGCGGAAATACCGCAATCAATATCGTAAAAAAGGAAAACTCCGTCATCTCCTCCGCACAAAACAGTATTACCCTTGAAAGCCTGTTTTCTCAGAAATCGGATAAGCTTGAAAACATTGTTTACACCGAAACTGTATTTGATTATGAAACAACACAGTCTCAGGCAGGAAGTGCTACAAATACAAGCGGTGCAGGCTGGAATACTGCCGCTGCAACGCTCCAGACTCAGATAGTACCTCAGGCTGTACAGGCTATTCTGAACAGATATACGGCATTCAATTACCTTACAGGGTCAAGCATAGGTATCGGACTCAAGCTTTATTCAGATCCTTCCTCAAATACACTTGCTGCTGTGGGACTTGCTCAGCAGAGCTACGGCGGAGAGGTCACAGCTCTGGGCTATCAGCTTTCGGTAAACATGGCTTCTGTGGATCTTTCCACCGAGGAGGGCAGAAGTGCCCTTGAATCCACCATTGCCCACGAAATGATACACGCATTTATGGACGAGGCAATGACCGCAGGTATGACAGGAAACACAGGCTCGGGCGCTGTTGCTTCGCAGAAATTCCCCATGTGGTTTATCGAGGGTATGGCTCAGACCGCTTCGGGTCCGGGCAACTGGACATGGGCGATGGGCATTACAGGCTCGGCAACAACAGCGGAAATATCATCTGCCCTCAAAAACAGCTCATACGCTCTTGCAAACAGCTCGTCACAGACAGGGGCGCAGTACGGCTCGGGTTACCTTGCTTGTATGTATCTGGGCTATCTTGCGGCAGGGGCTGACGCAAATATGAGCAGCTCTACAGCGGCGGCGGCTGATATTGTAAGCGGAGTTTCTTCCATAATGGAAAATATCATAAACGGGCAGTCACTTAACGCCACCATCAATGAGATTTCGGGCGGAAAATATGCAAATGTCAGCGCTTTTGAAAGCGGATTTGCAACGGACGAAACTGCTCTGAACTTTATCAAGGCATTGCAGGATAACGGATATATCACTCAGCTGAATGAGTCACAGACGGGAATAGTAGGCGGCGGTCTTATCAGCGGCGACCTCAGCGCAAGCGACCCTTATCCGAATAATACCATAAGCGGTCTGAATCTTTTTGCCCTTGACAAAGGCAATGATTTGATACTTAATCAATATCCCGATGATGTTACTATCCTTTCGGGCGGTACTACGACCACAGAGGGCGTTGCTCCTCTGGAGGGTATGGGTGAGCCTGAGACATACGGCGATTTTACCGTAACAGGCGGTACAGAGGGCATTGACTTTGTATATGATGAAGGAACAGGCACTCTCACCGTATTGACAGGAACAGCTCTCACAATCGAAGGCACAGGCAATGCCACAACCGACAAAATCAAAATCGGTGACGGAATAACTGCGAATGTTACTATCAAGAATGTTAATATTGATGTGAGTGGTACAGACTATACAGCCGCATTTGAGGTAGGAGACGGAGCAACACTTAACCTTACTCTTGATGGCGCAAATACGCTAAAAAGCGGTAATTGTTGTGCAGGCCTGCAAGTGAGCGAAGGTGAAACCCTTATTATTACCGAAAACAGCACAGGTTCTCTTAATTCAACAGGTGGAGAACAGGGTGCAGGAATCGGCGGCGGTGCTGGTGATTCCGGTGGAACTATTGAAATAAGCGGCGGTGAAGTAACTGCAACAGGCGGAGTAGACGCCGCAGGAATCGGCGGCGGTTTTTATGGTTCAGGCGGAACTGTTGACATTAATGGCGGTACAGTAACTGCAACAGGCGGCGAATGGGCGGCAGGTATCGGCGGCGGTGGCGGCGGTGGTGAAAACACTGGCGGTACGATAAATATTGATGGTGGTACAGTTTCGGCTACTGGCGGTCAAGGCGGTGCAGGAATCGGTGGCGGTAATAATGCGTCTGGCGGTGACGTTACAATATCGGGTGGTAATGTTACAGCAACAGGCGGTACGGCAACAAGCGGAAATTCCCCCGAGGCTATCGGCGCAGGCGGTGAAAACGGCTCAGGTGGTACATTCTCCACTACCGAAAGCGGAACAGCCGTAATTACTGCCAATGTCAAGGACGCAGACGACAATATTATCAGCGACCCAACTATTGAACAGCTTATCTCCGACACAAGCGGTATTGACGTATGGAGTGCAACAATCAACGGCGTTCAGTATCCGATTCCCCCGTCAACAGGCGATTTCACTATAACAGGCGGCACATACGGAACTGACTACACCTATGATGACAGCACAGGCACTTTAACCGTTCTCACAGGAACAGCCCTCACAATCGAAGGCACAGGCAATGCCACAACCGACAAAATCAAAATTGCTGACGGAACAACCGCAAACGTAACTATCAAGAATGTTAATATTGATGTGAGCAGTACAAGAGGTGCGTGTGCATTTGAAGTAGGTGACGGAGCAACCCTTAACCTTACTCTTGAGGGCACAAATACGCTGAAAAGCCGTTATGGTAAAGCAGGTTTGCAGGTGGCAGAGGGCGAAACGTTGGTTATTACCGAAAACAGCACCGGCTCTCTTGATGCGACAGGCGGAACTAATGCAGCCGGAATCGGCGGTAATGAAAATGCTGCAGGCGGAGCTATTTATATAAAAGGTGGTACTATAACAGCAACAGGCGGTCTTGAAGGTGCAGGAATCGGCGGAGGTAATGACGGTTCAGGCGGAATTATTAATATTTCAGGCGGTAATGTAACAGCAACGGGCAAAGAAACCGGTGCAGGAATTGGCGGCGGCAGAAACGGTTCAGGCGGTGATATTAACATTTCAGGTGGTACTGTAACTGCAACAGGAAGAGGTGATGGTGCAGGAATCGGTGGCGGTTATAGTGATGCAGGAGGAAATATTAATATTTCAGGAGGTACAGTAACGGCAATAAGCGAGGGAAGCGCAGCAGGAATCGGCGGCGGTAACGGTTCAGACGGTTCAGGCGGCAATATTGAAATAAGCGGCGGTACTGTAACTGCAACAGGCGGTTCAGGTGCAGCTGCTATCGGCGACGGTCAAAACGGCACAGGCGGAACATTCTCCACAGGCACAAACGGAAATGCCGATATTACCGTAAGCAACACAGACGGCGACACCGAAATTGCCGACCTTATTTCCGACACAAGCGGTATTGACGTATGGAGTGCAACAATCAACGGTGTTCAGTATCCTATACCTCCCTCAACAGGCGATTTTACCGTAACAGGCGGCACATACGGAACTGACTACACCTATGACGAATCCACAGGCACTCTCACCGTATTGACAGGAACAGCCCTCACAATCGAAGGCACAGGCAATGCCACAACAGACAAAATCAAAATTGCCAACGGAACGACCGCAAACGTAACCATTAGGAATGTCAATATTGATGTGAGCAGTACAAGCAATGCCATTGCCCTGCTTGTAGGAAATAATTCTTCCCTTAACCTTACCGTCAGCGGTAACAATACTCTGAAAAGCGGCACAAACAAAGCGGGAATCCAGGTCGAGGACGGCGAAACGCTTGTTATCACCGAACAAAGCACAGGCTCGCTCAACACTGTCGGCGGCGGATACGGCGCAGGCATAGGCGGAAGCTACGGCAAGTCAGGCGGCAGCATTACTGTCAACGGCGGTACTGTCATAGCACAGGGCGGTGCTGAATCGGCAGGTATCGGCGGAAGCACAAGAGCAGGCGGCGGAAATATCGTTATAAACGACGGTAATGTTACAGCAGCAGGCGGCTCAAAGGCAGCAGGTATCGGCGGCGGATATTTAGGTAACGGCGGTAATATCACCATATCGGGCGGCGAGGTTGACGCAACAGGCAGCTCAGGTGCAGGCGCAGGAGTAACGCCTGCCGCAGGCATAGGCACAGGCGCAGGAGGCTCAGGCGGAACATTCTCCACAGGCACAAACGGCGACGCTGTAATTACTGTGAGAAATTCTGACAATTCTTCCGAGATTGCAGACCTTATTTCCGACACAAGCGGAATTGATACATGGAAAGCAACCATCAACGGAGTCAAATACCCCATTGCTCTGGCAGGAACGGGAAATATCGACCTTTCGACCCTTGAAGATGACCTTGAAATCACGGAAGACGGCTACACCATCGGAAATAAGGTCTATGAGTATTCGGGTGATTATACTTTCACAGGTACAACCGATAAGAATGTTACTGTTTCAAGCGGCGGCACGACAAATATCACATTTGACGGCGTAACAGGCGATGATTTTACCGTAAAGGGCAATTCAACCGTTAATCTGACCATCACGGACGACAGCACTATGACAAACGTCACCGTTGAGGAAGGAAGCAAGCTTAATATTTTAAGCGGCACGCTGAAAGTGACAGATAAGCTTGATAATGACGGCACAGTCGAAAACAATGGTACACTCGACAATGACGGTGAAATTGATAATGATGGTACTATCAAAAACCAAGGCACTGTTGACAATGATGACGGTACTATCAAAAATAACAATGACGGCATAATCAGCAATTCAGGTGAAATCAATAACGGCGGCGGTACTGTCAGCAATAACGGTGAGCTGAGCAACAGCGGCGATATTACCAACGGCGAAAACGGCTCGATAAATAATAACGGTAACATCACCAACAATAACGGCGGTACTGTTGACAACAGCGGTGATATCACAAACAACGACAGCGCTGTTATTGAAAATGACGGTGACATTATCAATAATAACAGCGGTGATATCACAAACAATGACGGCGGAATTATTGACAACAACGGCAGTATTGACAACGGAAACGGCGGCACAATAACCAACAACGGCGAGATAAAGAGCCGTCCCGACAGTACCATAACCGGTGATGTAACAGGTAATCAGCCTGTAACTGCTCCCGCCAAAACTCCTGACGATACTCCCCAGACTCCCGACAGCTCTGAGGATAATGCCGATGATTTGACGGATTACGATTTCGAGGACGGCACAAATATCTGGGTAATGCAGACAGGTGCAAGGACAAAGGATACCTTTGCTATGGATATCGGCAGAATGAACACAAGGATACTCGGTATCCACAAGGATTATACCGATATCAGGACTCAGGAAAACGCAAACGCAGCCATCGACAGGATACACTCGGCGATAAGCAGGCTTTCCTTACAGCGTGCGGACATCGGAGCATATCAGGTACGGATAGAGCATAAGATCAATAATCTGAATACATATCACGAAAACATCACAGCCTCCGAATCCCGTATCCGTGACACTGATATGGCTGAGTATATGATGAAGTTCACCCGTAATCAGATACTAAACAACTCCGCTCAGGCAATGCTTGCTCAGGCAAATTCCCTTCAGCAGTCCGTTCTGAATCTTGTCAGATAAATCAGGCTGATACCCGTCTGCTGATTGACAAAATACAGCATTTCTGATATAATAATATACCAATAGCCAATTATTCCGTGGTCAATGTCCACAGACTGATTGGTTATTGGTATTATTTTTTAAAGATAAGGATATTCTGATTATGAGTATATTAAACGTTGAAAATGTAACCCACGGTTTCGGAGCAAGGCAGATACTCGACAATGCCTCATTCCGTCTGCTTAAAGGCGAGCATATCGGACTTGTGGGTGCTAACGGCGAAGGCAAATCCACATTTCTCAATATAATCACAGGCAAGCTTGCTCCCGATGAGGGAAAGATAGAATGGTGCAGACATATCACCACAGGCTATCTTGACCAGTACAGCACACTTTCCAAGGGCAAAACAATTGCCGACGTTCTTCGTGAAGCATTTTCCCATTTTGCCGAGCTTGAACAGGAAATGCTGTCCCTTTACGATACAATGTCAGACTGCTCAGAGGAAGAAATGAACGAAGCAATGGCAAAGGTGGGCGAGATACAGGACATTCTTGACTACAGCGGCTATTACACCATTGATTCTAAGATATCTGAATACGCAAACGGTCTGGGGCTTGGGGAAATCGGTCTTGAGCGTGATGTTTCCGAGCTTTCGGGCGGTCAGAGAGCAAAGGTCCTTCTTGCAAAGGTTTTGCTTGAAAATCCTATGATACTTATTCTTGACGAGCCCACAAACTTCCTTGATGAAAATCATATTGCATGGCTCAAAGGCTTTTTGCAGAATTACGAAAATGCATTTATTCTCGTTTCACACGATATCCCCTTTCTTAACGATGTTGTTAACGTTATCTATCACGTTGAAAACGCAGTCCTGACCAGATATACGGGAAATTATGACGACTTCAGGCGTATGTATGAGCTGAAAAAGCGTCAGCTGGAGCAGGCTTATGAAAAGCAGCAGAAGGAAATTGCAGACCTTGAAGATTTCATTGCAAGAAACAAAGCAAGAGTAGCTACAACAAATATGGCTAAGTCACGTCAGAAGAAGCTGGACAAAATGGATAAGATAACCCTTACGGGCGAAAAGCCAAAGCCGATATTCTCATTTTCTCCCGCAAGGACTCCGGGACGTATAGTAATCGAGTGCTCCGACCTTGTTTTGGGCTATACCGAGCCGCTGACAAAGCCTTTGAATCTGAAGCTGGAATGTAATAAAAAAGTAGCCATAAAGGGCGTTAACGGTCTGGGAAAATCAACTCTCCTGAAAACGCTGCTGAAGCTTATCCCCCCTGTATCAGGCAATGTTGAGCACGACCAGTTTATTGAAATCGGATATTTTGAGCAGGAGGAAGAAGCAACATCAGAAACCGCCCTGCAAACTATATGGGACGAATTTCCCTCTATGACAAATGCAGAGGTGCGTGCCGCTCTTGCAAGGTGCGGTCTTACCACAGAGCACATCACATCGCAGATGCGTGTGCTTTCAGGCGGAGAAAACGCAAAGGTTCGTTTATGCCGTCTTATGCTCAGAAGCGTCAATCTGCTTGTGCTTGACGAGCCTACAAATCATCTTGACATTGACGCAAAGGACGAACTGAAAAAAGCAGTCAGAGAGTTTAAAGGAACTGTACTTCTTGTAAGCCACGAACCTGAATTCTATTCAGACATATGCGACGAAATATGGAATCTTGAAGAATGGACTACCAAAATAGTATAAAAAAACAGCTCTGTTTACGATACCCGATCACAGTGTCGCAAACAGAGCTTAATTATTTATAAATCCTATGAAACAAATCAGAACTTGCGGAAACGCTGGTAGCGATCCTCAACTATCTCCTCTCTGCTCATATTCTGATAGGTCATAATAAATTCCTTGATGCCAACCTTCATATTCTCGGCAATACGGGCAATAGTTTCATCGTTTGCACCGCCAAGCTCGGGAATTATCCTGTCGATAATTCTCATATCGTACATATCCTGTGCGGTAAGCTTCATTATCTTTGCCGCTTCCTCTGCACGGTCCTCGGTCTTATAGAGAATAGCCGAATAGCCCTCAGGAGAAAGAATGGCATATGTGGAGTTTTCCATCATCCATACCTTGTTTCCTACAGCAGTAGCCAGAGCGCCGCCGCTTCCGCCTTCACCGATAAGAACACAGAGAACAGGAGTTTTGAGGTCGCTCATTTCCATAATGCTTCTTGCAATAGCTTCACCCTGACCACGCTCCTCTGCGTCAATTCCGCAGAATGCACCCGGGGTATTTATAAAAGTGATAATAGGACGCTTGAACTTTTCTGCCTGCTTCATCAGACGGACAGCCTTGCGGTAGCCTTCGGGCTTTGGCATACCAAAGTTGCGCTTAACGCTTTCCTCCAGCGATTTACCCCTCACCTCACCGATAACGGTTACAGGACGGTCACCGAAGAATGCAAGACCGCCTACCATTGCCTGATCGTCTGCAAAAAGACGGTCACCGTGAAGCTCACGGAAATCAGTGAAAATATGGCTTATGTAGTCCATAGTTGAAGCACGGTCACGGCTGCGGCACATTTTGATCTTTTCCCAAGGCTTTTTCTGCTTCTCGGCAAGCTGATCGTTAAAGCTTGCAACAGGTATGCTGCCCTTGATCTTGTAGCTTTCCTCGGGAAGATGTGTTTTAGCAATATAGATAAGACTGTCACGAAGCTCTTTTCTCTCAACGATACCGTCGATCATACCGTGCTGCAAAAGGAACTCGGCTGTCTGGAAGCCCTGAGGCAAGGTCTGCCTGATAGTCTGCTGGATTACACGAGGACCTGCAAAGCCTATTCTTGCACCGGGCTCTGCAAGGATTATATCGCCCAGCATTGCAAAGCTTGCTGTAACTCCGCCCATTGTCGGGTCGGTAAGGACAGCGCAGTAAAGAAGTCCTGCATTAGAATGGCGCTTAACAGCGGCAGAAGTCTTTTCCATCTGCATAAGGGAAACGATTCCCTCCTGCATTCTTGCTCCGCCCGAGCAGCAGAAAAGGAATACGGGAAGCTTCATTTTGGTTGCCTGCTCAAAAGCCTTTGTGATACGCTCACCCATAATACGGCCCATACTTCCCATCATAAAGTTTGCGTCGCAGGCGCCTATCACAACGTCATATCCGCCGAGCTTTGCCCTGCCCACAGTAACAGCCTCGGTATTTCCGCTCTTTTCCCTTGCAGCTTTAAGCTTGTCGGGGTATTCTGCGTGATTGAGAGGATTGCTTTCCTCCTCCTCGTTGAACCATGGCTCAAAGCTGCCCTTGTCAACGACCATATGTATGCGCTCACGAGCGCCGACTGTCATATACGCACCGCACTTTTCGCAGACAAAAAGCTGACTGAAAGCGTGCTTGCCTTTTTCCTCTGCTTTACACTTAGGGCATACGACTGTAAGCTTTTTAAGCCTTGCTTCAAGCTCTTTTTCCGACGTTTTCTTGCCTAAACCAAAAATTCCCATTGTAAATACCCTCTCATTCTAAGTATTTTATATAATTAAGTAATATGTGAATCCGTTATTTTATTAACATAATGGCATAAATAACCAATACATTATTTATTATATCATACCAAGCATAATAAGTCAATCAAAATTTATGTAAAATCATTTGTCCAAAAACAAAACTGACCTCGCCTGAAATGCGAAGTCAGTCATATAATAATATTGCATTACAGGCTTAGATAAGCCAGCAGGAACACCGCAGGAGAATTCCAGTAAATCGTTATCTCATTGAGGGAATAACAGCCCACATTATCTGCAAAGCATTTCATAGGAGGAGTGCCTGCCTTGATGATACGCTTTGCCTCTGAATCCGCAGGAGTTCTGTTAGGACCTCCGCTGACCATTCCGGGGATACATTCATCTATGCCGTCAGCGTATGCGGGACGCAGATGGGGATAATTACAGCGGTAGCCGCCTATTCCCGTAACGTAGCTTATGCCCATTGCATTTACTCCGAAAAGTACATCAGCCTGTGCCTGAGCGTATCTGCGGTAAGCCTTTTCGCTGTAAAGCCTGTCCATTATCGCAAATATCATACCATGCTTTAAAAGCACCATATTGCTGCCCCAGCAGTAATCCCTGTCCTCCATAGCCGCACCGTAGCCGCAGGAATCGGCAATAGCCTTCAGCCGCTCTGCCTCGTCATAAAAGCTCTTTCGGAAACGCTCTGAAAGTTCAGCTTTTCCTTTGCCCCCAGTAACATAGGCAAGAGCGCCAAGACCGCCTATTGAAGCATATCCCAGCTCTGCCAAAGGAAAGCCCCTTTCAAGCTGACTTTCAAGGTCAGCGTGATATTTTTCATTTCCTGTCACCGAATAAAGCTCTGCCGCAGCCCAGAAACGATTGTCATTGTCGAATCTCTCGCCATAGCCTCCTGTTTCACAGCCGGGAGGATTCATAAACACCTCACATTCGGGGTTATTTTCAAGCCATTCATAGGATTTTTCAGCAGCACGGATAAGTCTGTCAGCATAATCGCCGTCAAAATCCCTGTAAACTCTTGAAGCAAGAGCGCATACTGCCGCAAAATCAGCAGTTGCAACCGAGGAAACAGGCAGCACATACATCTGGGCAATATCGTCCTCGGGCATAACAAAGGGAGCATGATGAGCCGTTGTTGCCTTGTGATAAACTCCCCCGTCCTCCGCCTGCATTTTCAGAAGCCAGTCAAGCTCATATCTGCATTCCGCAAGAATATCGGGCAGACTGCTGCCACTTTCGGGTATGTTGAGATTCTGATTTTCAAAAGCCTTTGGAAACAGGATATAGCCGTAAAGAATATGAGCCAATGCACAAGCGCCTGCGGTAACATATCTGCCGTAATCCCCTGCGTCGTGCCAGCCGCCGCTTACTTCAAGGGAAACCTCCCTGTTATCCCAGAGGAGAGC
>JAGAJY010000286.1 GCA_017848125.1 Oscillospiraceae bacterium
ACACATTTCCCCACCATCGACCTCAACCATTGTTCCAAGTGGCTCAGAGATAAGCGTTTTTTCTTTATTCAGCATAACTCTGTGATATATGAAAATTCCAATAAAGAAAACAACAAGAATAATCAGTATAATCAGCAAAACCTTGCCGATTTTTTTTATTACCTTTTTCATTTCAATCACCGCTAAATTCAAATTTATTATCAAGTTAATTATAACAAATACAGAATAATCAATCAATACCGTAAGCAGCACAAAGCCGTTTTTGTAACCAAATTGTAACCTTTGTAATCCTATTACCTTGGAAAAACACTTGACAAATTATCCCTTGTGTGATATAACTGTATTAGAACAACTAATACAGTTAATACAGATAGTACATCAAGAACGAAAGAATAGAAAGGAAGGATACAGCTATGGTTGAATCGCTTTTTGACAAAAGCCCCGTTATTATGCTCTATTCGCCCTGTGATAAGGCTATGGAAGCAAGGCTGTCGGCGTTTCTGAAAAGTGAACGGTTTACCGTTGTGCGCTGTCGGGAGATACCCGAAAGCCTTGACAGAATTTCAATGGCTATAATCTGCGACGGCGGCGTAATTGCCCCTGAATTTGCGGCTATAGAGAGGTTACGGTGCATTTCGGACATTCCCCTGATGACCGTTTCCCACTCCTGTGATGAGATATACCGCACCGTGGCTCTTGACAAGGGGGCTGACATATGCCTGTCAGCGGACAGTCTGGGACGAAACGAATTTACCGCAAGAACGGCGGCAATGCTCAGACGTTATCTTTACGCCGTACCCAAGGAAAAACCGCTCCCCGACACTATCGTAAACGGCAGTCTTGAAGCGGACAGGCGGCGCAGGGAATTTTTCGTTTCGGGCAAGCCTGTGAGCCTGACCTCCACCCAGTTCGGCATCGTGGAGTACCTTATGGAAAACTGCGGACGTGTCTGCTCAGTTGAGGATATATACCGAAGCGTATGGCACGAAACTCCCTACGGAATACACCGCACCGTTGTTGACCATATAAGACGGATACGGTGCAAGATAGAGCCTGACCCTCATAATCCCCGATACATAAAATCTGTTTTCGGCGCAGGATATAAGATAGAACAGGCAATGCCCTGATACTCTGACGAAAGGAACGTACATTGAATGTTTGATATTGACCTTCAAAGCAGAATACCCATCTACGAACAGCTTTACAAGCGTGTGGTCGAGATGACGGTAAAGAAACAGCTTTCCCCCGGGGATAAGCTCCCCTCGGTCAGAGAGCTTGCAAAATCGCTGGGAGTAAATCCCAACACCGTTTCCAAGGCATTCCAGAGCCTTGAACGTGACGGCATAATATATTCCCTTGCAGGACGTGGAAGCTTCATTTCCGAATCAAACGGAAACGCCATAAAGGAGAATGCAAGGGCTGATTTTAAAACCGCCGTAAAGGATGCCCTTTCGGCAGGACTTACAGCGGAGGATATGACCGAAATCATCGCAGACACTACTTCGATTGGGGGAACAAAACTTGATTAAGCTTACAGGCGTTACAAAAAAATTCGGCGATTTCACCGCCCTTGATTCTGTTGACCTTACCATTCCCAAGGGAACGTCCTTCGGTCTGTTAGGCTCAAACGGCGCAGGAAAATCCACCATACTCAGGCTTCTTTCGGGAATATATTCTCCCGACAGCGGAGAAGTTTCCATTGACGGGGAAACGGTTTTCGACAACACCGATATAAAGCAGAGAGTGTTTTTCATAAACGATGAAACGGTGCAGTTCGGCAGCTTTACCCTGAACGGTATGAAAAAGTATTACAAGGGCTTCTATCCCAACTTCTCCGAGGAGCTTTTTGAGGAGCTGAGGGAAAAGGTAAATCTTCCTGCAAACAAGCGCACAGACAGCTTTTCCAAGGGTATGAAGCGACAGGCAATAGTTATAACAGGTCTTGCCTGCCAGACTGATTATCTGCTTCTTGACGAAGCCTTTGACGGTCTTGACCCCACAATGAGAATAATCGTAAAGCGTATGCTGGTTGACGCAATGCTGGACAGACAGCTGACTACCATAATTTCCTCCCACAACCTGAAGGAAATAAACGAGGTCTGCGACAGCGTTGCCCTGCTCCATCAGGGAAAGACCCTTTTCAACCGTGACCTTGACAGCGTTAAGGGCAGCATACACAAGGTACAGGCGGCTTTCAAGGGCGAGTATTCCCGTGAGGATTTCGAGAAATACGGTATTCTCCACTACAGCCGCAGTCAGAGCATACACTACATAATCATGAAGGGCAGCGAGGAGGAAATAAGGACAAAGCTTTCGGAAAAAGACCCCATCGTTCTTGACCTTATACCTCTGAGCCTTGAGGAAATATTTATCTATGAAATGGAGGGAATGGGCTATGACGCAGGTCAGCTCGACTAATCCTACAAAGAAAAAACGCCTCTTCTCCGAAGCGGCTGTGCATAATCTCAGCTTCAATGTCAAGGATAATTTTAAGCTGATGATAATAATTTTCGTTCTTCATCTTGCGGCAGTTCCAATGCTTTTAACAGCCGTTATCGCAACTATCCTGTCAAAGGGACAGGTGACGGATATTGAGGGCTTTGCCGTTGCGGCGGTGCTCAGCACCTGCATTGCGGCGGCTTCGGGAATAATCTGCGCCCTCAGCGTATTCAAATATCTTTACAGCAAGCCTGCTGTGGATATGCGTCTCTCACTTCCCATGTCAACGGGACAGCGTTTTGCTTCGGACTTCCTTTCGGGGCTTATTATCTATATCGTTCCCTATTTCGCCGCCGAGCTTGTCAGCTGGATAGTGATGCTTATAGGACATATCCTCTGCGACGGAAAGACCTTTACCTACAAGCAGATATATTCCCCCACAGACAACTTTGAAATTACATGGCTGTGCGATGTATTTGAAAAATGCGCTCCATTCCTCTGGAGGGGAATGTTAGGCGGTCTGCTGCTTATGATAATGTTCTACAGCGTTACGGTAATTGCCGCTTCCTGCTGCGGAAATATCTTTGAATCTGTGTGCTACGGCATACTGCTGAATGTGCTTGTGCCTGTTTCGGCAATGGCTGCTATAGATACCATATGCAATGACATCGAAGGACTTGAAGAATACTTTATTATGTCCAGAATACTTCCCTACTGCGGTCCTTTCGGCGGAGCATACGGGATCATATTGTCACTGGAAAGCTACAGCAATGAAATAAACCACCGTCAGTTTTATCTCTACGAAACTGTTACCTTCGGAAAATGGCTGGCAATTTTCACCCTGCTTACAATTGCGGTAACGGCTGTTTCCTTCCTCGTTTACAGAAAGAGAAAAGCAGAGGACACAGGCAAGCCTGTTGTTTACGGTGCGCTGTACCACATAATTATGACTCTTGGTATCTTCTCTCTGAGCTATCTTATGATAATGGACGGCACAGAAAATTTCATTCCCGTAATAATAATCTGCGCTATCGTTTATCTTGTTATGCACGTTGTAAGAAACAGAGGCTTCGGCAAGATATTCAAGGGCATTGTGATATGCGCATTTACCATTCTCGGCTCAATAGGCTCTTTCCTGCTTATCAAGGAAACAGAAGCCTTCGGCGCAGGAAGATTTGTCCCCGAGGCTGACAGCGTAAAAAAGGCTGAAATAAACTACGGCGGCTCTCTCACGAACATCAGTAATTACTCCTCCGCCGAGATAACCGACCCCGCCTCTCTTGAAATACTCACCAAAGCTCACAGCGAGGTTATTGAATATACAGATGAATATAACATGTACAGCAATCACGATTTCTACGATACTGTGGTCCATCAGGGGCTTACCGTGTGCTACACGCTTAATTCGGGACGGACGGTGGTAAGACAGTATTACAGTATAGGCACAGACGCTGTAAATACCCTTTCACAGCTTGATATGACCGAG
>JAGAJY010000287.1 GCA_017848125.1 Oscillospiraceae bacterium
AACCGCAGAATGAGGGTCGCTTCGTTCAAGTGCGGCCCCGATTATATCGACCCGATGTTTCATGAGAAAATTATCGGCACGAATGCTCATAACCTTGACAGCTTTTTCTGCGATGACAATACACTGAAATATCTGCTGACCGAAAACAGCCGTAATGCTGATATATCTGTAATTGAAGGTGTTATGGGATTTTATGACGGTGTAAACGGCAGAGGTTCGGCGAATTCTGTGTCCGAAATAACGGACACAAAGGCGGTGATTGTAATTGACTGCAAGGGGCAGAGCCAGTCAATCGGTGCAGTGATGAAAGGCTTTCTTACATATCGCAAAAACAACATAATCGGTTTTATTTTCAATCGTCTGCCCGAAAAGCTGGTGCCTATGGTGAGGGAGCTTTGCGAGGATTTGAACACACAATATCTCGGCTTTATGCCGACAAATAAAATTACTGTTCAGAGCAGACATTTAGGACTTGTAACAGCAGATGAAATTGATGATATAAAAGAGAAAATGCAGGCTCTTGCCGACCTTGCGGAAAAGCATATTCTTCTTGACAGGATTATTGAAATTTCAGAGAGCGAGGAGCTTACTTTTACACCGCTTGAAATAAAAAAGTACGACTTTAAACGACCTCCTGTTATTGCTGTTGCAAGGGATAAGGCGTTCTGTTTTCTGTATGCGGATAATGTCCGATTGCTCAGAAAAATGGGGTGTGAAATCCGATATTTTTCTCCCCTTACAGACAGTGAAATTCCCGAAGCTGACGGTCTTATTCTGTGCGGAGGTTACCCCGAATTATATGCAAGGCAGCTTTCGGAAAATAAATCAATGCTTGAAGATGTAAAGCGTAAAATCAGCAGTGGTATGCCAACCATTGCTGAATGCGGCGGTTTTATGTATCTGCATAATGAGCTTGAGGACAAAAGCGGGAAAGTATTTACCATGGCGGGAGTTATTAACGGAAAGGTATTTAAAACAGAACGGCTGCAGAGATTCGGATATGTTACAATGACAGCGGAGAAAAAGAATCTGCTATGCAGCAAAGGAGAGAACTTTCCTGCTCACGAATTTCACTATTGGGACAGCACCGGATGCGGTTCTGATTTTACAGCACGAAAGGCAGACGGCAGGGAGTGGAAATGCGTTCACAGTAACGAAAATTTATATGCAGGCTTTCCACATCTGTATTTTTATTCTGATATAAAAATGGCAGAAAAATTTGTTTTGAAATGTGCAGAATACGGAGAAATTTATGAACAGAATTTATAATATTACGCCAACGGATAAATCCGCAGAAAAAGCAGCTCTTGAGCGTTGGAACAGTATTGCAAAGCCGCTTGGAAGCCTTGGCTTGCTTGAAACTGCAATAGAAAAAATTGCCGCAGTACAGGGCACGGAAAATGTTGATATACATAAACGCACGGTAGTTGTAATGTGCGCGGATAATGGCGTCGTGTGCGAGGGGGTTACCCAGTCCGACAGCAATATTACGTCGGTTTGCGCCAATGCAATAGCAAACGGAACGTCAAATATAAATGTACTTGCCGTCACATTCGGAGCAGAGGTGCTGGCGGTTGATATTGGTGTAAAATCCGATTTGAATAATCCAGAAATTCTTGATAGAAAAATAGCTTACGGTACAAAAAACATAGCCGAAGGCATGGCTATGACAACCGAACAGGCTGAACAGGCAATATGTACGGGAATGGATATTGTCCGTGACCTTAAAAACAGCGGTACAAGGATAATCGTTACAGGTGAAATGGGTATCGGGAATACCACGGTTTCATCCGCTTTGTCCGCCGTTCTTCTTGATTTGCCGCCATGTCGGGTTACGGGCAGAGGTGCGGGGCTTGACAGCGAAAGGCTAAAGAAAAAAATCACAGTAATCGAGCGTGCAATTTCTGTAAACAAGCCTGATAAAAACAAGCCTGTTGAACTGCTTTCAAAGCTCGGCGGCTTTGATGTTGCGGGAATGGCGGGGCTTTTTCTCGGGGGTGCTTATTATCACATTCCAGTTGTCATTGACGGAGTTATTTCAGCAGCGGCGGCAGTGCTTGCTTGCAAAATAAATCCTCTTGCCTCACAGTATATGCTTCCCAGTCACGTTTCGGCAGAGCCGTCGGGAAAGCTGCTCCTTGAAGGTATCGACTTAAAACCGATTATCAATGCGGAAATGCGGCTTGGCGAGGGCACAGGCGGGGTGATGCTCTTGCCGCTTCTTGATGGTGCGTTATCAGTTTATAACAAGGCACACCGTTTTGATGAAATAAGTATAGAAAGGTACAGAGAGCTTAAATGATGACAGTTGTAATCGGCGGTTCAAAATGCGGAAAATCGGGTTATGCAGAGAAAATTCTTGACAGCTTTGACGGAAAAAAGCTTTACATAGCCACGATGATTCCTTATGGCGAAGAAGCACAGAAAGCTATTAAACGTCACAGGAAAATGCGGAGAAATAAGGGCTTTGAAACAGTTGAAAAATATACGGATTTAGACGAAATATGTTTGCCGGAAAATTATGCTGTATTGCTTGAATGTATGGGGAATCTTCTTGCAAACGAAATGTTTAAAAATGAAGAAATCACCGACCCGACAGAGAAGATTATAAAGGGAATAGAAAGCCTGAAAACACAGGCACAGCACCTTGTAATTGTAACAAACAATGTAGCCTGCGACGGAATTGATTATGAAAGAGAAACAATGGATTACATACGCATTATGGGCGATATAAACCGCCGTATGAGTGAACTTGCCGACAATGTAATTGAGTGTGTTTACGGAATCCCCTTAGCTGTGAAAGGAATGCTTTTATGACTATATTGAAATCTCTTGCAAATGCTTTTTTGATGTATTCGAGAATACCAATGCCGCAGGTAGAATGGAAAGAAGAAAACAGACGGTATGCGCTTTGCTTTTTTCCGCTTATAGGTGCGGTAATAGGAGGATTTTTTCTTCTTTGGAATTATGTCAGCGATTTGCTTAACTGCGGAACAATCCTCAAGGGTGTGGTTTCCGTTATAATTCCGATAATTGTAACAGGCGGAATACATCTTGACGGCTTTTGTGATGTGATTGACGCTAAATCATCATTCGGTGACAGGGAGAAAAAGCTGTTCATTATGTCCGATCCTCATATCGGCTCATTTGCGGTGATTTATCTTGCTGTTTATCTGCTTTTGCAGACCGCGGTTTACAGCGAAATCAAAGATATAAAAACTGTTGCTGTGATTGCTCTTGGATTTATTCTGTCACGCTCACTCAGCGGTATCGGTGCGGTGTGCTTGAAAAGTGCAAAAAGCGAGGGTACACTTCAGAGCTTTGTAAAGCCTGCACACAGGAAAATTACCCTTTCTGCTCTTATCATAATCGCTGTAATCACTGCTTTTTTTATGGCTTATTCAAGCCTTATGTCGGGCGTTTTTGTCACAGTCGGAGCGTTGTGCAGTTTCTTGTTTTACAGATTTTCCGCATATAAGAATTTCGGTGGAATTACGGGCGATACGGCAGGCTGGTTTCTGCAAATCAGCGAGCTTTTGGTAGCTGTGACAGCATTAGTCGGAGAAAAAATCACGGAGGTAATCGCGTTATGATAATGATAACAGGCGGAGCATATCAGGGGAAAAAAGATTTTGTAAAAGCACACTATAACTGTGAAATTCTGAATGGAGATAACTGTGATTTTGAAAGTGTTTTTACAGCAAAATGCGTCAGCAATTATCATCAGCTTGTAAAACGGCTTATAGAAAACGGAGATGACGTTGCCTCTTATACTGAAAGACTTTGCAGAGATAATTCCAATCTGATTGTTATAATAAATGAAATCGGGTGTGGTATTGTTCCTCTTGAAAAGAGCGATAGATTATGGCGTGAACAGGTAGGACTAGCAGGCTCTTTGATTGCCAAAAATTCGGATACAGTTGTGCGACTAATCTGCGGAATACCTGCTGTAATCAAGGGAGAATTATAATGATAATCAATTTTATCCGTCACGGAAAAACAAACGGAAATCTTGAAAAACGCTACATAGGGAGAACGGATGAATCACTCTGCGAAAACGGCAGAACACAGCTTTCGGAAAGAAAATATCCCGATTGTGACATCGTTATTTCAAGCACGATGAAACGATGTCTGGAAACTGCTGAATTAATATACCCGAGCGGTAAAATTATTGCTGTGAACGGACTTGAGGAATGTGATTTCGGAGATTTTGAGGGGAAGAATTATCTTGAGTTAAGCGGCAATCCCGATTATCAGAAATGGATAGACAGCGGTGGCAAATTGCCATTTCCGAATGGCGAAAATACAGAGGATTTCAAGAAAAGATGTATTGCAGCATTTGAAAAAACTGTGCGGAAATATTCTGATGTGGGTGTCATTTCATTTGTTGTTCATGGCGGAACAATTATGTCTGTGCTTGAAAAATATGCTGTTCCCAAAAAGGATTATTTTGATTTTCAGGTAAAAAACGGGCAAGGATTTATTACCGAATTTGATAACGAGAAAATAAAAATACTGGAGAATATATGAACTTACTTGCGGCAATTCTGCCGATAATAATCGGCTTTATCATAGATTTGATTTTAGGCGACCCATACACATTACCACACCCCATAAGACTTATCGGAACACTTATATCAAAGCTCGAAATATTCTCCCGAAAGAATTTTAAAAATCTGCGTGCCGGCGGTGTTTTCCTTGGAATAACTGTACTGTTTTTATCCACGGCAATTCCTTTTGTGATTTTATTTCTATCCTATAAATTGAACATCATTCTCGGAATTGTGACAGAAAGTGTTTTCTGCTACTATCTTATTGCGCCCAAATGCTTGTGTGATGAGAGTATGAAGGTGTATCGTGCAATTGAAGAAAATGATACCGAAAAAGCAAGAAAAGCTGTTTCGATGATTGTGGGACGTGATACGGATTGTCTTGATAAAAACGGCATTATACGCGCGGCGGTTGAAACGGTTGCGGAAAATACTTCCGATGGTGTTACCGCCCCTATGATGTATATGTCGCTGGGCGGTGCGGTGCTTGGATTTTTCTATAAGGCGACAAATACTATGGATTCAATGATAGGTTATAAAAACGAAAAATATGCCGAGCTTGGACGTTTTGCGGCAAGGCTTGATGATGTACTGAATTATATCCCGTCACGTCTTACGGCGATAACCATGATTATCTCAGCCTACATACTTAAAATGAACGGAAAAAATGCCGTTAAGATTTGGAAACGTGACCGCAGAAAGCACGCAAGCCCTAATTCTGCACAAACTGAATCGGTATGTGCAGGTGCGCTTGATATAAGATTGGCAGGCGACGCTTACTATTTCGGCAAGCTTCATAAAAAGGACTATATAGGCGATGATAACCGCTCCATAGAAAACGAGGATATCCGCCGTGCCAACAGGCTTATGTATTGCTCGGCGGTTATTACATTGCTGTTTTCGGTGCTGTTCAGAGCAATTATTTTCGGAGGAATTATATGGTGATTTCAGAGCATGGCGGCGATATTTACAGTCGTGAAATAAGTCTTGATTTTTCGGCAAATCTTAATCCCTCAGGTATGCCTGAAGGTGTCAAAACTGCGCTTAAAAATTCAGTATCAGAGTGGGAAAATTACCCTGACCCTTTGTGCAGAAAATTGTGTAAAGCGTTATCTGAATACGAAAATTTCCCGATTGAAAATATTGTATGCGGAAATGGCGCGGCGGATTTGATTTACAGGATTGTAAAAGCTGTGAATTCTAAAAAAGCCATTGTTACCGCACCCACATTCAGCGAATATGAAAAAGCTCTTTCAGAAAACGGCACAGAGATATTGCACTATTATCTTTCTGAAAAGTATGATTTTGCCATTGATAAGGGTATTTTGAACGTTCTTGACAGCAGTACCGATATGATTTTTCTTTGTAATCCCAACAACCCTACGGGGCAGTATGTTCCGAAAGATATTCTGAAAGCAGTTGAGGAAAAGTGTCTTGAAAATGATAT
>JAGAJY010000288.1 GCA_017848125.1 Oscillospiraceae bacterium
CAGGTATGATAGCTGCTGCGGAAAGCGGCTCGCTCCTCATTGAAAAGCTTGAGGCTATGACCGCTGTATGCTCTGTTGGTCTTGATATGATAGTTATTCCCGGTGATACATCGGCAGAGGTTATCTCGGGAATCATTGCGGACGAAGCTGCTATCGGTATGGTAAACTGCAAGACCACTGCTGTAAGAGTTATCCCCGCTATCGGCTGCAAGGAAGGCGATGTGCTTGACTGGGGCGGTCTGTTCGGAAAGGGGCCTGTTATGAAGGTAAACGGCAATTCGCCTGCCAAGTTTATTAACAGAGGCGGTCAGATCCCTGCACCTCTCCACAGCCTTAAAAACTGATGTCTGACAAAAAGGAGAATCGTGATGGACGATATTATCAAGTCGATAATTGATATTGACAGGGGAACTACCAAACGAATTGAGGACGCAGAACGTCAGAAAATGAAGATAATCGAGGAAGCCAAGGCTGAGGAAGAAAAGATCATTGCCCGTGCCATTAAGGTGAAAAATTCTGAGCTGGAAAAGCTTGAAAAGCTCGAAATGGATAAGACCAATGAGCGTATAGCACAGCTTTCGGCTGAAAAGAATTGTAAGATAGAGGCTATGACTAAGAGCTTTGAGAAAAATTCCGAAAAGTGGTGCGAGGAGATATTCAGAGCGGTCATTTCAGTATGACCGCCCGATGAACTGCCTTAAAGGGGGAATGTCTTTTGAATGAGAAACGTTCTGCTTGCAGGCGCAATCTTAATGCCACAGTCGCCAAGATGCACGCTGTTTACGGCAGAAGGCTCAGGCAGGAGGATTATAATGCTCTGCTGAGCTGTACATCGGTTTCCGACGCTGCGGATTATCTGAAAAGATCTACCTATTTCAGCAAGGTGCTGGAAAATGTCAATACCGAAAGTATTCACAGAGGAAATCTTGAAAATATTCTGAGAAGAAGCCTTATGGAAAGGTATTTCCAGATACTCCGCTTTGAAAAGATAGCCGAAAATGAATTCTATAACTTTATTATAATCAAAACCGAAATTGATGAGATACTGATATGCATACTTCATCTTAATGCGGGAACAAGCGACCATATAAATACTCTGCCCATCTATATGAACAAGTACACCTCCTTTAATCTTATGGAGCTTGCAAAGGTGGGAAGCTACGCAGAGCTGCTTGCGCTGACGGAGAAAACGCCATATTCGGCTATTCTGAAAAAGTATCAGCCTGATGAAAAGGGGCATATTGACTATCCTGCTCTGGAGCTGGAGCTGAATACCTATTATTCAAGAAGGCTTGCCGACTCGCTGAAGCTGATCGGAGGTGAAACGGAAAAGCGTCTGAGGGATTTTATAGGAAGTCAGATAGATATGAAAAATATCATCAACAGCTACCGTATGAAGCGTTTTTTCAATGCGGATGCAGAGGATATAAGGTCCCGTATGATACCCATTTATATGCGGATATCCCAGCAGAAAATGGACGAGCTTTACAATGCAAGGGACGACAAGGAGTTTATGCAGAGATTCTCGCAGACCTATTACGGCAGAGAAATTGCCGCAAAGGGCTTTGATATGAGCGATCCCGAAACGGCTCTTATCCGCTTCAGATATCTGCAGATAAAGAGAGCCTTTTCACGCTCAACTGCTGCTCCCGAATGCTTCTATACCTTTATCCAGCTTGCGGATATTGAGGTAAAGAATATTATAAGGATAATCGAGGGAATACGTTATTCCCTGCCTACAAAGGAGATTTCAGAGCTTATAATAACCTGAGTTTTCTCCCATAATCAAGACAGAAAGGACGGTGTATCTGTCAAAATGCCATCAATAGAAAAAATGATGTTTGCTGATATTGCAGGCGTTGAATCCGAGCTTGACGCTGTTCTGGACATTATCAGCTCCTGCGGCTGTTTTCATATGGAAAATGCCGCCGCTATTCACATCAGCGGTTCAAAAAATACCGCAAAGCGTGAGAATCCCTATATAGCTCCCTTGAAAATGCTTTCCGAGATAGGCACGCTTACGGGGATCACTCTTGAAAAAGCAGACGCTTCGGGTATAAGGGACGGTGACGCTGAAAAGATCAAGGAGGAGATCCGTACCGTCAGAAACCGTGTTCAGAAGCTCAAGGGCGAGGTCAAAAAGGCTTCGGATAATCTGAACGCTCATAAAATGGCTCTCGAGCAGGTACTTCATATCAGCGGAGGCGAGGGCGTAGGCTCGCTGAGTGTTGATATTCAGCAGATATTCGCCTGTAAGCACATAAAGGTGCGCTTCGGACGACTTCCCGTTGACAGCTATGACAAGCTGCCATTTTATGAGGACAAGAATTTCTTCTTCCTTGCATACGGCAGAGACAAGGAATATATTTACGGCTTCTGCTTTGCACCTCTATCCGAGGCGGAGGAGATAGACAGTATTCTGGATTCACTGTACTTTGACAGAATAAGGCTTCCCGATTTTGTTCACGGAAGTGCGGAGGACGCTGCTAAATTCTTGCAGAATGATGTTGACAATGACGCTTCCGAGGTGGAAAAGACCAAAAAGGAGCTTGCGGATTATATTGAGGAAAAACGTGAGCTTCTTAATAAGTATTTCACTAAGCTCAAAACTCTCCACGATACCTTTGAACTGAGGGAGAGGGTTATGATGATAAGGGACAAGTTCTATATCGTTGGATTTGTTCCCGAAAGGGAGGCAGAGTGGTTCAAGTCCCTTTTCTCTGAGCTTACCACTGTTTCCCTTGTCATGAAGCCATGCTCAGAGGGCGGCGGGGGAGATCTGGAAACTCCCGTTAAGCTAAGAAACAACAAGTTCTCCGAGCCGTTTTCTATGTTCGTTGAGCTGTATGGTCTGCCTGCATACAACGATATGAATCCTACGAATTTTGTGGCGATAACATATACGCTGCTTTTCGGCATAATGTTCGGCGATCTGGGTCAGGGACTTGTTATTAGCCTGATAGGTCTTATTCTCTGGAAATGGAAGAAAATGACTCTGGGACGGATTATGGAGCGCCTTGGTGTTTCAAGTATGATCTTCGGAACGCTGTACGGCAGTATCTTCGGATATGAGGAGCTTCTTGACCCTGTTTATGAGAGTATGGGAATACATTTCCTGCCCTTCAAGGCTATCCACAGCATAAATAACGTGCTTTATACCGCTATCGGTATAGGTATTGCCATAATCATCATTTCCGTGATTGTGAATATGGTGATGGGCTTCAAGGAAAAAAATTACACAAGGGCGCTGTTTTCAAACAACGGTCTTGCGGGACTTGTTTTCTACTGCTCTCTGCTTATGCTTCTGCTGGGCGGAATGCTGGGACTTAATGTGGGCGGTCCTGTATATATTGGCTGTCTTATTGTTCTGCCGCTTATTGTTATGTTTCTGCGTGAGCCTCTGGGCGAGCTTGTTAAGGGCAAGGGCTTTAAGATACACGAAAGCCTTACGGACTTTATTGCGGCGAATTTCTTTGAGTGCTTTGAGTTTTTGCTGGGATATGCCACAAATACTCTGTCATTTGTAAGAGTAGGCGGATTTGTTTTGTCACACGCAGGTATGATGTCTGTTGTTCTTGCTCTGGCTGAAATGTCGGGCAGCTTTTCGCCGCTGGTAATGATCCTCGGAAACCTGTTTGTTATCGTTCTTGAGGGTCTGCTGGTGGGAATCCAGGTGCTCAGACTGGAATTCTATGAGATGTTCTCACGCTATTACACAGGCGGCGGAAAGGCATTCAAGCCTGTAAAAGTTGATTATGATGAAATTATTGAATAATTAAAATTTGGAGGAAACCGTTATGTATATTTTCTTACTTCCCCTTGCGATCGTAGTTCTTCTTTCACTTCCCGTTATTTCCAGAATCAAGCATTTTACCGACGGAACAAAGTGCAGAAATGCTCTTATCGGTAATCTCTGCACATTCTTCGGAGTTATGCTTCTTGCTGTAATTCTTCCCGTTGGCAACTTCGTTTCCGCTGAGGTGGTTCAGGAAACGGCAGGCGTTATCAGCAGCGCGGGTATGGGCTATCTTGCGGCGGCTCTTGCTGTAGGACTCGGCTCTATCGGCTGCGGTATTGCGGTTGCAAATGCTGCTCCTGCGGCTATCGGCGCTGTTGCGGAGGAGCCTTCCTGCTTCGGTAAGGCTATGATCTTCGTTGCTCTCGGCGAGGGTGTTGCTCTTTACGGCTTCCTTATCGCATTCCTTATCATTCAGGCTGTCTGATTTACGGCGACGTTTTTACGGTATGCTGTTTTCACGAAGGGACAGTTATTATGAAATTCTATCTTATCAGCGATAATGTGGATACCGTTACGGGAATGCGCCTTGCAGGGATCGAGGGTATCGTTGTCCATAAGGCTGAGGAAACCGAAAAGGCGCTTCTTGAGGCAATGGACAACAAGGAAATTGCCGTTATACTTATGACGGAAAAGCTTATTGCTCTCATTGAGGACAAGGTAAATGAGCTGAAGCTTACACGTCCATCGCCGCTTATTTCAGAGATTCCCGACAGACACGCAGCTGTTGACGTTACTGCGTCTATATCACGCTACGTTCAGGAAGCGATAGGAATCAAGCTTTAGCAAATTACCCGAAAGGAAGGATACTTTTGGAAAAGGACAGACTTGACCGCTTTATCAGCGCAGTAAGCACTGCTGCCGATAAGCAGGTAAACGATATTCTCTCTGAAGCAGAGCAGGAACGCAACGATATTCTTTTTGCGGCAAGAGAGCACGCAGAGGAAGAGGGAAAACGTCATCTCAGCGACAATATGAAAATGACTTCGGGCAAGTGCGTCCGTATGATCTCCAAGGCTGAGCTTGAAATGAAAAAGGAAGTTCTGCTGTGCCGTGAAAGGCTGACAGCTGAGCTTTTTGGAAAAATACAGGACAGGATAGCCGAGTACCGCAGGACACCCGAATATGAGGATAAGCTGTGTTCTATAATTTCGGAGGAGAGCGATCTGGAAGGTGCAAGAGTTCTTCTTTCTCCCGAGGATATGCATTTGTCTGAAGCAGTTGCCGCTGCTTCGGGAAATAAGGTGACTGTTGCCGCAGATGATTCTGTAAAGCTGGGCGGAATGCTTATCCTCCGCACCGAAAAGGGGACTGTTACCGACAGGACCTTTGACTGTTCTCTGAAAGAGCAGCAGAGTATATTTGCCGCAGGTAATCTTTTGTCGGCACAGGAGGGTGAAGCACAGTGAATACCGTATTTTCTGTAAACGGCCCTGTTGTAAAGGTGCGTGACACATCGGACTTCTCTATGATGGAAATGGTCTATGTGGGCACAAATCACCTGATGGGTGAGGTTATCGGCGTTAATTCCGAGGAAACTACCATTCAGGTTTACGAGGTTACAACAGGTTTGAAGCCCGGCGAGCCTGTTATCGGTACGGGTATGCCTGTTTCGGCTACTCTTGGCCCCGGAATTATTTCCAATATTTTTGACGGAATTGAACGTCCTTTGAAAAAAATTGAGGAGCTTTCGGGTGCTTATATTTCCCCCGGCTCTAATATTGACAGCCTTGATACCGAGAAAAAGTGGCAGGTGACTGTCAAGGTTTCCGTCGGCGATATGGTCAGCGGAGGCTCTGTTTTTGCTGTATGCCCCGAAACTCCGCTTATTGAGCATCGCTGTATGATACCGTCAGATTTAAGCGGCGAAGTCGTATATGCCGCTGAAAACGGCGAATACACGGTTAATGATGTAATATGCAGGATAAAGCTTTCGGACGGTACTGAGCGTGAGCTTACAATGTGCCAGAAATGGCCTATAAAGCAGTCACGTCCTTTTGATAAAAGACTGCCTGCCTGCCGTCCACTGATAACGGGTCAGCGAGTTATAGATACCATTCTGCCAATCGCAAAGGGCGGTACTGCCGCAGTTCCCGGAGGCTTCGGAACAGGCAAGACTATGACTCAGCATCAGCTTGCAAAGTGGTGCGACGCTGATATTATCGTTTATATCGGCTGCGGTGAGCGTGGGAACGAGATGACTCAGGTTTTAAAGGAGTTTTCGGGGCTTATTGACCCGAAAACAAATCGCCCTCTTACCGACAGAACTGTGCTTATCGCAAATACGTCAAATATGCCTGTTGCCGCAAGAGAGGCTTCTATTTACACAGGTATCACAATTGCGGAGTATTACCGTGATATGGGCTATCACATCGCTATTATGGCGGATTCCACATCAAGATGGGCAGAGGCGCTTCGTGAAATAAGCGGACGTCTTGAGGAAATGCCTGCGGAGGAGGGCTTCCCTGCTTATCTTCCGTCAAGACTTTCGGAATTTTACGAGAGAGCAGGCTATGTGGAGAATCTTAACGGCTCAGAGGGAAGTATTTCAATTATCGGTGCGGTTTCTCCTCAGGGCTCTGACTTTTCCGAGCCTGTTACTCAGAATACAAAGAGATTTGTCCGCTGCTTCTGGGCGCTTGACAAGTCCCTTGCTTATGCCCGTCATTATCCCGCTATCAACTGGAATAACAGCTATTCGGAATATACGGACGACTTGAATGAATACTATTACAAGAATGTTGACAAGGATTTTCTGCTGTACCGTCAGAGAATTTCTTCACTGCTCATTGAGGAGAACAAGCTGATGGAAATTGTCAAGCTTATCGGTGCGGACGTTCTTCCCGATGACCAGAAGCTTATCATTGAAGCGGCGAGAGTCGTAAGAGTCGGCTTTTTGCAGCAGAATGCATATCACAAGGACGATACTTATGTTCCTCTTGACAAGCAGTTCAGAATGATGAAGTCTATTCTGAAGCTTTATGATGACTGCCGCATTGCTGTTGAGAAGAATGTGCCTATCAACAGGATAATTGAAACGGGTATCTTTGAAAAGGTCATCAAGATGAAATATGATATTCCCAATGACAAGCCTGAGATGTTCAGAAGTCTTGACGTTGAGATAGAACAGACGGTCAAAAAGGTTGTAAAAGCCTGTGCAGAGGAGGGGAGATAATGGCTGTTCAGTATTTAGGCTTAAAGGAGATAAACGGCCCTCTTATCGCTCTTGATAATGTTACGGGCGTTTCCTACGATGAGGTTGCGGAGATACGCCTTGACGACGGCTCTGTCAGAACGGGACGAATCGTTCAGATAGATGGTACAAGGGCTGTACTGCAGGTTTTTGAGGGTACAAAGGGTCTTTCACTGAAAAATACCCGTACAAGATTTATCGGCAAGCCTATGGAGCTGCCCCTTTCCGAGGAGCTTCTCGGCAGAGTTTTCAACGGTGCGGGCCGTCCTATTGACGGGCTGGGAGAGATCTATGCGGAAAAGTATGCCGATATTAACGGCAAGCCTCTTAATCCCGTTTCACGCTCGTACCCCAGAAACTACATCAACACGGGTATTTCCTCAATTGACGCTCTGACGACCCTTATCAGAGGTCAGAAGCTGCCTATTTTCTCAGGCTCGGGACTTTCTCACAACAAGCTTGCTGTGCAGATAGTCCGTCAGGCAAAGATCGCCGAGGAGAGCGGTCAGGATTTTGCTGTGGTTTTTGCGGCAATGGGCGTTAAAAACGACGTTGCGGATTATTTCAGAAAATGCTTTGAGGAAAGCGGTGTTCTCCAGAGGGTAACTATGTTTCTCAATCTTTCAAACGACCCTATTATTGAAAGGATACTTACGCCGAAATGTGCTCTGACTGCTGCCGAATATCTTGCCTTTGAAAAGAATATGCACATTCTTGTTATCCTTACGGATATGACAAGCTATGCGGAGGCGCTGAGAGAGTTTTCATCATCAAAGGGTGAGATCCCTGCAAGAAAGGGTTTCCCCGGCTATCTGTATTCCGATCTTGCTTCGCTTTATGAAAGAGCGGGCGTTGTGGAGGGCTCTGAGGGCTCTGTTACTCAGATACCCATACTTACTATGCCCAATGACGATATTACCCACCCCATTCCCGACCTTACGGGATATATTACCGAGGGGCAGATAGTTCTTGACAGAAGTCTCGACCAGAATGGAATATATCCTCCTGTGGCTGTTCTTCCCAGTCTTTCAAGACTTATGAAGGACGGTATCGGTGAGGGCTACACAAGGGCTGACCATTCCGATTGCTCCAATCAGCTTTTTGCCGCTTATGCAAAGGTGCAGGACGCACGTTCCCTTGCTTCAGTAATCGGTGAGGACGAGCTTTCGCCGCTGGATAAATCATATCTCAGATTCGGCAGGCTGTTTGAAAAGCATTTTCTGAATCAGCGGTTTGACGAGAACAGAACTATTGACGAGACTCTCGACCTTGGCTGGGCGCTGCTTTCAACGCTGCCCCGTTCTGCGCTTGACCGTGTTGACGACAAGCTGCTCGATGTTAAGTATGACCCCAATAAGGCAGCTCAGTTTGAGGATTAAAGGAGTGATATAAATTGGCTGAGCAGGTTTTTCCTACCAAAGGCAATCTTCTGAATGTAAAGAAAAGCCTGTCCCTTGCAAGGGTAGGCTATGAGCTTCTTGACAGAAAAAGAAATATCCTTATCCGTGAGCTTATGATGATGGTTGACGCTGCAAAGGCACTGAGAATATCCATTTCCGACACCTATAAGGACGCATATGCCGCTTTGCAGCGTGCAAATATCACAATGGGACTTATCAGCAGAGTGGCGGAGGGTCTGCCTATAGAGCAGAGCGTCAAGGTAACATACAGGAGCGTTATGGGCTGTGAGCTTCCGAAGGTAAGCCTTGATGTTTCGGATAACAGGCTGACCTATGGCTTTGAAAATACCGACGGAAACGTTGACCTTGCATACATTTGCTTCAATCGTGTAAAGCAGATGACGGCTATGCTTGCAGAAGTTGATAACAGCGTTTTCCGCCTTGCAAATGCTATCAAGAAAACCCAGACAAGAGCCAACGCTCTGAAAAATATCGTTATACCACGATATGAGGCTACCGTTAAATTCATAGAAAACAGCCTTGAGGAGAAGGAACGTGAAGAATTTTCACGTCAGAAGGTCATCAAGGCGCAGAAGGAACGCAGAAAGCTTCGTGGCAGGGCTGTTAAGCAGGAAAGCTTTTCTGTGCCTGACGTGGAGAGATTTCTGAGGGAGGTTGAATGAGTATGAGACTTGCAGAGGCGCTTAATCTTCGTGCTGACATAAACAAGCGAATCGCTCAGCTGGGCGAGCGTTTGAGACTTAATTCAAAGGTTCAGGAGGGTGATGTTCCCTCTGAGGATCCCGTATATCTTCTGGCGGAGCTTGACAGGCTTGTCAAGGAGCTGGAGGAGCTTATCGGAAGAATAAATCTGACCAACAGCAGGACGGTCTGTGACGGTGCTACCCTCACAGAGCTTCTTGCCAAAAAGGACGCTCTTACGCTAAAAATGAATGTTATCCGCAGCTTTCTCACAGGCTGTTCGGACAGGGTGAACAGGTATTCTGCGAAAGAAATAAGGATTCTCAGCACGGTTGATGTTGCCGAGCTGAGAAAGCAGTCGGACAAGCTTTGCGAGGAGCTGAGAGTTCTTAATGTGAGGATCCAGGAGCTTAACTGGACTACTGAGCTTCTTTGATATTTTTTGAGTGCCGACGGGTGCAGTACAAATCGCAGAAAATCTGCTGGCGGTTGCTAAATGGTGCTTTGGAGCAGGCATATAACAATATAATTGCTCAGCATTTTTACAGACGCATTGTTTTTGAATACAGCTGTGTCACGGCACGGGTGATTCATCATTGTTACTACCTCGTACTGAACGTCGGCAGGGTGGGTGAGGGGAAATATTTTTAGTTTGACTGGTGAAGAACCATATGAAATGGCGGTAAAATAAATGGGAAGTTGGGGAGTTAATCTTTGGGATTGCGACACAGCAATGGATATAAAAAACGAATATTCGAGATTCCTAAAATACAGTTATGATGATGAGGACGCTTTGCGGCGTTTTTTCAGAAATAATGAAAAACTACTCAGTGACAGTGATGATAATCCGATAGTTCTTATGATTCTTGCAAAGCAGATGTGGGAATACGGAAGATTATCGGAAGATATAAAAAGATTGGCTTATACTGCCATAGACAATGATCTGAGAAATTGGGAAGACGGAGATGCGGTTTTATACAATAAACGAAAAATGGAATTGGCAAAATACAGGGAAAAGCTTGATTCACCCCAGCCTGAAAGAAAAAAGGTGAAAAGGAGCTTACCATTTGAGAATCATTGGAAGAAGGGTGATGTTTTAGCGCTAAAATACAACGGTTTTTGCAGAATAAGAGAAACTGCTGAATCTCCATATTATGATTTTACGGGCGGATATATTCTTCTGATGTTTGAACGTATGGAGGGTGAGTTTCCTGTTTTTTATACTATGTTTGCTGATGTTGAAAAAGTTTATTCGGAAATGGACATATCTGTTTTTCCGTATATACAATACTTTGAAAGAACAGACTCAAACGGAAAAATGGTATATAGGACAGAGATTCAGATTTACGGTAATGATCAGCAGAAAAAGCTTACTTTTTTAGGAAATTATCCGCATCATCCATTGCCATGTGATGATGACAAAGAAATGAACTGTATTATCCCGTTTGAAAGATTTGCTTCATACTCGATAACATCCTATTTTTATATGAATAAGCATTTTGCAGAAGTAAAAGATGTAAGAAACTGTTGAAATGAATCGTTCATCAAATATATAGTGGTATATAAAATGAAATGTGTTCAAAAAAATATATAATAATTACAAAATACCTATTGAAATTTAATTTTAGCTGTGGTATTATAATATATTATAAATTTTGTTTTATAAATTTTATTTTGAACACAGGAGAGTGGATAGTATGAATAACAAAAGACCCGATTCCATGGAAAGAATTACCACATCTGAGCTTGCGAAGAAGTTTATCGACGAGCAGATCGCAGAAATCAAGGCGCAGGTAGGGGACAAGAAGGTCCTTCTTGCTCTTTCGGGCGGTGTTGACAGCTCTGTTGTAGCTGCATTACTTATTAAGGCTATCGGCAAGCAGCTTGTATGTGTTCACGTTAATCACGGACTTATGAGAAAGGGCGAAAGCGAGCAGGTTATTGAGGTTTTCAAGAATCAGCTTGACGCTAATCTCATTTATATTGACGCTACCGACCGCTTCCTCGATCTTCTTGCAGGCGTAAGCGAGCCTGAGAAGAAGCGCAAGATAATCGGCGGTGAGTTTATCAAGGTGTTTGATGAGGAGGCAGGAAAGCTTGAGGGCATTTCTTTCCTTGCTCAGGGTACTATCTATCCCGATATTCTCGAAAGTGACGGTGTTAAGGCTCACCACAATGTTGGCGGTCTTCCCGAGGATATGCAGTTTGAGCTGGTTGAGCCTGTTCGTCTGCTTTTCAAGGACGAGGTTCGTGTTGTAGGCAAGGAGCTTGGTCTTCCTGCTTCTATGGTTGACCGTCAGCCCTTCCCCGGTCCCGGTCTTGGTGTTCGCTGTCTGGGTGCTATTACCCGTGACCGTCTTAATGCTCTCAGAGAGGCTGACGCTATTCTCCGTGAGGAATTTGACAAGAACGGTCTTAACAAGACTGTTTGGCAGTATTTCATTGCTGTTCCCGATATGAAGAGTGTCGGCGTTAAGGACGATAAGCGCTACGAGGGCTGGCCTGCTATTATCCGTGCTATCAATACCACTGACGCAATGAGCGCTACTATTGAGGAGATCCCTTATGAGCTTCTCCATCATATCACAAAGCGTATTACTTCCGAGGTTGAGGGTATCAACCGTGTGCTCTATGACCTTACTCCCAAGCCTGTTGGTACTATTGAGTGGGAGTAATCGGTTCACAAAAGCAATTTCGAGAGTTTTGATTCTGAGTAAGCATATGCTGAATAGATATAAAGTGAGCTGTTGTAAAAACGGCTCACTTTTCTTATTATTTCAGAGTGATTCTTGCTTAACCGTCCTTTTGTCTCAGATTTTTTGAATATGTTCTATATTGCTTTTTTCACAATGAAAATATTACGAAAAGGGGTTGCGTACAGGAAAGAAATTTGGTATAATATAAGTTGGTTTAAAATTATCTGTATTTATCGGGAGCGTGGTTTTTTGATTATTCTCGGAATTGACCCGGGATATGCTATTGTTGGGTATGGAGTGCTTGAGTATAACGGTTATTCCTTCAAGCCCCTTGGATACGGCGCAATAACGACTGTGGCAGGGGCGGATTTTTCTCTGAGACTGACAGATATCTACAATGATATGCAGACTGTTATACACAAATTCAAGCCCGATGTTATGAGCATAGAAAAGCTTTTTTTCAATACAAATCAGAAAACCGGCATAGATGTGGCTCAGGCAAGGGGAGTTATTGTTCTTGCGGCGGCTCAGAGCGGTCTGAAAATATGCGAATATACTCCATTGCAGGTGAAGCAGTCGGTGGTGGGCTATGGCAGAGCTGAAAAAAAGCAGGTCATGGAAATGACAAGGACGATACTTGGACTTAAAAGCGTTCCCAAGCCCGATGATACGGCTGACGCTCTTGCTCTGGCAATATGCCACGGTCACAGCTCATCTGCGATTCGTTACGAATAAGACTACGAGGAGGATAGTTTGAAAATCAAAGATTTTCAAACCGAGTTTTGTTTCTTTGTCTGACGACAAAGATTTCCTTACGGAAAACACAAAACTCTCGGGAAAGGAATGGTCATATATTATGATATACAGCGTCAGAGGAACGCTTATTGTAAAGGAAGCGGGGCTTGCGGTCATTGAATGTGCAGGTGTTGGCTACGGCTGCCGCACTACCTACAACACTCTTGCTTCTCTCGGAAATATCGGCGATGAGGCAATGCTTTACACTCATCTGCAGGTAAGGGAGGACGGTACGGAGCTTTTCGGTTTTTTCGATAAAAGAGAGCTTGGCTGCTTTAAAATGCTGCTGGGTGTTTCGGGAGTGGGTCCCAAGGCGGCGCTTTCCATTCTTTCGGATATTGACCCCAATAACTTTGCCCTTGCAGTTGCAACAGGGGACTTCAAGGTGCTTACAAAGGTAAGGGGAGTAGGTCCGAAAATGGCTCAGAGGATAGTGCTGGAGCTTAAAGACAAGATCGCAAAGGAGCAGGGAAGCCTATCAGCCGCCGCTGTTCCGACAGGCGGTGTGAACAGAGCATTTATTTCCGGCGGTGCGGCTGCAGAGGCTGTAGATGCGCTTCTGGTTCTGGGCTATTCCCAGGCAGAAGCAGAGCAGGCTGTTTCGGTGCTTGATCCTTCACTTGCTTCGGAGGAGCTTATCCGTCTTGCCCTCAAGAGCCTTGCCAAATTCAAATAAGGACTGATATATGTGCTTGTTTTTCCAAATTACAATAAATGCATAGTCAATGTTATTTCTTCTATCCGAAAATATTACAGGATACCTGTGAATATACCGACGATTGACAAGCTTGACACAGAGCTTAACAGAATGTACAAAAACGTTGTTCTGATAGTGCTCTGCGGCGTGGGGGAGAATATGCTGAGAAATTCCCTCAGACCTTCCGACCTTCTTATAAAGAAGATGACCGAGCAGCTTACCTCGGTCTGTCCATCTAATCCTGCGGCGGCGGAGGCAAGCGCTGTTTCGGGACCTTTTCCCAATGAGCACTGCCGTCTCGGTCAGACCATGTTTTTTAAGGAATTCTGCCGTACAGCAGAGCTTTCCTCCAACCTTGACCCATATTCGGGTCAGCCTGTTTCGGTGGTAAATGCGGCTGATTTCATTCTCCCCGTGGAAAATATTTTCGGAGAGATAGCAGATTCTATTCTCGGGTCGGTACAGCCCTTTTCAATTGCAATGCCCGGGACGAAAATTGCAGAAAACAAAAGCTTTCACAAGGTTGCGGATACGCCTGCAAGAATGTTTGAGCTTATAAAGAAAATATCCGAGACCGATCAGAACACTTTTACCTATGTGCAGTGGAACGCTCCCCGTGATGCGGCGGCGGCATTCGGCTGTGAAAGCGA
>JAGAJY010000289.1 GCA_017848125.1 Oscillospiraceae bacterium
ATTACGAATTACGCATTAAAATCATAAAACAGTCTGTCCAGCAGGCTGTCAAGCTTTTGCCTGTTTCCAAAAGCAGCGGAAATGAAAGCACCTGCATTTTCAAATATCAGCCTGAAATAAAGCCAGTCACCAAAAGCGTCAAACTTTCTCACAGAGTTTATCAGGAAATTTTTCCGCAGGCAGGTGTATTTCAGCCCTCTTTCCTTTCCCAGCTTTTTCAGCCGTGAAGCGGTAACAGCGTCCTCCATAGCCTTGATGTCCGCAAATCCGCCTATAGCGTCAAAGGAAGCTTTCTCAGCCCAGAAAATGCCGCAGTAAAGCCCCGTCAGCCCAAAAGCCGCCCTGCACATAAGGTCATTGAGCAGAAGGGGAAAGGAGTACCGTTCAAACCGCATAGGAGCACCGCCGCCGATATATCTGCCGCATTTCATCATTCGGTATATTTCCGAAAGCGTTCCCCTTGTCATTCTGTTGTCAGCGTCAATGGTAACTATAATTCTGCCCCTTGCCGCAGAAATGCCTGTGTTTCGCACCTTTGCAATGCATCTGTCCTCATTGAAAACCACTCTCGAACCGCAGGCGGCGGCAATCTCAGCCGTCCTGTCAGTACAGCGGTTGCATACCGTGATAATTTCCACTCTTTTGTCAAGCATTTTTGCTGACTGCTTCACCGAGCGGATACACCGCCCTATGTATTTTTCCTCATTATGAGCAGGAATAATTACCGATACCGCAATGCTGTGTTTCATAAACCTCACCTTCCTTTTTTATTCAGTATAACAGCACCGCAGAATACTGTCAACAGCATTCGCAAAAAAATTCGCAAAACCTCTTCCATTTCGCTCGGAGATTTGGTATAATAAAAATATATAGCTTTTAAAAGCAAGGAACAAAAGAAAATAAAAGAAAGGAATGTCAAAAAATGACCCTGAAAAGAAAAGGAACACTTTCGCTGACTATAGCGGCAGCTCTGATAATGAGCCTGATATGTACATTGTTTTCATCATCTGCGTCAGCAGTGACCTTCAATCCCAATTTCACCATCTCCAGCGAAGCCGCTGTAATGATAAATCTCGATAAAGACGTTGTAGTCTATACCAAGAACGCCGATAAGAAGATGTATCCCGCTTCCCTTACCAAGATAATGACCGCAATGGTCGTCCTCGATAACGTGAAGGATCTTGACAATACATATTTTGAAGCCCCCCTCGCAGTCTTTGATGAGCTTTACGGAATGGGAGCGTCCTCGGTAGGGCTTGAAAGAGGAGAGGAAACCTCTGTTACCGACCTTCTCTATTCCCTTATGCTCAAATCCGCCTGTGAATCCGCAGGAGTGCTTGCCTACCACGTCGGCGGCGAAAGCACAGCCAATTTCATTGATATGATGAATCAGAAGGCAAAGGAGATAGGCTGTACAGGAACTCATTTTGTAAATCCCCACGGTCTTTACGATGATGACCAGTACACCAACGCAAACGATATGGCGCTCATTGCGAAATACGCTGTTGAAAATTATCCCAAGCTTGTGGAAATTGCAACCACTCCCGAATATGAAATGCAGCCCAGCAATGTTCACGGTGAGGGCTGGGCGCATATCTATCATACAAACAGTATGCTAAACCGCTCCAGCAGCTATTATTATCAGTATGCCAAGGGCTTCAAAACAGGAACTCTGGACGAATCGGGCAGAAACCTTGTTACCCTCGGCTCAAGGGACGGCAACAATTATCTCCTTGTCACCCTGGGCTCGCCTATGTACGACGAAAACGGCGAATCCGTCTATATGCATTACGATGACCACAAAGCGCTTTACGAATGGGCATTTGAGAATTTTGAATACACCCAGCTTGTGCAGTCCAATAAGGAAGTCACCGAGCTTCAGGTAAAATTCGGCGAAAACAGTGATTTTGTCCGCCTTGTTACCTCCGAAAGCTACAGCTGTATCTGGCTCAAAACCATAGACACCGCCCGTCTCGAAGAAAAGATAACCATTGATGAAACCTTGCTCAACGAGGACGGCACTATCACCGCCCCCATCACCAAGGGACAGATATTCGGCAGCTACAGCCTGTCAATGTCGGGAGAGGTTGTCTGCACCATTCCCCTTGCGGCGCAGGAGGATGTAACCCTTTCAGCACTTGAATACAACTGGGATAAGGCAAAGCAGTTCATAGCCTCGGGCTGGTTCATAGCGGCGGCGGCAATAGCAGCCGCCTTGATAGTAATATATATTATAATAGTAGCGGTATCAAAGAAAAAGAAGAAGCACAGACGAGTAAAGAGAAAAAGAAAATTCTGATATATTAGGATAAGGAGCGCAGGAAATGTCCCATTCCATTAAAAAGCTGATATATTCCCTGCTTGCGGCAGTAATCACAGCTGCCGCCGCAGGGCTTTTCTGCATTATCTGTCAAAAACCCGAGGAAAACGGCAGAGCAGTCATAAATTTTACAGAAATAGCCGAAAGCGAAAGCGTAGTGAATACGGAAATAAGCCGAAGCGTGTCGGCATTCAGAAAAGGCGTTACCCGAAAGGGTCTGCTTGAGCTGGCAGGAGCAAAGTCGGGGCTAACAGCTCCCGAATTAAAGGAAATGCTGTCGGTGGAGCGTTTAGGCGACAGCAGCGGAGCTGAGATAATTCTCAGAGGAATGGAAAATCCCTCCGAAGCACCCATAATCCTTATAAATATCCTTATCCTTGCGGAAAAGGACGAGGAAATTCCCGCCTTTGAGGTCATATCTCCCTTTGAGCTTCCCAAGAAGCCCCAACTGCCCATAATACCTCTGTCAGCGTCAATAGGCATCATCGCAGGTCTGATATGCTATGCGGCAATGCCCTCTTACCGCCGAGAGCACCGTGTCCGCAGGGTCGATACCGAAAACGACTACCGCACAGCCCTTTCAATGCAGGAATACATAGAAGATGCCTGCCGAAGTGCGGCAAATCTCGGTGAATTGCCACTTACAGCCCCCGAGGGACTTGAAAAAAGCGGATATACAGCCGCCGCCGAAGCCCTTATGTCTGTAATGGGAAATGACTCTCCGAAGATAATAGCCGTGTCCCCCGATTTCAGAACAAAAAGCGGCGAAACCTCCCCTCATATAAAGATAGCCTCCTACCTTGCCTGTGCCCTTGCCGAAAAGGGCAGCCGCACCGTAATAGTTGACTGTATGCTGAAAAATCCCTCTGTCAGCGGATATTTCAAGCTTAACCCAAGAGGGGGACTGTCCGAAATGCTTTACGGCAAATGTGCAGTCTGGGATATAGTTTCCGTCAACGCACGAAAGGGCGTTGATGTCATAGGCGGCAGGGAAAGCTGCCAAAGTCCCCGTGAAGCCTTCTCCCAGCCCTCATGGGAGCAGCTTATGAGCTATATCGCACCGCAGTACGATGTGATAATCCTCTGCGTATCCAAAGCCTTTGACTGTGCCGAATGGAAGCTTGTGACCGACCGCTGTGACGGAATACTCGTGGTCTGCGGTGAAAACGGTATCAGCGCTGAAACCGCCAAGGGAGTGCTGGGACTTGACAAAACCGCCGCACTATGCGGTGCAGGCTGAGCCTGCACCCACCCGTTCTGCCTGACGGCTCGGTAACGTAAGTAATGTGTAATTTTTAGATTTATACAAATTGTATTTTGCTTGATTTATTTACTCTTTGTAATAATATCCGCACAATATAAAGTTCAATGACAGAGAAACACAAACGGAGGTTTATAATGCATTACGAAACATCAATAATACCATATATGAACGAGTCAATAACTGAGGTGCTTAGGGAATATTTCGATGTAAAATGCTGTGATAAAGGTCATTGGTGGTTTACCGAATGGGACAGCCACTGCCGAAAGGTTTTTAATGTTTACGCCCTTAAAGGCACTGATTGGCCAATGTACTGGGGCTATAACTTTGATTTTATTCCTTGGGAAAAAAATCTGTTTAAATGTAGCGGAAAGCTTGGATATTTCCGAACTGAAAAGGCTGTTCACATAGACTTCGGAGGAAGTATTTATCGATATATCGGTTTTGAGGACTTTTGCAGCGGTAACTCACATAATTGGGATTCAGACCGTCACCGTGAATTTCTGGCTGCACGGGATAAATATTTTGTTCCGATTTATGGTCCCGACGCTGAATGGGCAAAGGAGCATATAGGCGAGGTTGTAAGACAGAATATACCGTTTATGCAGGATTGGTTCGGACGTATAAAAACCATAGATGATATTATTGCACTTGAATCTGAAAATATCAATGAAAATGAAACGGAAATATCATTTCCCTACGGTTCATATTGGGTGCGTGGATTTCTCTATGCAAAACAGCACCGAATGGAGGAAGCGATTGCAGACATACAGCGTGTATATGACCGATGCAATGCCGACAAGCAAATTCCTCCGAACGTGCTTAAAAAGCTTTACGAGGTCGATAAGCTTATTTAAGATAAATATCTGCCGACAGTTCTATAGCCGCAGGTTTAATGCGTAATGCGTAATTCGTAATTATTTCTTGGACTTATAATACACATTGTATTATAAGCGACTTGTTTTACTGTTTGTAATACAACCAATCATCAATTCGCAATTAAATCAATTACGCATTACGCATTACGAATTACATAACGGTTGGGTGCAGACTCAGCCTGCCATTACGAATTATTCACATGTTGCCGAGCCGCTTATTATGGCGGTTGAGAAAACAAACAGGAGGTACAAGGTATGACGAAAAAGCAGATAATTTTAAAGCTTGTTGTCTATCCTGCGGTCTATGCTGTTATTTGCGCAGCAATATACGGCATTGCCTTTTTCCTGCGCAATTACGAATCCCACAAAAGCTTTACCGCAGAGAATACCTTTTTCACATGCAAAGTCAGCGAGCTTCCCGAAAGCGTAACAGCCCTCTATATCTGCTCCTTTTCCTCAAAGGAAACCTGTGTTTATAATGCGGAATACTGGGAACAAGGCTCAGCCTGCCTGCTTATGGATAAGCCACTCACCGACAGGGATATTTCAGCTCTTTCCAAAATATCCGCCGAAAAGGTGCATATCCGAGATGTGGATAAATCTCTGACCGACCTATCCTTTCTTTCAAAAATAAAAGGGCTGAAAAATCTGACAATTACTGCCTATCATCTGAATGGAGCTGATGTCGGCAAGAGCATTGATTTCAGCAATGGCTTTTCGGAGCTTGAGCAGCTGCAAATCATCACCTTCACTAAAAAATTCAGCGGTATCGAAAGCCTGACTTCGCTTAAAAGGCTCACCTTGTCTATGAATCCCGAGCTGACCGAGCTTCCCGACCTTACCCGAATGACCGAGCTTGAAGTTCTTGACATATCAGGCACATCTGTCAGCGACCTGTCCCCCATCTCCGAATGTAAAAAGCTCCGAGAGCTTTATATCAATGGCACCGATATAAGCGATATATCCGTACTTACCCCTATGACTGACCTTGAGATCCTTAACGCCTCTCAGCATCACGACCACAGCAAGGAAAATCTGCTTTCCGATATATCAGCCCTTGCCAATAAGCCGAAGCTGAGGGAAATTGACCTTTACTGCACTGACGTTTCCGATATTACTCCCCTGTCAAGCTGTAAAGCTCTTGAAGCCGTTAGGCTTGCCGGCACCGCTGTTTCCGATATTACTCCCCTGTCAAACTGTAAAGCTCTTGAAAGAGTGGGACTCAGTGATACCCCCATTACTACCCTTGCCCCTTTAATGAATTGCCCGAAGCTATGCAGCGTGAGAATAGCTAACTGTGACAATCTCACCTACAGCCAGGTAGAAGAATTTGACAAATGGTTCCAAAGCCTTGATCATGATGTTTACTACTGAAAAACTCAATACGCTGTGACCAATGCGTAATGCGTAATGCGTAATTCGTAATGCGTAATTCGTAATTGATTTAATTGCGAATTGATAATTTTTTAATGCACAAATAGTATTACGAGCAGTAAAACACCTTAGATAAAATACAAATTGTATAAACACAAAAAAACAATTACGCATTACGCATTACGAATTACGAATTATAACGAAAGGGTTGATACCTTGCAAAGTCATAAAATAAACCTCACACCCCCATACAGCAAAGCAAACCTGTCAGGAGCTGACCTGACTCCCACCCTCACCTGCCTTATCCACGACTCTGACCCCGAAAGAAGATTTCCTGCCGTCATAGCCGTGCCGGGAGGGAGCTATGAGCATTGTTCAAAGCGGGAGGGCGAGCCATGCGCCGCAAGATGGTATTCTCACGGCTATAACAGCTTCGTCCTTGATTACAGCTGTGTGGATAAACCCTTTCCCACCGCCCTTCTGGAGCTTGCCGCAGCCGTTGAGTATATAAGAGCCAATGCCGAAGCGCTCCGCTGTACCGATAAAATAATCATCACAGGCTTTTCCGCAGGCGGACATCTGACAGCAAGCCTTGCCGTTCACCACAGCCGCTATCAGCATCTTTTCACAGAAAATATCCGCCCCGACCTGACGGTGCTCTGCTATCCCGTCATCACAGCAGGTCGTTACACTCATGCCCTTTCAGCCAAAAATATAGCCCCAACCGATGATCTGAAAGCCCTTGCAAACCTTGAAAACCACGTTGCGGAAACCACTCCCCCCTCATTCATCTGGCACTGCGCCGACGATAAGACCGTGCCCGTGCAGAATAGCCTGATGTACGCCACAGCCCTGTCTGAAAAGGAGATTCCCTACGAGCTGCATATCTTCCCCCAAGGCGGACACGGCATTGCAATGTGCGACATAACCACCATACGAAACGGCGACCCCCGATATGTAAACCCCACCGCCGCACAATGGTTTCCCCTTGCTCTGGACTGGACAGAGCGTATGCTGCAAATATGATTATAGCACAAATGTTCATATCTGTCAATGTGTAAATTGTAAATTTTAGAACAAACGAGCGAATTTATCAAAAACAAAAAGGAAATAAAGCCGATGAAAAAACAAATACTGCCCATGTCATTGCTTCTGTCAGCCGCAATGACCCTCTCAGCCTGTACAGCCAAAGCCCCCGAAACTATCTATGAAGCCTATGCCGATGTGTCCGAGGGCTTCACCTATGACATAATCGAAAGCCTGATGGGTGAAAAGCATTCCGTCAGCACCCGTATGATGAATCCCAAGAACAGCGAAATTCTGCGAAATGCCGTTCTTGATATAAAGCTGGATAACAGCCGCATAGCTTTGCCTGTTGCCGTGTGCGACCTGCCCCAAGAGTTCGCTGTTTCATACGGAAAAAGCTATGAGTTTAAGGAATACGGCTATACTCTGTACATTTCCGAGCTTGAAGCAGGCGGCAAATTCCTGACCGATGCCTTTGTCATAGTAAAGGACGGCAGACCGCAGACCGACGGAGTGATAATTGCCCTTACAGCCTATTCCGATAATACCAAATGGAGCGTAGGCGAAGCAGAAAGCTGTGACAGTGAAGTCCTTGAAGCTGTTTTCGGCGAGCCGTCGTCTGACAAGCCGCTGAGTGAAAATACGCCCGTCAGCTATTCCTACATAGCCGACAGCGGAGAATTTGCAATGTTCACCCCCGAAGCCTCGGGCGTAATGCTTTTTGCTCTGGACTGCACACAGCTTGAAGCAAACAAAGCATATCTGCAATATTCCCCCTGCGAAGATTTCACAGGGCTGACCGATTTCCCTCCTCTCACAGGCGAGCAGAGCTTTGACCCTGCATGGCTTCTTTATGAAAACGGCATAACCATAGGCGATTTCACCTGTCCTGCGGATATAACCGTTGCCGACCTTAAAGCAAAAGAGGACATAACCCTTATCTATACCGAGAGCGAGCCGTATAAGATATATGGCGAGGAGATAGAAAACCAAGTCAAGGACAGCTATATGCTCCTTTATAAGGGCAGAAGCATCGGCACAGTCCAGAGCCGACGTGCAGAGGAGCAGACCCGTGAGGAAGCGGACTGCTGCCGCTGGCTCATAAAAAACAGGGCAGATCTTCCCTGTGACGTTTCTGTGGCAGGAATACCCTGTTCACAGCCCCGTTCCGAGCTTGAAAAAGTTTTTGAGTTTTCCGCTGTGGAGGAGCTTGGATATTTGGAGCTGTACGGCTATATTTTAGATGAAACCAAAGAAACCCAAGAGCTGATGAACATAAGCTTCTACAGAACGGAAGACGATCAGACGCTTGTTTCCATACATACCGAACCGCTGCCCGAATAATTCCAATTTTTTCTATGAATCGAAATTTTCTTCCGACTCATAATAGTAATATGCCGAAGCCGAAATCCGCAGAAAGCGGAAAGGCAAGGCAATACTTCATAAATTCGGAGGAAAAGAAAATGACTAAGAATTCTGCTATCAAGTGCGATGTATCCAGCTGCAAGTACAATCTCGCAAACGAGCATTACTGCACACTCGACACAATCAAGGTAGGCACACACGAGGCTAACCCCACTGTTCCCGAGTGCACCGACTGTATGTCCTTTGTCTGCAAGAACTGCCAGTAATTAAAGCATAAGGATAAAAAGCTTCCGCCCGATAAGACCGTTTGATTAACGGAATCGTCGGGCGGAAGCTTTTTTAATTCGTAATTGCAGGCTGAGCCTGCACCCAACCGTTCTGTCAGTTATCCCAACCGCTATAATAAGCGGCTCGGTAACGTGAATAATTCGTAATGCTTAATGCGTAATTCGTAATTGATTTAATTTCAAATTGATAATTTGCGATATTACAAATAGTAAAATGATGCAAATGAATTACAATTTGTATTATGTTTCTCATCAATAATAACGAATTGAAAATAACATAATGCAGTACGTCAAAGTACAGGGAACGCCATAGCAGAAAACGGAAAGCAAAAACAATCCAAAAGCATTAGGCAAAGACCTCTCCTCATAGTCATACTGACCGTTGATTTTTAAAAAGACAAGATTTGTCAAAACAAAGGCAGCTATGGGCAGAAACCCGATTCCGTAAAAAAGAATTTCTACAAACATAAAGCTGATATTTGAAAGAAGCATAGACAAAAGTACAAAAATCAGAATATAAACAAAGGTCAAGGATCCCGATGCGAAATTAACAAGCAGCAGCTTTCCTGCATTGACCGACTGATAAAATTTATGACTTGCCGCAAAGACTGCCGCACATACTACGACAGTAATTATCCCCCATGCGGAAAATAAAATATGCTTTTGAAATTCATAATACGAAGCGCCATAGCTGTTAAAGGATACATCTCCCCCCGAATACCAGCACAGCAGACCTATAATGCAGGCGATTCCCAGAAGCGTCCTGACAACAAGGCTTATAATCTCCCGTCTGTCCTCGGGATTTGTATATTTGCCCATATAAAAACCTCCCAGCAGGCTGAGCCTGCACCCAACCGTTCTGTCAGTTATCCCAACCGCTATAATAAGCGGCTCGGTAACGTGAATAATTCGTAATGCTTAATGCGTAATTCGTAATTGCAGGCTGAGCCTGCACCCAACCGTTTTGTCAGTTATCCCAACCGCCTTAATTATCGGCTCGGTAACGTGAAAAATTCGTAATGCATAATGCGTAATTCGTAATTGCAGGCTGAGCCTGCACCCAACCGTTTTGTCAGTTATCCCAACCGCCTTAATTATCGGCTCGGTAACGTGAA
>JAGAJY010000290.1 GCA_017848125.1 Oscillospiraceae bacterium
AATTAAAATTTTTATCAATAAGGAGATGTTTTTTTATGGCACAATTTGAAATCAGACCAATGGAAATGGAACAGACAGCAAGAGAAATCGACGCTAAAATCAACGAATGGCAGAATTCTGTAAACAGACTTTATCAGTATGCTTCAGAACTCGACGCTATGTGGGAAGGCGACGCAAACGAGGCTTTCAACAAGACATTCGGTGCTGACAGACCGAAATACAACAACCTCACAAACCTTATGTCTGAATACAAGACAGCAATCTTAAAGGCTGTTCAGGAATACAGAGAAGCCGAAGCAATGAACAGAAAGACACTTTCAAACGGTTAATCCCCATAATACGATAAACGAAAGGACAGAGAATTATGAGTAATTTAGTAATCAAAGTTTCTACAGAAGAAATTAATAATAAAGCAGCACAGCTCGAAAAAGAAAAGGGCGAAATGGAAACTCTTATGAACGAAATGAGAGCAAAGGTAAACTCTCTCTCTGATTTCTGGAAGAGCCAGTCAGGAACAAACTATGTTGACAAATATCAGAATGTTACAAGAGAAATCACAGCTTCTCTTGACAATCTTTCAAGACATATCCAGAACCTCAGAACATCGGCATCAATCTATGCAGAAAAGAATGATGTTACAACAAGCGATGTAAACAAGCTTTCAACAACAAAGATGTTCAATAACTGATTTTCACAGAAGGTCGGTTTATCTGAAAGAAGGTCAGCCGACCTTCCGCAATTACAGTGAAAAGGGGAAGAAATATGTCCTATAAAATGAATATGATGGTCATGAATACAGGTGTACGTATGTCAAAGGCGAACGTCCTGTCAGGCCTTGAAGATATGCATCAGCAGTCGGTTGAATGTATAACACAGTTTACAGATATAAAGGGAACAAGCCAGAAGGCATACAGTTTTTTTGAGGAATCCCTCGAATCGATGCGTGCGCTTGAAAGATGCATTGATGAAGCAAGAGAACTTATGGATGTTCTTGATTACTGCATGAATGAAACAGCGACAGCGGAAAAAGACGTTGAGAAATATATAGGACTCTCAGCCACACCCGATAATTCAGAATCAGGGAATATTCCTGATGCACTCCCTTCGCAGAATACAGACGGAAATATCCTTCCGCAGTATACGGCAAATTTGCCGGAGGGAACGGGAACATCAGGAATAGAAACCAGTTTGGGTTATCAGCAGGTAGGTGTTAACAGCGGGACCGTCGCTGAATTCAATACTAAAGCACTCGATGTTTCCTGTACATTTACAACTGCCGCCGCCCAAAATGGAAGAACGGAAATTATATGATAGCAAAACAGCCATATTTCGGTATAATACAAATAATAAAGGCTATGTTCTCCGTAATAGTGTGTACAGAGAGCATAGCCCCTTTTTTCCTTTCAGATGATATTCAGTTTTCTTCGTATGCAAGGTTGACTATAATTTTGCCTTGTTTCTCGGCATACCGTATTGTCTTGTAAGCCCCGCCGCTTTTATGCTGTATACAGCAAATAATAAGGTCTGATCGGTCTATCATACTTCGATTGCGGATTTAGATAGCCAACTTCGGGGGTGCTTTGGCAGCTTCGGAGCATATGTTTTATTGTAATACAAACAAAAGGCATTCTGTAGATGCCTACAAAATGCCTTTTGCATAATTGTTTCTATTTTTAATTAAGATACAGCTTTCATTCACAATGTGGGAATTATCGTGGGAATCAATATTATTGTAATTATTGGTATTATAAAAAATGCTGTATTTATAATATACGCAGTTGCTTGACTTTTACATAGCAATGATATACCCGATATTGCTATTGAACAGATTAGTGATGCAAATACGTGGATTGCAATGAAACAACCAATAGAACTACCTACTGAAATTGAAATACTAATATCTGAAAATGGTTGGATACTTTGAAGTGGTGCAGATATTCCTTGTATTCCATATTTATTTAGTATATTTACTACATAAGGGATGAAAAATAGCAGAGCAGCTCCAATACCACATAAAGCACTATACGAAAACAAATCGATATAATATCCTTTTTTGCCACATTTTGTGGAATATAGTATCTTAATCATATCTGTTTTATTATCAGCTGCTGCAATTGGAGAAAGAATCATTACCAAAAAACTCATTATGAATAACAGCAAAAAAATTTTTTCATTATTATTCGCATAATTAAAAAGTCTTTCATAGCCAGTGTCGTAAAATATTTCTCCATTATAATCATTAGCTTGAATTGATTTTACACGCAGTTTAAGCCGATCGAAAGCCGCTCTGTCTTTTAATTTTTTACTAAGCAAGTCTACCTTATATACATTACCACTTTCAGATGACAGGATTGTTGAAATCTCTTTTTCAACATCTGCATATTGTTGATCCTTCTCAATTATGAAATTTAGAGTTTCGTCTGTTACTATTCCACTTAATTCAGTCGTAAAACTTTCATAATAAATATCATCATTGTTGTATTGCCTTGAAAATGAAGCTGAAAATATAGATGACACAAATATTAACATAAATACAAGAACAATTCCTTTATTTATTATAAGCGAACGATAGCATATATAAAAAAATCTGCTATGTTGTTTATATTTTTTTCGTTGATAATTAATTAAGTACACTGCCCTATATTGAATATTTCTATTCTTTTCAATTGCGAATAAACAAAATACAACAATTAGTACTATAACTGCTGTAATTAAAATCATTGCAGACACTTTAAAAGATAAGGGATATCCAAAGAAATTAACATTCTGATATGTATTAAAGATTTCGGCTGTTTGTGTGAGTTTTATTGGATTCCAGTAATGAAATAGCTGAAAAACTGAATTTTGATTTATATACTTATAGCATAAAAATGAAATTAAACAAAATGCTGACGAAACTCCATATATTATAAGATTATTTTTTGAAATAATACAAATCATACTGAATATCATTGCAAAAAGCAGATAAGCAGCTATTTTTGCAATAAAAAAAAGCAATAAAAATTCTCCAACTGTAAGTGGCAAGTTGCAATGATAAAAACCAAATACCGACTGAATTGGTCGATTTAAGTCTCCTATTCCATATAATAATCCTCCAATAACAAGGTTTTCAGCAAACAGTAATATAGCAATAATCATAGTAATTATTGAAACGGCAAAAAGTTTGCTAATAATCAAATTGGTTTTTCCTTTTGGCATAGATAGTAGCAATGTCATAACACCGTGTTCTCGATCTTTAAGAATTATTCCACATACAGCCATAAATACTAAAAATATCCCTAACAAATCAGTAATTGGACTTGTAAATGTATTTTCCAGACCAAATGAAGTATCGAGTGGTAATGGTTCACACGATAAATATTTATAAGCTGATGGTGTTTTTATAATATTACGATATGAAAAAGTGTCGTTATTTCCCCATATTGTAACAGAAGACATACTATCAGTCTGTTTAAGTATACTGTTCAAGTATTCAGGATAGTTTTCACATTCTTTTGATAATATATTCATATCATAAACAAGCATCATCGGAAACTCTATGTATTCACCATTATTTTGCCGTTCTAACAGTTCACTTGTGTAATCCTGTATTTCATCTAAAGACATCCCTTTAGTTTTAGAAAAAAAAGCACGATAGGATTTAGGGGTGTAATATCTGTCATTAATGCGGTCAATTTGTACATAGCCGTTAACAGCAAAAAAACAAACCATAATTATCCAAAAGATCTTAAAGGACATTATTTTTCTGCATTCAAAAGAGACTAATTTCATTTCTTGCCTCCGTAATACTGCATATAAAGACTTTCGAGAGTCGGTTCTGAATTGTTAACTTGTTTAATCAATTCAGTTACCGTTCCATGTGCAAGTATTTGCCCTGAATTCATCATTATGATTTCTTTTGCTATTGTTTCTATATCAGAGACTATATGTGTCGAAATAATAATAATCTTATTCTCAGAAAGTTTTTCTGTTAGTTTTCGTATAATAACACGCTGTTTCGGATCAAGCCCAGCTGTGGGTTCGTCTAATATCAATAAATCAGGATCGCCAAGAATTGCACTTGCTATTAACAGTCGTTGTTTCATTCCACCTGAGAATCCGCCTATTTTCTTGTTTTCACAATCGAATAATTCTACTTGCTCTAATACTTTTTTTATTTCAACCAGTGCAATTTTTGGGGACATACCCTTTAGTGCAGAAATATACTCAAGAAAGAGGTGAGCTGTCATACCACTATACAGTTCCTGTTGCTGCGGCATAAATCCAAGGTGTTCTCGATAGATTTTACCAAGTTTATGAATTGATTCACCGTTCCATTTGACACAGCCACCGTTTTTATCAGCATTCATTATTCCCGCAATCAGATTCATTAGGGTTGATTTCCCTGCACCATTCGGACCGAGTAAGCCGTAAACGCCGTTTGTAAATGTAAAAGAAAAGTTCTTTAAAGCTTGTTTTTTCCCATAATGCTTATTTAGACTGATCAGTTCAAGTTTGTTCATTTTTCTTCTCCTATCAGAGATTCCTCTGATACCTTGTCAAAATTCAATACATTATTCTCATAATAGCGCACGATATACTGGTTATCGACAAAGTCCATAACCATAGCCCTTTTATCAGAATATTTATCAGTTAAATAAAACTTACAACCTGTTTCCAAATCGAATCCTTGATTTATAGAACCTTTCCAAAGCTTGTTGTTTACAAAAGTATAATCATAGGTTCTATTATCATACATATTATCTGCAACCGTCCTATTTCCATTTCCATCTAAAATATAGAATATTTCATTATCTTCATAGATATAGTGGTTTTCTCCAATACACCAAGCATAAGGTAAGTCACTGTCGGTTATTTCGCCTGTCTTTAAATCTATGCATTTATTATCAATTATCCAAGGAATATCTTTCCTCGGATTTCCGTTTTGTACCCAATCAGTATTAAGATAATCTGGAATTATATCTGCATCCTCAACATAATGATAGTATAAATAGAGCTTATCGTTATATATGCCTTCCATTTTTACTTCTGATAATATGGAAGATCCGAATTTCCAGTTATAATTTGCAGTAGGTGCATCATTTATCATACCATAATTGTGCGCGTCACCTGAATTCAGATTCAAAGAGTACAAATATTGTTCTCCGCTTCTGCTGAAACCGCCCCATGTTCCATCAGTCTCATCCTGATATATCTCTTTACTGCCAATAATATACATAGTATCGTCTACAATTGCCAAGTCAATCTGATTGCTCATGAAAACGCCGTCAATCTCCGCAAAAGTTTCGACCATTCCTGTATCAAGTTCTGCTCTCATACATTGTGTTTTCATATCAGCAGTTTGAGATTTTCCATCTTTACTGTCAATAATTTTATAATCTGATGAAAACCAATATACATAGTCATTATAAATGACAGGTACAATAAACGATTTTGCGCATAAGTATGATATACAGGTAGAATCAGAATGTGAACAATTCGGCTTGTTACAAAGTGGAACACTATTCATCGTTTTATAATCAAGAAAACACGCCCTAGTTCCTGATGAATCTGTAACTGTGTAAAGTAATCCATTATCGTATACATTGTATGACATATCGTAATAAGCACTATTTTTAGTCTTGATGTGATAATCCTTTTCTTTTGCTTGACAGGCCGTTAAATTGACAACGGAAGTAATTGAAATTATTACGGCAAAGATTTTATTTTTAATCATAATTAGCTCCTTTTAGATAGAAAAGCAAACATCTACTAATTAATATACTATTCAACAATAAAAAAGTTTTGATTCCAATAGCTTCTTTACATCAAAAATAATCTCATATAATTAAAACTAAAGGGGCAATTTGTTATTACTGCCCCTTTAGTTGCATTATAGATTAAAAAAACAATACTTGTCGTATAACCACCAGCGGCATGATATGAGCTTGCACTTGATCCGGAGCCGCTTGCATCGTTATGAACATTTGCATAACCATAACCATAACCGGACTTTGTTGTTCCATGGTAGGTTACAGATACAGCACAATCTACTCCAGAACACGTTGTTGTTCCATACGCATAAGTAGAGTCAGCGTATAAAGTTGCAGTTGCGCCATCCCCGAAGTTTCTTGTAATTGTAGGACTGTAAGCACTGGCGGTAATACCCATTGCGCCTGTTGTGAGTGCAGCTACTGCCATAAATGAAGCAGCAATTTTTTTAATCTTGTTTGACATAATAATGCCCTCCTATAAATTTATTTCCTTAACAATCACACCCGTTGCGGAAAATGTTGAAAACCGCACCTGACCTTCGGTCAGGTGTACTACGTAGTACACCGCTTATAGCAATCATATAACTATATTCAGTGCGAATGTGATTTAAGGTCGCATGATTTTTGACTAATCACATAATATAACCACTTGTGATTAATTTGTGACAGCCATACCTTTTTGAGCAGGAGTTACTTATTCTTCTTGAGTACAGTACTGAGTTCCTTGGGCTCAGTAGGTTGATGATACCCAAGAATAGAAGCTGAATTACAGCCAATCCTTGCAGCCTTCTTGCCGATAGAGGCTACAGCCTTAAGAATAAACATCTTATTCATTCTGCTTTTCTCCTTTCCTCGGATCAGTTACAAACATTGAAAAAGCAACAACATAAAGTGTCGAATCAATTAGAATGCAGTAACTGGAACGAAATTTTATATTCAATACGCATGATACTATAGCCAGCATAAGCACCATTGACGTACCGATAATCCGAAAAGTTTTTTTCTGTCTCATCGTTAAAGGCTTATTTTCATTCTCAACAGGAGCGTAGTAATATGTAATAAGAACTGAAAACAATAAAAAAATGTAATGCAGCTCACTGAAATGCTCAAGTGGCAGAAACTTAAACATAATAAGAACTGATAACGTGACGATTGTAAATATTAGATTGCAGGATAGATATGTTTTAGAGTGAAACCCACCACATATTGTTCTTAATATGGCAAAAATGATAAAATAAGTAATAGAAGCCGAAACGCATTTTAGAATCAGTCCGCTTACAAGAGCTATTAAGCAGGTTAAAAATGACGAAATCAAAACTTCGAATCCGTACTGATACACAGATATCTCGGAAATATCTATTGTTTGGTATCGAATAAGAATACTTACAATATCAGATGAAATATTTTCAATCATCAAATTCTCTCCTTTGCTGACATGAGTATAACATAAGATTTTTCTTACGTCAATAGTTTTGGCACAATCGGTTGTTTTCTGGCACAATTGGTATAGGTTTGGGGCAAAAATTTTTTCAAGTGATATGGTATAATATAAGTAATTTGGGGGGATAAATATGCGATTTGCCGTTGTTGATGATATGGAAGAAGTTCTGAAAACTATACATAATCTTATTATACAGTATACAAACGATTATGAAATTAACGTTGACTGCTATGCTTCAGCAGGGGCTTTTTTGGATAACTATTCTACACGAAACTATGATGCGCTATTTTTAGATATTGATATGCCTGATATTTCTGGCTTTAAAATTGCAGAAATATTGCATGAACATGGGTATAATATACCAATAGTGTATATTACAGGAAGAGATGACTTAATAACCAATGCTTTTAGATATAAACCGATTGGATTTGTTAGGAAACAACATCTTGAAACTGAGCTTGAATTTACAATTGATACCATAAAATCTGAACTAAATATGGCAACAGTCTATATTTCTGTAAAGGAACCGAGGACATTTGGGGGAAAAGACTATTCATTAAATGTTGATGAGATTCTATACTTCAAAACAGCTAAACATTATCTTGAAATCAAGCTTATTAACAATAAGGCAATAACGATTCGTGACAAAATTTCAAATTACTCCGATAATCCTAAATTGAAAAACTTTGTTATGATAGATTCGGGTATACTGATAAATCTTGCTCATATAAAGGTTGTAGATAATGCAGTTGAACTTTCAAATGGAGAAAGAATGCTTATTAGTCGCAGAAGAGTTCAATTTGTTTTACAAGCATACATAAAATATTCAAAGAAGGTGCTTATATGATTTATACAATATCGGAATGTGTTGCAACTATTGCAGATTGTGTCATTCTGTTCCTGTTTCTTATATCGACGCTGTCATTTAAGAGAATATCCCTAATAAAGAAAGTATTATCAACAGCGTTGGCAATCATTCTGTTAGCTTGTTCTATTAGTCTTTTAAATCGCTTCTTTACTTTGGAAGGTGCTTTAATCTCTATTTATTTTTTCATTTTATTTATATACAGTAAAATTGTTTTGAAAGGAAAATGGTGGCATCAATTCTTGCTCGTTTTAGTTGCGTTAGGTGCTATATTTTTAGTAAATGCTTTAATTTCCATTCTTTCATCCATTATACTAAAAGACGAATATACAGACTTGCTTTTAATGAGAAATCCTGTACGAATATTTATTTTGGTTATTTCAAAAATCTCATTATGTTGTATATTGCTTCTGATATCAGCATCAATTAAGCGAAGTAAGTTCTTTTTATATCCAATACAAACGATAATTTCAATAATTCTACTTATATCGACAATAGTAGCCGGAAGTGCTATTGAAAAAGCTTTACTTGATAATATGCTTCCAATGTCATATGCTACGATAATTATGATTTGCTTTGTTGTTATAAATGCTCTTTTATTATATATCATATTCTTGTTCTCCATCAGAAATCATGCAGTAATGAAGCAAGTGTTCTTGGAAACTCAATTAAGGAATAGTGAAATAAAGCTGCAGGAATCTCTGCAATGGAGCAATTCTGTTAGAACTTTACAGCATGATTTGAATAACCATTTGATTACAATTTCAGAATATCTGAAAGAAAATAATGTTTCAAAGGCACTTTCATATATAAAGAAAATCAGCGTTAATAATGCAGTAAATCTGGTATTCACTGATACAAATAGTCCTGCTCTAAATGCCATGATCGACTTAAAAAGAATCGTCTGCAAAGAGAACAACATTGATCTAAAGTGCTATATGCAGACTGATTTACCAGATTTTGATGATGTATCATTCAGCATTGTATTCGGGAATTTATTTGACAATGCTATTGAAGCTGAAATTAGAGAAGAAGTAAAAGAAATTCGTTTATCTGTAGATATGTTCGGTACAAATCTGCACATAGTAATTCAGAACAGAATAAGCAAACAGGTTCTTATCAATGGAAAGTTACCCAAAACATCAAAGCTTGATAAGAAAAGACATGGAATCGGTATGAATAACATCATTGATACTGTAAACAGTCGAAATGGTGCTGTTGAATTCTATGAACAAGATGATTGGTTTATAGCTGATGTTCTGTTACCAATATAATTTATTAAGACTCCTACTACATTTGAATTTATAATAAGAGAGACTTGTTATTTTAGTTTAACTTTGCATAACAAGACATAGTAAGTGTGAGTTGTCGTAATTCGCCCTACCGATTAATGAGCCTCGTCACTGCACTCATCAAGTCCGTGAAGTAGTTGGATGTATACGCACTCTACTTGGTTCGATTCGTCACGGCTTAGGCGTAAATCATCATATTAAGGAAATAGGTTTTAGCCTCTTCATAATCGCTCCAGACAAGACATCTGCCGTACAGTCGATAGTGACTTTGGTATATAGCTAATTACGATATGTTGTGGAACATACCACAACAGGCACAAACCCAAATGGTAAGCATAACCGCAGGCTCTCAGAAACGCTCTGCAAGCGTTTCTGAGAGCTATTTCTTTTAGACGGTTAAGTTTTCCGCTCCGCAGGCTCGGACGGCTGTATGGGGCATTACCGTTCCGCTGACGGCTATTGTCAAGCAGAGGTCGGTCCGGTGATGTGGTGGGCAGCCTCATACTCCCTTACACGGCGATAGAATGTATTTGCAGACAAGCCCATTCTCCGCATAAAGTCCCTGCCTGTAATGCTCTTGGCTTTCCATTCTCCATAAAGCTGACCGAATTTCGCCCAATCAATCGGGATAGGCTTCCGACCCGTGTACTTGCCCTGTGCCTTGGCGATCTCGATGCCCTCACGCTGTCTCTGTTTGATCTGCTCACGCTCCAACTGCGACAGGGCGGCGAACACGGTGAGCATAAACTTTCCGCTTGGGCTGTTGGTATCAATATTTTCCTTGTGACTGACGAGCGTAACGTCCTTGTTGGAGAGTGTGTCGATGATGTTCAGCAAGTCCCGTGTGGAGCGTCCCAGACGGCTGATACTCTCAACGTAAAGCGTATCGCCGTCACGCACATAGTCAAGCATAGCTTTGAGCTGAGGGCGGTCTGCGTTTACTCCCGACAACTTCTCGGAGAAGATACGGTCAACGTGATTGTTGCTCATAATCTCCTGCTGTCGGGCGGTTTCTTGATGTTCGGTAGATACCCGAATGTATCCGATTTTGCTCATGGTTGTTGTTCCTTTCTTTATTCAAGATAATCTTTCTTTTTCTGCTGTGAGCGTTTTCTCTCCTGATACTGCCTGTTACGCTCCTGCTGCTCTTTGGCTTCAAGATACCTCCGCACCTGTCGGGTGTACTGCGATGCCGCCGCCTGCTTTCGGAGGAAGGCATTGTGTTCGGAAACGAGAGCATTATATTTCTCTTTCAACTCTAATGACATTGCCTGCAACTCGCTCCGCTTGGGTGCTTTGCCGTCAATGTAATAAGCCTTGATATGCTCGTTGATGTATCGGTCGGCTTCTTCGTACTTGTCGATTGCGGCGGCATTTTTCTTGCGGAAATGCTTTTGTGTAAGAACAGAACGATCCTGATATTCCTTGTATGTAGCGGAATTATCGGTACGCTGTTTCATCATTTCAAGGAGTTTGTCAATCGCCGTGTATTTCTTTTTCAGATCGGCAAGCTCTGCCGTGTGGTCGTCCTTGTGCTTAATATTCCAGAAAAATCCTCGTAATTCTGAAAGCGATTTGATATCGCCTGCTTCAAGGTCGGCAATGATTTTTTCGGCATCTCCCATACCTCTAATCGCTGCCCAAACATCTTCTTTCTTTTCAGGTGCTTTGACCTCGGCGGGCTTGATAGTGACGGGTTTGTTCGTTGTAGTAACCGATACACCGAATATCCTGTCAAGTTCTTCCTCAGTCGGTGGCTTATACACATAATCGGTTTTGGGTGCGGTCGGCGTTGGTGGTGTCTGATTGGTCGGTGCGGTGACTGGCGGTGCCGCTGTCGGCTCGGTCTTGGTGACGGTAACAGGTGCAGGCTTTTTGGGATTTTTCTTTTCAGACAGCTTTTCCATAATAGCCTGTGCTTTCTGTATCTGCTGTATCGACTCCGCAAGTTTTTCAGCGGTGTATTCATCGCCCAGCGTGTCGGCTCTTGTGAACTTCTGCTGTCCCTCGCCGGATAGCCTGAATTTCAGCTTGACCTTGTTCTGCGGTTTATACACATATTCAATACCGCACTCCGTACATCTCTGCAAAAAATCCTCAAAGCTCTTGCTGTAAAATGCAACCTCTGCAATCTTGGCTCGGAGCTTGTCTTTCCACGATTTACCTTGTATCTGCATATCACGTTCAAAGTGCGATACGCCTTTGCCTTTCGACTCGATAACAGATATGCCGTGTTCCTTACATATCTCGTCCGATATTTCCCGTAACTGCGCCCATGACCTGTCCTTTACTTTGCCCTGATTATGTTCATAAGTAAAGCTAAGTCCGTTATACAAATTGGTGTTATTGAAAATGATGTGGCAATGCAGGTGGTCACGGTCATTGTGAACGGCAAGCACATATTGATAGTTACCCTGTAAAAAACGGTCACACAATTCCTCTCCGATCTGCAAAGCCTGTTCGGGTGTTACCTCGTTCGGAGCAAAGCTCTGAATTATGTGATGGGCAAGGATTTCTGTGCGTCCTGTTCCTCGTTCACGGACGGCTCGGAAGTCGGCGGCAGCACCTCGGCTGTCTGCTCGACAGGCATAAGACTGCACATATAAGCCGTTGACGGTCTTATCGCCTCTGGTGATGTAGTCAAGAGCCGCCCAATCGGTGGCTTTGACTGCGTGGATAGAAGTGTATGCCAAATTTCATTAACCCCTCTCTTTATCTCGGCAATATCCTCGGCATAGATGTGACCTGTGCTGTAAAGTCGGATCAGTATTTGATTGATGTTGCTCCCGATGCGTTTCATAACCCTGTTGACCTCGGTATAGCCGCTGTTGTCGGAAGTGAGATCAACCCTTGTCCGAACGCAGTCACGGATATACTCCGTTTTATTTTTGTACCCGTACTGCTCACACTTGGCTTTAATATCCGCCATTTCGGATTCAGTAAAGCGTACATTGAGCGTGTAAGACTTCTTTTCTTTCTTACGTTTCAGGTACTTGCGTTCATCATCGGTGAGCTGGCTCTCGTCCTTGTCGGCAAGGCTCTTGTCAAGCTCGGACTGCACCTGTTTGTCCAGTGCATAATTGATTGCTCCCTCGTAAGTCATGCCTGTGGTTTCAAGAACCTTCTGCTTGGGCGGTCTGCCACGTTTCTTTTTCTCCGTGTTCATGGTGGTGTCTCCTTTATATTTATTTCGGCGTTAGCCGATTTTCTTGACCGCTGTGCGGTCAATTCGGGGCTTGGGGTGTCCCCAACAAGCATTGGTGGAATTTCGCTCGCTGTGCGGCGCATTCCACTATGCTTGTTATTTTTGTAGCGCTGTTGTGCGGTTTTTCGTCTGCGTGATTTGCTTATCCGCAGACTTTCGCTGTTGCCCCAGCGAATTGGAGCTATGCGACTTTCTCTCCGCCGCTTTGGTCGGCGGTGTCAATCATCGCTCACGCTCCTGCGTGATGCACTCATTCATCATTGGTGACAATATTCTAAACTGGCTCGGCGCAGTTTCAGCGCAGTCTGGGCGGCAATCTAATGAAAATGTCCTCCTACTATACAACCGATGATTTTAGAAAAATGGCGTTGATTTTCTGAAAAGTTTACACTTTGTTCATGGCAGTTCTCCCTATCGCATAAATTCAACAGCGGATTTTTATGCAGAATACAAACAGGTCGGTTGCCCTCGGTCATACCCTCTCGACAAAAATTTCATAGCGGACAGAGTGTTATGGTGAAATGCTCGGTCTGCATTTTTGAAATTCCCCATAACAATCTGTCGAACGCAAAACTCTAATGGGACAGAAAGTTTGAGCGCACTGCGAATAGACAAGCGGTAGTATTTCGCGCTATAATATTATCGTGGGGTTCATTCAAATCCTGCGATAACAAACGGAAAGAGGTGATGCGAATGAGTAAGAAGGCTAAGGCTGAGGTCGCTGACGAGTCTGCTGTTATCATCACGGACGCTGTGCTTGCTAAGAACAACAAGAAACTCTCTGACCTTGAACAGTCTATCAAGGCAGCTCTTGAACGTAAGCAGAAGATCATCATGGAAAGCAAGCTCTACACCTACGGGCAGCTCTCGGAGCTTTACGGCGGTATCGAGGGGCAGGCACTTCTCGATGCAGTGACAGCGGAGCATACGCTCATCGGCAAGCTGTCCGCAAGCGGTATGAGCTATGCCGACATTGAGGGATTGGCTGATAGTCCTGCCGTGAATGTGTCGGACAAGGATAGCTCCCATACCGACAATAGCTATTCCCATTATGCCGACGATGAACAGATCGACGGACAGACTTCCATGTTCTGATAATTCGTCCATTCGGATTTACATATATCCGACAACAAAGCGTGATAGCCGTACCGTCCGAAACAATGCCCCTTGTGTCCAAATCAGATATAAAAATTTTGGGCGCAATACCTATGGACAAATCGGGCGGTGCGCGCTATAATGTTACTGTGCAGGAGTAACGCCCTGCAACAAAAAGCCTATGCGTGTAGAGATAGATAATCGCAGGCGGAAAGGAGAAAATTGCAAAAGAAAGAGACACTTGCTGAAAAGGTGGAGCGATATAAAGACAAGCCTACCGACACAGCAACTTATGAAATTGAGGGACAGACTTTTATTGTCACCGCACACTTTGTCGGGGAGAAAAATCTCGACAAGGTGATCCACGATCATGCTTTTCACAGAGCAATGGAAAATTCCGAAACAATGTAGTCCTTACTGCCGTATTCGGTATTCCATGCTCTTTGAGATAGATATACCGAATATGGCTGCTTTGTTTGTCAGAAAGGAGTTAATCATTATGACAAAGCAGTCGCATTACAACGTGGGTATCTATGTGCGTTTATCGCAGGAGGACGAACGTGCAGGAGAATCCATTTCAATAGAAAATCAGAAGAAAATGCTGACGGAATATGTCAGCCAACAGCCCGATTGGAGCTTGGTCGAGATATGCGAGGACGACGGCTATTCGGGTACAGACTTCAACCGCCCCGGTGTTCAGAAACTTCTTGCCGATGCAAAGGCAGGCAGCATCAATCTTATTCTTGTGAAAGATTTGTCGAGATTTGGGCGTAATTACATTGAAGTCGGTCAGTATGTGGATTACATTTTTCCGTCATTCAATATCCGTTTTATTGCCCTGAGCGACAATGTGGATACGCTTGAACGCAACAGTACGGCAATGGATATGATGCCGATAATGAACCTTTTCAACGAGTGGCACGCCGCCAATACTTCCAAAAAAATTCGTGCGGTCATGGTGTCGAACGCAAAGCAGGGCAAGTATCATGCTCCCGTTGCACCTTTCGGCTATCTCGTTGGAGAAACGGAAGATCGTCTGCCTGTGATTGACGAAACGAATGCCCCTTATGTCCGTATGATGTATAAAATGCGTTCCGAGGGTGCAAGCTCTCCGCAGATCGCTAAGGCTCTGAACGCTCAGGGAGTTATCACTCCGTCCGATTACACCTATCAGCGTTTGGGAAAGCCGAACCCCTACATTTCCAATCATCTGTGGAATGCAGCAATGGTGCGTGATATTCTTGAAAATCCGATTTACAAGGGTTGTGTTGTCAATCAGAAGTACACCACTATTTCTTATAAAAATCATCAAAGGTATATCAGGGATTCCGATGAATGGATCGTGATTGAAGATGCCTTTGAGCCTATCATTGACAAGGAATTGTGGGATAAGGTGCAGGAGGTCAACAAGTCGTGCAGTCATGGCAAGGTCACGAAAAGCGGAGTGATACTTCCGCTCGGCGGTCTGATGTACTGTGCCGACTGTGGGGCAAAGCTGAAAAACAATACTACGTTCCACGAATCAAAAAAGCGTGGCAAATATAAGCTCGTCACCTATATCTGCAACACATATGCCAATCACGGCAAGGAGGTATGCTCCTCGCATTCAATTTTGCAGCGTATTATTGAGGGGCTTGTGCTTGAGGATATTCGTGCAAGGGCAAAGCGTGTCATTGAGGACGAGGACGGCGAGAGACAGCGTTATCTTGCGATCAAGGCGAATGAGCGTAAACAGCAGACCGAGGACGAGAGCCGACTTCTGAAACAGGCTGAGAGCCGTCTGGCAGAGCTTGACACGATCATCAGCAAGACCTACGAAGAAAGAATGCTCGGCAAGCTGCCCGAAGATCTGAGTGCAAAAATGCTTGAAAAGTATACTGCCGAGCAGAAGGCGCTTACGGCACAGGCAGAGCAGTATCGCAAGGCAAGAGCGCAGGAACAGCAGGACGAACAGGACGTTGAGAAATTCATTCAGCGTTTGAAGAAGTGGAGCGATGCACCTTGCCTTACCCGTGAGCTGTGTCTTGACCTGATCGAATTTATTGTAGTCCATGCCCGTCCCGAAGATCGCAACGCCCCTCGCAAGGTTGACATTTACTACAAGTTCATCAGCAAGCCCCTCGCAGACAGCAGAAACCTCTTACTTCCGCAGAATAGCGTGGAAATTCATCAGCAATAAATGGTTGTCCTTTTGGGTGGGTGACAACGGCAAGTGCAAAGTATACAGGTGCAATTACCATTACTTCCACAACTACCATAAAGGCAATAGCTGTCAAGGATGGTATGGGTGACAGTTCAGTAGTAACTGCAAAATATACTAAGAACAGCAGTGGTTCTGGCGGCTCTGGTGGTGGTTCTTCATCATCTTCATCATCAGATGAATCTCCCAACATTGAAGGCAAAAACGGCAAAAAGGGATGGAGCGCTATTTCAGATGTAATCGAAGATACAAAGGAAGGCGAAAAGGTTGTTATCGATATGAACGACGCAACCGAAATCCCCCGAAATATCCTCAGCGAAATCAATGGCAAGGATATTACAATTGTTCTTAATATGGATAACGGCTTTATCTGGACTATCAACGGTAAGGATGTCGAAAATCCCAAAACGATTGATATGGGTGTCAAGAAGGGAACAAGAATACCCGTTAAGGTAATAAATGAAGTTACGGGCGAAAGCGAATATATCGAAATAACACTTTCTCACAACGGCGATTTTGGTTTCAAGGCTGTTCTTACTGTTGATATGGGCAAGAATAACAAGGGCAATTTCGCAAACCTTTATTACTACAACGGCAAGGAAATGGATATTATCTGTTCCGATGAAATTGACGAAAACGGCAAGGCAGACCTTACATTCACTCACGCTTCTGAATATGTTATCGTTATTGACGATACAGACCACACAGACCTTTCAGCAGGTGAAAGCATTAAGGTAGAAGAGATAGTTCTTCTGTAAATATAACAAAACCCCTCTCCGATGTGGAGAGGGGTTTATCTATTCTTTATTCTATATTCCTTCGGGGTCATTCCGACGATTTTTCTGAACTGTCTGTTGAAGTTTGAAAGGTTACGGAAACCACACATAAACGCCGTGTCACAAGATGACATATCGCTGTCTTTGAGTATCTCGCAGGCCTTTTTTATCCTCAGTTGCGAAAGATATTCGATAGCGCCCATTCCTGCTGAGTCCTTGAACCTCTGCATAAAATAACTCTTGCTCATACAAGCCTTTACAGCAAGGCCTGAAACGGTTATGTTCTCGGAAAAATTCTCATTCATATATTCTATGACGGGTTTTAAAAACCCGTTTTTTTCTGCCTGAAAATCTTTCGTTTTGATATCCTTGTTTTCAATTAGTATCCAGAAAAATCGCAGAAGTTCGCTTTTCATAAGAATATCAAGCGCGGGGGAATTTCCCTTTGCAGAAGAAAATATATTTTCAACGGTAGTTTTAAGTTCGTCATAATATATGTGGTCTTTTTTTATAAGAGGATATATCTCTGCGCACCCCTCTGAAATGGGTTTTATGAATTCGGTTGAACTTCTGTCGTTCTCCGAAAGCCCTAACATATCGGCGCTGAAAACTATTGTATCATAAAATGTTGATGAGTTTTCATTCGGGAATACAGAGTGGAGCATATCGGGCATAACGAGAACTATATCTCCCTTTGTTGCCACAAACTTATCATCACCGCATATAAATTCAACAGAGCCCGAAATGATATAGTTTATCTCAATCTCTTTATGCCAATGCAGAGGAACATTCGGGAAATAATCGGGAATTCTGCATTTATAATAGCTGAAAGGCATAGTCTTTGAACTGTGCTGTATTTTTTCCAAAAGACTCAGTTTTTCCATAGTTCCTCCTTAAAAAGTATTATAGTATCATAAAATCATATTATTTTATTTGAAACACCGACTTTTTTATAGTATTATATCATACAAGGAAGACAATTTCAACGGTCTTTCAAAAAGAAAGAGAGGAAGATACCATGAAAAGAAACAATCAGCCGAAGTGGCTTTCAGATGCGGTTTTCTATGAAATTTATCCACAGTCATTCTGCGACAGCAACGCCGACGGCATAGGCGACATCAACGGAATTATAACAAAACTCGATTACATAAAAGAACTCGGTTGCAACGCGATATGGCTCAATCCTTGCTTTGTATCTCCTTTCGGCGATGCAGGTTATGATATTTCGGATTATTACACAGTCGCTCCGAGATACGGAACAAATGAAGATATAAAGCGTCTTTTTTCAGAGGTGCATAAAAGGGATATGCATATTCTTTTAGACCTTGTTCCGGGGCATACATCAGTTGAACACCCCTGGTTCAAAGAGTCTTTGAAGGCTGAAAGAAACGAGTTCAGCGACAGATATATCTGGACAGACAGCATATGGGAAGAACCCGATAAAATGGGCAGTTTAAGAGGAATTTCAGACAGAGACGGCTCTTGCGCAGTAAACTTCTTCTCGCATCAGCCTGCGCTCAATTACGGATTTTACAATCCCGAAAAGAAATGGCAGATGTCAACCGAAAGTGAGGCAGCGCTTTCTACTATCGAAGAGATAAAGAACATTATGCGTTTCTGGCTTAAAATGGGTTGCGACGGATTCCGTGTCGATATGGCAGGTGTTCTCGTTAAGAATGACAACGAAGAAAAAAGCGGAACTGTTGCTTTATGGCAGAAAATCAGAAAATTCCTTGATGAAGAGTTCCCCGATTCTGCTATGATTTCTGAATGGGGTGAGCCCGACAAGGCTTTGCAGGGTGGTTTTCATATGGACTTTCTTCTGCATTTCGGTCCCTCGCACTATAACGACCTTTTCAGATGCAAAGAGCCTTTCTTCTCATCAAGAGGAAAGGGCGATGTCAGCGCTTTTGTCGAAAAATATAAGGAAAACTATGAAAAATCAGAACGCAAGGGTCTTATATGTATCCCCTCGGGAAATCACGATATGGACCGACTTGAAAGAAGTATAAAAGGCGACAATCTTAAAATCGCATTTGCTTTTCTTATGTCTGTTCCCGGTGCACCATTCATCTATTACGGTGATGAAATCGGAATGAGATATGTCGAAAATCTGACTTCCGTTGAGGGCGGATATGACAGAACAGGCTCGCGTTCACCTATGCAATGGGATAAAACACTTAACGCAGGTTTCAGCCTTGCTTCGCCCGAAAAATTATATATCAAGCAGGACGAAAGCGATGACCGACCCGACGCAGAAAGTCAGATAGCAGATGAAAATTCACTCTATAACGAAATCAGAAAACTCATTTCGATAAGGCGTTCACATTCTGCTTTGGGCAACAATTCAGAGATTGAATTCATCTATGCAGAAAAGAATGAATATCCCCTTGCCTTTATAAGAAGTTCTGAAGATGAAAAGATACTTGTTATCATAAACCCTGCCGACAGAGAAGTTTCTTTCCCTTGTGAATATAAGCCGAAAGAAGTGGTTTATTCTTTTGGTAAAGAAATAGCATGCGAAGATAAAAAGATAACAGTTCCTCCTTGTTCAGCAGGATTTTACAGAATATAAAAATAACCCCTCTCACTCGAGAGGGGTTTCTTTCTACTTTTTCCAGGGTTTTTTCTTATCTGTCCAGCCTTGCTCTTTCCAGTATTCAACATCAACAGGGTTAAAGCCGTTTTTCTGCATCATAGACATAATCGTGAAAAATCCTCTTGTCTTTATATCGGGCTTTATTTTTCCGACCTTTCTTTTTATCTTCTTTGCGAGTGAGGTTGTCTTTTTGTCAATCTTTGATTTTATTTCGGGCTTTACATTTTCCCATTTTGTTTCCATAACGGCGATGCCGAGTTTATGAGTTTTCGCAACTCCCCAGAAAAACGTGCTGTCTGCCATATCCTTTATAGCACTTTTCATTCCCGCACCCGCAGCAGTTGAAATACATACTGCCTGTTTTGTAAACATCTTTCCTTCGGGGCGGTGTACCATAAATCTGTATCCGTAGTGGTCTAAAAGTGCTTTCATAGCGCCCGTTGAATGCATAACATAAACAGGGCTTGTAAATATCAGAACATCAGCCTCATCGATAGCATCGGTTATCGGCTTTAACTTTTCATAATCGGGGCATTTTGTTTCGCTCGAAACAAAACAGGTTGCGCAACCTTTACAAAAGCAGTCAAAATCTTTCGGGAGGAAAAATTCAGTAACCTCTCCACCTATTTTCTCATAAAGTTCCTTTGCGATATTATATGTTGAGCCCTTATGGCTCTGCCCGTGAATAACTGTTATTTTCATTTAATTCTCCCCCTTATAAAGTCTCGAAAATTGTCTTATGTGCTGTTCTATAAGCGGAATATACTCCCGCTCTCTTTCGGGATGTCTGTCGCAGATTGTCATTATCATAAAAAGCGGAGAATAAAACTGCAACGCCATAACATCGGGGTTTTCTGCCTTTAAAACACCACCCGCCGAGAGCATACCGAACATCGCCGACTGATATGAAAAAGGGTCATCGGCATATTGCTTTGTGAATATCAGTGCAAGGTCGGGATTTTTAAACTGTTCGACAGTAAGCATTTTTCTGAACTTTTTTACATAGTCATCGTGAAGAAAATACATAAAAAGCCCCATACCCATTTTAACAAGGTCATCTTCTGAAACGGCAGAGAAAACCATAGCGTCGGCAGAAGCATTATTGCCGTTCATATTGAGCATTGAAGCTTTATTTTCATAGTTCCCCTTCATCTCATCGAGAATGGCATCGAAAATATCCTGCTTGCTTTTATAATGCTTATATAAAGACGGCGCTTTTATTCCGACAGCATTTGCAATATCAGCGACAAAAACATCGGAATATCCTTTTTCTGAAAACAAGGTAAGCGCTTCGTCAAGTATTCTTTTCTTTGTATTCACTTTATCACTCCTTTGGCTAATTCCCGTTAGCCTTATTATAAGCTAATTCCGATTAGCTGTCAAGAGGAAAGATAAAATTTTTTCTTGAAATCGGATAGTTATAAAAAAATCCGAAGAAGAATATTCTCTTCTCCGGATTTTGTTTTATATTCAGTCAGACAAATCGGAAGTTGTCGATTTGTGGTCTGGGCATTTCGACTAATTATTCTTTTGTATTTTTTCTTTTATTCTAGAAACACGTACCTTCCAAATTAAATATTGTACAATCCACACTGCAATAAATATTGCGACGAAAATACCAAAATAACTTAATATTCCTTTCACA
>JAGAJY010000291.1 GCA_017848125.1 Oscillospiraceae bacterium
GCTTTATTTCGGCTATGCCTGCTGGGCGGCGGCAAACTCAGCCGCTCAGTATTTCACAATGACCCCCTTTAATATAAGCGACTGGGAGAATAATATCGAAATACCCCGTTCGGATAACAGCGGAGTGTCCGATTATTATTTCGTTATTGACGACAGCCGATTCACTTCGGTCAAGGACGTTAAAAAATATCTGAAAGGCATCTTTACCCCAAAAACCGCCGAGGAGCTTTTTGCCAATGCACCTCAGAAATACAGGGATATTGACGGCGTTCTCTGCGGTGCCGCAGGAAACAGCGAATATGATTCCTCTCTGGGAACGCTGACCTTTTCGGGAGTAAGCGTTACCCGTGACAGAATGGTATTCCGTTCACGTCAGGAAAAGTATGATGAATCGGGACGGTTCACAGGCTATACCGACGGCGGCAATTTCATTATCGAGCGCAATGAGGACGGAATGTGGAGGGTGAGCACATACCGCTATCCTTATTCGTTCAGCTGACAGGAGAAAAATAAATGAAAAAAACACCTTTGCCCATAATAATAGTTCTAAGCTATCTGCTCCCCTTTATTCCTTTACAGCTTGCTGCCTATGCTTTTTCGTTCAGTCCCCTGACAGCCCTTGCGGTAAAGGAGCTTGGAGTTATTCTTGGAGCTTTAGCTGCCTGTGGAGTGTATAAGAAATATAACAAGCTTCCTCAGATGAGTGCGAAAAAAGCCGATCCGTTACTGATGTTGAGCCTGACAGCCTTTTCGGCTTCAATAGCTGAGATAACGATGTATCTCTCTTTAACTGACGGCAACTACACCGAATATGAGGAGCAGATAAGCTTAGTTACGGTACTTAGCTTTATTTCCGTGGTTTTTCTGAATCCGACGGCAGAAGAATTTGTTTTCAGATATATGGTTATTGAAATTATGCCCGAAAAGCAAAGCACCTTTCGGAAAATAGCCGTTTCCTCACTTCTGTTCTGTATGGTTCATCTGATGGGAATGACCTCTGTGCTTAATATAGCGGATATACTTATCAGCTCTGCGGTTTATGCCGCAGTATATCTGAAAACACGAAAGCTTTTTTATACCTGCATTGCCCATTCGGTGCATAATCTGACAGTTGAGCTTCTTCTGAATACAAGCGTTGATTTTATCCGTTCGGATATGCTTATTATTATCAGCGCTGTAATATTCATATGCTCGGCGGCGGTGATAACAAAGCTTATCCTCAAAGCTGATACAGAAAAATCCGCCGAGCAAATAACAGGAAAGGACAAATAATTATGAAGCTTATGATAATAAGACACGGCGACCCCGATTACGAGCTGGACAGCCTTACCGAAAAGGGACGCAGAGAAGCCGGGCTTCTGTCAAAGAGGCTTGTGAACGAGCAGATAGACCATTATTACCTGTCCCCCTTGGGCAGAGCGCTGGCTACAGCTGAATACACTCTGAAAGCAAAGAACGCAGAGGGGGAAATATGCCCGTGGCTGAGAGAGTTTCACGCTCCCGTTACCGATGAAAATACAGGTCTTGAACGTATTCCGTGGGATTTGCTCCCTGCGGACTGGACGGCAAAAGAGGAATATTACCGCAGAGACCTGTGGCACACAGTTCCCCTTATGGCAAAGGGAAATGTTATAGATGAAGCAAAGCGTGTATATGACGGCATTGACGCTATACTTGCCCGACACGGCTATGAAAGAGAGGGCAGCATCTACCGTGCCGTAAAGCCCAACAGAGAGGTCATAGCCCTTTTCTGTCATTTCGGCGTTGAATGTGTAATGCTCAGCCACCTGCTGGGTATCTCTCCCGTGGTGCTGTGGCACGGCTTGTGTGCCGCACCTACCTCTGTTACCGTTCTTACCACCGAGGAACGCCGTGAGGGTACGGCATATTTCAGAATGAACACCTTCGGCGACACGGGTCATCTCTATGCAGGCGGTGAGCCTCCTGCCTTTGCCGCAAGATTCTGCGAGACCTTTGATTCGGACGAAAGGCACGACTGAATAATGCGTAATGCGTAATGAGTAATGCATAATTATAATTTAGTGCCGGGACAGGATTTTTTTGAGGATATAGCTATTATAACACAAATGTTCTGGGTTGTCAATTGTTATTTTAACAGAACTTTGGTTCTGATTATTGTGAATTTTTATCCTACAATTCTTTATACCCGACAATACTTACAATAATTTTCAAAGCAACCATCAGTTGAACTGCAACCGATGGTTGCTTTTTTTGTCAACATTTCTTGGTTGCGGATTTTTCCAAGGTGTATTATAATTAAATCAATGAAAACAAACCATATTGCAGAAACGGAGAAAATAAAATGATAAATTCCAATCTGAAACAGCTCCGCCGAATGAGCGGACTTTCTCAGGAGCAGGTTGCCGACAAGCTGAACGTTTCCCGACAGGCGGTTGCCAAATGGGAAAACGGCGACTCTCTGCCCGATATTTACAACTGCCGTGCCCTTGCCGAGCTTTACGACATCACCATCGACAATCTTTTTGAGGTAGTCACCGACAGCAAGGCAAAGATACAGCCCAAGGGCAAGCATATCTTCGGCGCTGTCAGAGTAGGAAAGGACGGAACGTTCACGCTTCCCAAAAAGGCCATGCGGACTATGGGAATAGACGAGGGCGACACCCTTCTGGTGCTGGGCGATGAAACACAGGGCATAGCGCTTTGCAAAACGGATTTCTTCTTAGATGCATACAGATCTATTCAGGAATCGGGCTGCGAGGATATTTCCCTTACGGATTTCCCCATTGAACAGGATTAACGAAAGGGCGGCATACATATGGAAAACTCATCTATTGAAATAAAAAATCTGAGAAAGACCTACGGCAGTCTGACCGCCGTAAACGACCTTTCGCTTAATATAGGCTCAGGGGAGCTTTTCGGACTTCTGGGCGTTAACGGTGCAGGCAAGACCACTACAATAAAAATGCTTTCCTGCCTGATTAAGCCCGACAGCGGCGAAGCCTTCCTCGGCGGAAACAGCATCATCACCCAAAGCGCCGAGGTAAAGCGGATAATAAACCTTTCCACACAGGAGACTGCCGTTGCACCAAAGCTTACAGTCCGTGAAAATCTTGAATTTGTTGCGGATATTTACGGTGTTCCCGACAGAAATGCCGCAGTTGAGTCGGTAATAAAGGATTTTTCTCTGGAATCCGTCCTTGACCGCAAGGCAAAGACCCTTTCGGGAGGCTGGCAGAGAAAGGTCAGCATAGCAATGGCACTTGTTACATCTCCGAGAATACTTTTTCTCGATGAGCCAACTCTGGGCCTTGACGTGCTTGCAAGACGTGAGCTGTGGACAGCGATAAAAGCGCTGAAATCACGAATGACCATTATCCTCACCACCCACTATCTTGACGAGGCTGAAGCCCTCTGCGACAGAATTGCCGTTATGACGGAAGGCTGTCTGCGTGCGGTAGGTACGGCTGACGAGCTGAAAGCTATGGCAGGCAAGGACGATTTTGAGGAAGCGTTTATCGAAATTGCGGAAAGAAGCAAAAGAAAGGGAGCAGCGTTATGAGAACGATAATTTTTTCAAAAAGAAATCTGAAGGAGCTGCTTCGTGACCCTCTCAGCTATGTGTTCTGTCTGGGCTTTCCCATTGTAATGCTTCTGATAATGACTATCATCAACAACAGTATTCCCCCCGAAGCAAATATGACCATATTCCGCATAGACAATCTTTCGGGCGGCATAGCGGTTTTCGGACTTTCCTTTGTAATGCTCTTTTCGGCGCTTCTGCTCTCTCAGGACAGGACAGGCGCATTCCTTACAAGGCTTTATGCTTCTCCCATGAAGGCATCTGAATTTATCGCAGGCTACTATCTGCCTATCCTCCTGCTGGCGGCGGCGCAGTCGGTCATCACCTTTTTTGCGTCATTCATCATTGCGGCTGTAGACGGTGTTGAAATGAGCATAAGCGGAGCGCTTCTTGCAATAGTTTCCCTTATTCCCACTTCTGTAATGTTCATAGGCTTCGGACTTCTTTTCGGCAGCCTTTTTAACAGCAATGCCGCACCGGGACTCTGCTCTATAATCATTTCGGGCGCAGGCGTTCTTGGCGGCATATGGATGGACGTGGAGGCTATGGGCGGCGGCTTCAGGGACGTTTGTATGGCGCTTCCCTTCTATCACTCCGTAAGACTTTCGAGAAATGTTATGGCAGGAGTTACCGACAATATGGGAACCGACCTTCTTATTATCCTTGCCTATATGGCGGCGTCATTCATTCTTTCCGTGCGTGCTTTCCGCAGGAATATGACAAAGGATATCAAATAACATCATATATGAAAATATGAAATACCGACAGGTTTCAATTGACTTGTCGGTATTTTTAGCATATCTGAATATGAATTTTTTGTTTTTTATTGACAAATATATTGTTGTGTGATAAAATTTATTTAATTTCAGCGTTGTATTTCATCAAAACTTTCAAGAAGGTGAGCAGATGTATGTTAAAGAAGCTGACAGAGTATTATAACGTCCTGAAGCTTAAACCATGGTGGATAAACAATATCAGCCTTTGTATAACAAGAACTGCGATCTCGCTGCTTTTTGCGGTGGTTGCATTCATAATGCTTATGCTTAATATCA
>JAGAJY010000292.1 GCA_017848125.1 Oscillospiraceae bacterium
ATAATCCGCTGTTTGCCAAAAACTTATCCCTAATACTCCACCTGCACACACAGGCGGAGATAACTCAATCGCATTCCATTACATACCCACAGTCATAAACACTGTGGGAGCTGACCCATTCACGACGAGTCGGCATTTAAAAATGTGTACAATAACTCAGTTTTTATTATACCACAAAATCCGTCGGATTTCAATATAAAAACGGGGTTTGCGGAAAATTTTGTTGTAGGATTACAATAGATGTGAGACAATTTACAAAAAAAGGTAGCGGAGCAGCATAAACCTGTGTTACAGTTAAGTTGCGAAAGATAAAAGCAACAGGAGGTCAAGCTGATCCGCTATGAATACTATAACACAGATTACCACTCGCCGTCAAGCCGTAATTAAATATGCAGAGAAAAAAGGTGTCACCGCCGCAGCAAGGCGATATAACGTAGGAAGAGCAACGATATATCGTTGGAAAGAACGTTATGACGGTACTTTACAGTCTCTTCAGGACCGCTCACATCGCCCTCACAGCCACCCTAATCAGCACACTGAAGAAGAAATAAAGCTGATAAAAGATATGCGAAAAAGAAACAAGCATACAGGTCTTGTAGTGTTCTGGGTAAAGCTAAAACAGAAAGGCTATACACGTTCTATCACAAGCTTATGGAGAATGCTCAGAAAACTTGAATTACAGCCTGTTAAGCCTCCGAATCCTAAGTATATACCGAAGCCGTATGAAAAAATGCAATATCCGGGACAGCGAGTTCAGATAGACGTAAAATACGTTCCTGATGTCTGCATAGTTGGTGACGCTAAGTCCGAGGGGCGCAAGTTCTATCAATACACTGCCATAGATGAATACTCCCGTTTTCGCTATCTCGAAGCCTTTGAGGAGCACAGCTCATACAGCTCGGCAGTATTCCTCGAGCATATGCTCAAGGCGTTCAAGTTCAAAGTAGAGTGCGTCCAGACTGACAACGGAGCTGAGTTCACCAAGCGGCTTGGCAGTTCTGAAAAGCCGACGCCCACGCTGTTTGAGAAGCTTCTCAAACAGCGTGGCATAAGGCACAAGCTCATAAAACCGTATACTCCTCGGCATAACGGTAAAGTTGAACGTTCTCATCGCAAAGATAATGAATACTTTTACGCTACCCACAAATTCTATTCATTTGATGATTTCAAAAAGCAATTAGCTGTTCACAGCAGAAAATACAACAATTTCCCTATGCGTCCGCTTAACTGGAAGTCGCCTTCTGATTACATCAAGGCTTTCCTTAATTACGGTCAAGTTTTTTGATTTAATTTGTCTCACATCATTGACAAACCAACAAAAACGGGGTTTGCGGAAAATTTTGTCAAGGCGCAATCTGTGGATTTATAAGGCTTTACAGGTTATTATCCTCTTATGACATTTCCCTTATTGCACAACCGAATATAACAGCAATTTCAGCACCGAGAAGGTACAGTAAATCTGTATCGGAACGGTGCTTTTTTATGCGCTGAGGTTAACAGCCTTCAATTTTTTCGGCGTATAAAATTAGAGGGATTTTCTGCGGTTAACATTTGCCTGATTTTTTACCTTTAAAAGTAGAGGGCTATTTTTAAGGTTGCCATCAGCCTTATTTTTCGGCTTGAATATTAGAGGAACATTTATACCAAAACGATAAATGCAAGAAAAAATACCGATTTTCAAAAGATATATGGCTCAACGACAAAACGTCGTCGAGTTTTGGTCGGCGTGGTACAACTATAGTCAATGAATCTGGCTTTTACAGTCTGGTTCTTGCAAGCAGAATGCCTAATGCGAAAAAATCAAGTGCTGATATAAATCCCTGCAAATGTGAAAGTTTGATGAAACTTTTTCAAAACAGGCTATAAAAACGGCTTAAAAATGGCAATGAGTGAAGGGAATAAAATTATTTTCGCCCACCGAGTTGTAAATTTAC
>JAGAJY010000293.1 GCA_017848125.1 Oscillospiraceae bacterium
CCTTTATCTTCAAGGACTGAAACCGATATAGCAGGAACATCAATTCCGATACTGCGGAGAAAACACAAAAGCGTTATACTGTCAAGACCGCCTACAGAAACGTGACAGTCTCCGTTATATTCTCCCACAGGTGACGTTATTGTATTATAAAAATCTCTTGCCATCTGCGAAGCGTGGGCAACCTTGCTTTCATACGGTAACCGCTGGAACTGCTGAAAGGTTTGCATATCCATTATTCACCGTCACCGCCTTTCGGCTCTGGGCGAAGCTCTGCAAGCTCCTTTTTGAGTGATTCAATGTCGATTTTAAGGGATTCATTTTCTTCCAAAAGTTCAAATGTTAATGAGTTAATAGTTTTTCTGATTGTTTCTAAACCAAAGTTAAAACCTATAACACAGATAACAACTTCTATGATTTCAATAAAATTAGTCACCCGAATCACCGCCGTTCTGCTTAGATAGGACTTTTTCAAGCTCCCTTTCAATGCGGTTACAGCGTTGTAAATACGCTTTTGCTTCTGCCTGTTCCGCTTGCAATCGGGTGACAAGTTCAATTATCACATCTACAAGCTTTGCCGTTTCGTTTTTTGAATAATCCATATTATTCCCCCTGGATATTAAATTTTTGCCTGTTGCAGTTGGCAGGCTCAACCGTTTCAGCTCTCCCCTGCTTTATACAGGGGGTACGGTTTGACCGCCTAACCGTCAAGGGGTTTTATTCACTTGCCTTGTGTTTGAGCATTCATATGAATGCCATAGCCAAATGTTAGCACATATTTAAATGCTTGTCAAGCATTTATTTGAATGATTGTGTTATAATCTAATAAAAAAACAAAAAAGGTGTGATATTCTTGTGAGTTATTACCAAAGATTCAAAGACATAAGAGAAGATAAAGACCATAGACAAAAAGACACAGCAGAATTATTAAATATAACCCGACAGCAATACGGATTGTACGAAAACGGTACTCGTGAAATGCCATTCAGCAAAATAATTGAATTTGCAAACTTCTACAACGTATCGTTAGACTACATTGCAGGACGTTCCAAGGATAAGCGAGGAATGAGCAAAACAGACTTACCCAAGGACGAAGCCGAGCTTGTCAGAATGTACCGTGAGCTGTCAGACCTCAGAAAAGGCGAAATTATCGGAACTATAAAAACCCTCTACCGTCAGCAGATTGAAGAATCCGCAGACGAAAGAGGGGCAGTATAATTATTTTAAAGGGGCGTAGAAAATGAATTTATTCGGATTCGGAAATAAGAACACACAAGGCGAACAGCTGAAAAAGCTTGTCAAGGAACGGCAGAAAAAGGAAAAAGAGCTTAATAAAAAATGGAGTGACAAGGCTAAGCTGAAATACTCACAGGAGAATTTAAAGACCGCTCGGAAAACTATGGAATCCGAAGCAATGACTATTGACAGCCTGGAATATGAGAAGCTCACACAGGAGCTGAAAGCAAGACTTGAAAAGTCTAAATTTAACTAAAACACGCTGACTATTTACGGACACATCTTTTCCGCAAAGGTACATCTTTGCGGTGTTCTGTCCTTTTCGGATTCCCCGTAATGCTTCGCCCCCCTTTGCTTGCTCACTGTGTTCGCAAGCCAAGAGGGGCGTCCGCTACTTCCCGGGGTGGCTCTGCCTGTTCGGATCTGAGTGCCCGGGGGGCTGTTGCTCTGCTTCTCCCCGGGCGCAGACTTTTCAGCCTGTTCACGGACTCCACCTTGACAGCTTCGGGGGCTTGCATTTTTGGCAGTTAAGGGGACAGCCCCCAGGTGTGACACTGCTGTGTCGGGGTTCTTGTGATATGTGCAAAACTATTGCTTTGTCGGTGTCCTGGTTTAATGCTCCCCAAAAACGGCAAGGGGGCTTTGCTGGGAACTGTTACATATTACACGGTAAGGCTATTTATTAGGGGCTGTTACTTTCGGCACGCCGTTTTTCTCCGCATTAAACGATGTAGGGGGCAGTCCCCGAACTATTGATTATACGCAAGCCCCTGTCAGCTGTCAAGGTGCTTCCGTGAACAGCCTGCAAACTCTGCTTGTAACAGGGGGACGGAAACCGAATCAAGCCCAATTATTAAGGCACTCAGAGCCGAACAGTCCGAGCCCTCTCGGAAGTATTGGAGCTGTTACGTATGGCACGAACTCCGCAAAGATGTACACGGCTTTTGTCGGAAAAGATGTGCATAAAATAACCGCTGAACCTGGGGCAAGGCTCAACGGCTGATTAACTTTTATTATGCGAAATTAGTATGAATACGCCATAGAGATAATAACGTTCATTCTATCCCTCCCTGACGGATTGATAGATGTAACGAGATTATCAAAATACCTACTACAATATGAATTGCACCGCAGTTCCGCAGGAGTTCCACCCGTCAGACAATCATCATATGAATATACAGTAATATTCACATCATTATCAACCACATTTAAAAGCTCTTTCAATGTCATTTTCTTTTCTCCTTTCAAAACGGAAGCCAATCCACATTAAACCATTCCCACGCCTTGGAGCTGCCGCCAACAGCAGCCCATTTCGCAGTCAGATACCTTGCACGAACTTTACGCACCTTTACAATCATATAAATCACCTCCACATTTGTATTACATTTCATCAGCGAGAAGCCGCAGCTCACCCGTCTGAATCAGCTTTTTGTAATTCATTTCCCGACATAATTTTAAATATCTCATTTGTATGCCTGCAATATTCATTGAAGCAGTTGAGCCGCTCAATAGCGAGAGCAAGCTCCAGGCAGTCAACCGCATCGACTTTTCTGTATCTTAGATTAGTCTGCAGCTGTCTAATATCGTTCTCTAAGTGCTGTCGGTGATTAACCACATAACAGAACCACAGCTCACGCTGTTTCAGAGTTGCCATTTAAAGCGCTCCCCTTTCCGATAGATATTCAAGAATACCGTCGGAAGATGTTCCGTATTGATTCTTTAAGTCTTTATACTTCGGATTAAGGTCACGACCGTTCACGCTCTTACGGAGCTGTTGGAAGAACTTAGACACGCCGAGTATATCGACAGCTGTTTTCACAGCTCCTGCACACTGTCCGAATACATAGCGGTCAAGCGACATTATATTATATTCAACACCAGGACGAGCGAAAATGCTTACACTGTCATAGGATTCAAGAAACTTATCCCACCATTCCGCAGTCTTCCAGCGGCGTTTATTGCTGTCGGTGTCTGACGGCTCAACAAAACGCAGATAATTATTCAGCACGCCGAAATAGTTTGCACAGATATCCCCGTCAAGCTTTGTGAAGCCTATAGCGTTAGCTCCTCGGAGCTGTATCTCACATCTGACCCAATGCTCCAGGTCATAGCGGTTTTGCTCTACTCTCTTGTCATATATTCTGACCCTAACGTCCGAAGACTTTGAACCATAATAACAACAAAGACCTTTTGAGCCTATATTAACATCATAATCTGCAAAACGAGAAACAAAATTACCTTGATTTAATTTCCCTGTAGATACATTATAACCATTACACATTGTTTCTTGAAAGATGGTTAAAATATCAAGAAGCCCGTCAAAATCATCATAAGCAATATCAAGTCGGGACAGATTCATCTGCCTTTTATCGCCGTCCTCGCTGTAGTTTTCAAGAATACACGCAAAAAGACTATCATAATCCCCGTTGCCGTAGCTCTCGAAGCTCCTGCAGCCTTGTCCGCTCATACAGCAGCATACACCCATATCAGCCCTACCGCCGTAACAGATAGATATACCGCCGAAGTGAAGACATTGCGGATAACCGTTCATTCCCTTTTCAAGCGGAATGAAAGAAACATCATCAAGCCCCAGGAATGAAATAATATCATTTACGCTGTGAATCTTTGATGTGAATGTTATCCAGTCATATATTATCTTGTTATTACTCACTATAACCGCCCCTTGTACGTAGTACCCCCGTGTTACTGTACGGGGGTAACAGGGAAACACTTCCCCGTTTTTCAATTTGTATTACATTTCACTTAGCCAGGCACGCCCATCGGAGCCGCAGCTCATTCATTTTGTGATACAAAATCACAGGCAAAATTAACATAAGTCTGAATACGTTCCAGGCTTGTAACAATATTTCTGTACTCTGCTATCTTGTCCTGCAGTTCATACATCTGTTTTTCAAGCTGTATTTTGTTTCTTCGAATAATCGTATTTTGCCGCATACAATACATCAGACAGTTTTCAAACTTATCATTGAAGTTCTTACCGTCAAAGGCGGCTATATATTCATAGACTTCCTGGGACATTCGGATAGATTTTTGTATATTTTTCATTTTTTAACCTCCAACTCTTAGCAATTGAATGAGCCGAAGCGGCGGAGCCTCCTCGCAAGCTCGGTTTCCGCCGTTCGTCTTCATTCAATTGCTTTAATCCATCTAAGGGCGATTTGACAAGCATACCATACCAATATAGCTACAAGCCAATTTTCAAGAATCGAAATCCACAGATAAACAGGGCAGAACCAATTGATATATGATATGATTTTACTGATTTCCTGGTTTCTTTGCAGATATACTATCGGGCTTTGTGGAAACAAATCAAGAAAACTGTCCAGGAGCTCGGAAAGATTTTCACCGATAAACTCAAAAAAATCCATTATGCAGCCCCCTTGACTATCTTAAATGTAATAAATCCCAATCCCATAAGAAAAAATACTGTAGTAAACCATCTGACAGGCAC
>JAGAJY010000021.1 GCA_017848125.1 Oscillospiraceae bacterium
GATTTTTCACATTGCTTGCAAACGTAGGCGAGGTAATGGGAATTTACCAAAATGAAAAAGTATCTGTTCTGGTAAGGGAAAGATATATCGGTGAAATAAGCCAAAGCAGTATAGACAAGGAACTTAACGAAAAAAAGGAATCGGAGAATACACTCCCCGATATGCCTTTTCTGCTGAATCTTGTGAATACATACTACATTCAGAAAATATACGGCAGACCTTATGCAGTTGAGTTTATAAGCTATGCCAAATCTGAGGGTATTCCCTTTGATGAAAACTTTTCCGATGCATTTGAACAATATGTACACAATTTCAAAATGAAGCTTACGGTATCTGCAATAGCAAGAAAACGGAATATCTGTGTAAATGACGTAAACTGGTTTGATTACGGTACAACAAAATACCTTGACAAGAGGATCGTCATTGATGAAAAGTACGATGTTACCGCTGAGATCGACCTGAATGATGATATTAAGGATAATGTACAGTTTAACGATGATGTTCTCATTGATATGGCTATGAATAAGTTTATTTCTCAGAACAAAGTGACAGACCAAACAGTTATCGAGGTTACTTTTTGCGGTAAGAAATTTGTGTATCTGTATGATAAGGCAAAGAATAAAAAGCATCTGCTTGATAATGACAAATTCCGTAAGATCCCCTTTGATTACAACAATGTGTGGACAACGGTAATGGAGTGGTCACGTTCAAAGCTTATACAGAAAAAAGGTGACTGTATTGTTGTTCCCGATGCTGAAATGGCGAAAATTGCAGAAAAAGACCGTGAGTATGCAAGGCGAATGATCGAGGAGCAGTATTCGCTGAAGAAAAACGGAAATAAAATGCTCCAGAAGTTAAGCGAGCTGAAATCCTATGCAAAGGGGCAGATGGATATTAAGGAACAACAGGCAAAATTCAAAGAGGAAAGAGAAGCTTCGGTACAGGAGGACAAAAAGAATGAGAGTGTTAATTCGTGAAACGCTTGAAACAGCAGTTATAAATATTTACGGCACAGACGGCAAACAGCACAGCAAGGACTTTTTTGAAAAGTATTTTTCAAATACGGAGGGTGCTTATCCGACACTTGATGAGGAACGTGAGGAATACGGCACAGATGCAGAATGGACAATAATCCGAAAGCAGGATTTTGACCGTTTTGCGGAAATTGTTCCCACGCTTCAAAAGGCAATAGATGATGTTCAGGACAGGATAACAAAAGGCAGCAGACGAGAAGAATACACCTTTAATTCAGACTGCTTCCTTATATAACAGGGGAGGAATAAAACAATGGCTGAAAACAAAAAGATCGACCTTGATGAGATTTTCAGACGGCTTGAATTTCTTGAAAAGGAAAATGTTTCTCTCCGTGAAGAAGTAAACGAGCTGAAAAACAATGATATTGAATTTAAAAATGAGATCAATGTCATAAACCGCTTTATTGCCGCACTTACGGAATGTCAGACCGTTGAGGAGGTAATGATGGAAACCGAAAGTGTTGCAAAACATATAACAGGGAGCGAAAATGCAACATTTTACTGTATGGACAGTGCAAGCAAAAAGTTTTTCTCCGAGGACGAGGGACGAAGCTGGCAGTCAAGCGAGGAAAACAAAACGCTTAAAGATATTTTCGACAGTCAGAAGATAAGCGTAAACGGTGAAAAAACATATATCCCTCTTGTGGCTGAAAACGGAAGATCTCTCGGTGTGGTTGTTGCTGAGAAAATGGACGATGAAAATCAGTATAACATTGACCGTGTGTTTGCAAAAGGAGGCTCACTTGTAGGCGGTATGCAGCTTGGTCTTTTAAAGGAATATGAGCATCAGGGCAGGATCACCGACCGCCTTACGCAGATGTATAACCGACAGGGACTTGACGAGTATCTTGTAAATACTGTTGTTAAGGCAATGTCAGAGGGAAAAAGCGTTAATATCCTTATGAGTGATATTGACCACTTCAAATCGGTAAACGATACATACGGACATACCGCAGGAGATATTATTCTCCAAAGCACAGCCGATGCAATAAAGGATATTGCAAAGGAGGGTGCAAGCAGCTGTCTCAGGATAGGCGGCGAGGAAATGGTCACTATTCTCATTACGGACACACCCGAACAGGCTATTGATATGGCAGAAACTCTCCGACAGAATGTTGCCGGTATCGTAAATGTTGTAGAGGGCAAGGACAGAGGGGTACACGAAGTTTCGGTAAGTATTTCAATAGGAATACACGAAATGAAGCCTGATGTTCCGTTTACAAAGGAAAATGCGGAGGAGCTTTTTGATAAAGCATACAAGACAGCAGATGCCGCAGCCTATACCGCAAAGGAAACGGGCAGAAACAAGGTGGTTTGTGCCGATGAACAGAACTTTGTTTCCTATCTTGCTATGAAAACGGCTGAGGTTTTCGTAAAGGCAGAGGGAATTGAGGATACCGATGTGGTTAAGGGTATAAAAGAGATGATCTCCGACAGTTTTGAAAATCCCACAGAGGGACTTGCGGATATTGTAGATGCACTCCGCACCTATTCGGTACAAATTTCAGAGGAACAGCCTGATATATCTGTACTTGCGGATCTGATCGCAGATAAGACAGAGGAATTTTCCGAAAGAAAAGCCGAGCTTAATATTCTCGAAAATGATATGAATGATTTTGAAAAGGAAAATGATACGGTATCGCAGGAGGAAGAATATCCCGATGAGTTCATTGACAGTATTCTCCCGAAAGGACTGCCTTATTATACAACAGATGTTCAGCCGACTGTCAATTCCTTTGCAGAAAAGGTAACAGCTATGAAGGAATGGGCAGAAAAGGCGGTAGAAAAGGTTGCTGAAAAAGTAAAGAATATGGAAACTGCAATGAAAAAGGGAGAGGGGGCAAGATAATGTTTTACACGGAAGAACAGATAAGACGAGCAAATGAGAGAAGCATATCCGAATATTTCCGTTCGCAGGGGTATAACTGCAAGCAGATACGCTCCGAAACCCATATTGCAGGATTCGGCGGTTTTTATGTTAAGGATACAGCAGTACCGAATCCATTTTATGTTCACTCACAGCAGGTAGGCGGCATAGGTCTGGTATGCTGTCTGATGAAAGTTATGAATATGCCGTTTAAAGAAGCTGTACAGGCAGCACTTGACGGAGAACAGGGCAGAGGTGAAGGAAGAATTGAAAATAAAACAGAATATACACCCACACAGCGTTATATTCCTCCCAGACCAGAACCAAAGCCTGAATTTATAATGCCCGAAAAGGCAGGGGACAACAGGAGAGCGTACAGTTATCTTACCAAAACAAGATACATAAATCCCGATGTGGTAAATGCTTTTATCCGTGCAGGAGTTCTGTTTCAGGACACTAAGGGAAATGCTGTTTTTCTTCACAGGGAAAACGGAAAGCCTTGCGGTGCTGAGATACACGGAACGAGCGGAAAGAGATATATTGTAGGAAATACGCCCTATTCGGAGCTTTGTGACCGAAAGGTCATACCGACAGAGCCGTATATAGCGGAGCTTGTTGACCAAAGGCTGAAAGATACGGACTTGAAATTTGCAGGATATGTATATGAGAAAAATGCAAATATCGTTGTCGAAAGCAAGGATTATAACGTTATTTGCGGAACGATTGCAGAAATAAGGAACAGCAATATTGATCGTAATGCAGTTGAGAATGATGTTAATTCCAAGCTGAAAAACTATAAGGGAGTTGCACCCGGTACAACGGAAAGCTATTTTGATTTTGACAAGGGAAATCCGCAGAAAGCCTATGTTTTTGAAAGCTCAATCGACCTTATGAGTTTTATGTCATTACACCCTGATGTGACCGACTGCAAGTTTGTTGCTATGGCAGGACTCAAACCGAATGTTGTGGAAAAGCTTCTTGAAAAGAATATACCCGTTACTCTTTGTGTTGATAACGATACGGCAGGGCA
>JAGAJY010000294.1 GCA_017848125.1 Oscillospiraceae bacterium
TATTGAAAACTACTTGCGTAAGTAGTATAATGTGAAATGTAAGGAAAACACAAACAAGAAAACAGCAGATGTTCCGGTGGAACATCGTTCAAAGAAAGGAATGGATATTATGTCAGTAAAATTTGAGTTCAGAATGTCTGACAGAAATTTCAACAAGCTCAGACTACTTAAAAGGGTGGATGATCCTAAATCTGAAATGACATTCAATGATTTCGCAGAGGAAATTCTTGTCAATGCGATCAGCAGAATATACCGTGAATATGACCGTAAAGGCGGGGAAGCCCCGCTGCAATATCGTCGGAAAGTTATGTGATGGACACGTAATTTGCGGCTCGGTAACAGTAGTTACTTTGTAGAATGATGATGTGTAGGGTGGACGATGATGAATAAGATAAACGGTGAGCTTGTGATAGCAAGGACTATCCTTATTAAAAAGGCGGAGATTATCGCTGACCGTGAGAATCGTGAACAGCGTATCCGTGAAAAGGCAGTCAGAGCTTTTGAGGAACGCAGAGAGCCAAAGAAACAGCGTAAACCTATGACCGCAGAGGAAAGGGTTGCGGTTATGAAAATGCTGAAAAGGCTTAATGCAGGAAAGGAGGACAGCAATGACTAAGCGTGAAAAGGAGCGTGTGGAAAAACTCAAAAAGGATATGGTGTTTCATAAAAAGAGGTCGGAATATCCTCCGTTTGAGTTTAACGCTCTCCCCGAATACAAACGCAGAATGGCAGACCAAGATTACGGATATGCAATGGGTATCTATGAAGTTCTTTCTGCTTTAGGCTGCGTGGGCGAATATCCCGATTTCGATAAAATATAATAAATGTTCCGGTGGAACATCAACAAAAAATGGAGGAATGATTATGTTTAGAATTTCAGATGAAAGCTATGAGAGAGTAGAAGTTATCCTTGAGGACATTGGCTATGCCTGTGACATTGAGGAAGGATATCAGGAGTGGGAAGATGTGGCACGTTCATCGTTTGCAACAGTTATGGACGAGCTTGACAGCAATCAGTTTGATATGACTTGTTCGGCTATCAGGGAGCGTATCATAGATGAATATGATAATGGAAACGAGAACTATGCAAAGGGCATAAGCACAGCATTTTACGGCTATCTCAGAGAACGCAGGGACTATCTTGATTTTTCCGAGGAATACGACAAGCCTGAACTTCCCGATGATGCTGATGAAAATGAAACAGAGCAGTATGATGAAGCTATGGCTGACTTCTATGTTAAGAAAGAGTATAACGACTGTGTTGAGAAGTGGATAGCTGAAATTGCTAAGATCACGTTTGGGGAGGTGAAGTAAATGGGTAAGGTCATAACATTTATGTTTTATGTATAAGATGTGCATTGAAAAATAACAAGACAAATCCGTTTGATTTAATATCAGGCGGATTTATTATTTTGTATAAACCTGACTTATATTTCCTTATATATGATATTATCACCTGTCCAGACTTTTACACAGGTTATTTGGTATAATATTTTAAGAGAATTATTTATAGAAGGCTATGTCACCTTTAATGTCTGTTTACACCACTCAAATATAGGGTAGACCGTTATTTGCGGTCCGCCCTTATATTTTTAATTATTTAAGTGCAATATTATACTGTAAAATACCCGTAATACACTTTATTGACCCAATCTCCTTCGTCATTATTGTAATAAATTTTCTTACATAAACGGTACTGTCCATTTTCAAGAGTGCCATAAATATTATCCCATTTAACATTAAATGTATAGCTATCACAACCGTTTAATTCATAAGCCAAATCATCCCATTCCGCTTCATCTGTGATGAAAGGAACTGCCATCCACCCTTTTGATGTGTATTGTTCTAATGTATAGTACTCTTCGCAGGCTACACTTTTATATTTCCCATCCGCAGTAATAAGAGAAGTAACGCTGTCTTTTACAGGTCTTTCAAATATGATTTCAATCGTCATCCCCTCTGATGTTATATTAGAAGTATTTATTGATATACCCATTTCATCTGTAATTAAATGTCCCGTGATGTCAAATTCATATTCAATCCCTGAAATTGTCACTTTCCCTATTGCCATTGAACCATCTTTTCTAAGGAAATATGTACGCTTTCCGTTAGATTTAAGCCAACAGCTCTTTTTCATAATGCCATTTTTGTAATAGTAACGCTTTTCTGATTTTTTTGTCCAACCAGTATAAGGCTTGGTTTCTCCATTATCATACTGAATATACTTAACACCATCTTCGGTCTTTAAAGTAGATGCTTCAGCAGATAAAGGACACACTGCAATAACCGTTATTGCAGCAAATAATGCGGCTACTCTCTTAGTAAAATTTCTCATTGTAAAACCTCCATAATAAATAAGTGAATAATTGATTAGTTTCTATATATAAAACAATTCAAAAAGCGAAAATATTTCAAAACAACTATAATTTCGGCATATTATCTAAATTAAAACAGCTATACCAGTTTAAATATACCATATAATTACGGTGTAGCAGGACGATTAGGTATCATTACATTTGTTTCTGTCATAGGATAGTTTATAGCATAGTTCAACATAATTTCTTCTTTATTCTCTCGACTATCGTGAGCAAAATTAACGAAGTTATGCCATACAATATAGTTACCTAAATACTTGGTAGAAACTCCATTAAACTTTTTTATGAAGTCTTTTAGCCGACTATGATAGTTGTTAATATGTTGAATGTGATATGCACCTTTTTTACCCTTGCCACCCGCTATTTGCACAAGTTCTATCTTGTTATCCTTTGAAAACTTTTGATATGCCTTTTCTCCGTCAGTACAAAGGATAGCACTGCTTGTTATTCTTCCGTCAAAAACCTTGTGCATTGCTGATACAGTAGGTTTTCCAAGTGTTGCAGGTTTTCCAACAGATAGTCCGTCCTTATTCACAGCACAAGGGACGCATACTTTATCCCTTGAAAGTCCACGCTTTTTTGACTTTCCACCTCTTGAATGGCGTTTACGAGGCATTACAAAGGTCTTGCTTTTCTTATGATTACCCTTGAAAGACTGCTTGAAATATGTTTCGTCAGCTTCTACGATACCATCAAGTTCTACTTCGTTCATCATATTTGTAAGAGCGTCAAGAATTTTATGCCTCCAACGGAATGCAGTATTCTTATGAATACCACATTCATCAGCCGACTGACGAACAGTAAAACCATTCATCATACAGTTAATGTACTTCTGCCAAGTTGTAAGGTCTTTTCGTGTACCCGATACAATAGAGTTTGTGGTTATTGTAAAGTAATGTTTGCAATCATTGCAATAATATTTCTGTGTGTTATACTTATCCTTTCGATGCCCGTCCTTCTTAACATTAAGACTACCACAAAGAGTACAATGACAGTGATTATTAGAATAACGCTTTGCCGTTAATAAAGCCTTTAAATCGGATGGATGCCCTGATAACTCTTTATCTACTCTTTTGAGCAACTTCCTCAATTCATTTTTTGTCAAATCTTTAAGCATATTCTCTATATCTTTTAATGTTGCCACACCTAATTCCCTCCGATACAAAATAGACTTTTCTATCATATATATCGGCATAAATTGGAAAAACTTTAGCATATAACAGACATTAAAGGTGACATAGCCTTATAGAATAGTTTATATGTCGTTTATAGATAAATTTTTTTGATTTTGAAAGAAAGGTTGACATATAATTACAAATATGATATAATTTATTATGGGTTTTTGTTGCATAATGACTAAAAGCGAGGTTTTGTTATAATGGGAGAATATAGTGCAGGATTGATGTCGCAATCCTTTTGGTTTATAGAATTTAAAAAAATAGTAATTGCTTATGCAGAGGGCAAGACAGATGAACAAATCAAAGCCTTATGTGTTAATGAAAATTGGTTTGGCGCAGTTAATTCATATCGTGCAAAACGTATGTATGGATATATTATAAAGCGTGTGAATGCCATGGATGATAAGCTGAAAAAAATATTTGTTGATGCTGATGTATCAACTCAGAAACTTATAAATTTGATTTGTATTATGAAACTTGATCGTTTGATTTTTGAATTTGTATATGAAGTATATCGGGATAAAGTAATTCTTGGCGATAGTGAATTAAGAACTACAGATGTAGGAGTTTTTTTTGTAAAAAAAGAAGCACAGTCTGATGAAATTGCTTTATGGAAAGAATCAACTGTAAAACATCTTAAATCAACATATATGAATTTTTTGACAGAGGCAGGACTTATTACGGAAAAAGACGGAAATAAAACAGTGAAAACTATTACACCTCCGTTAGTAGATACTGCCCTTGAAATGTATCTGGCAGATAATAACGCAATAGCGGTTCTTAAAGCTATAACAGGAGTGAATTGAAATGAATGTTCTTGAAGAAAGATTTAAAATAGCAGAAGAAGAAATGAAAAAGCCGTCATTCATGAACAATAAAGGTCTTGGAAATGAAACAGGTTACTACATTTTTGATTATCCTGCAGAACATGAGCTTTTTGTAAGAGAACGTATTGATTTTATAGTCAATAAATATAACAACTCAGAGTCTGAAAGACAGATCGTTGTATTTGATCTTTATGATATAATTATTAAGCTGTTAGATGAAAAAGGATTTCTTCAAAAAAACTTTGAATTTGAAAAGACAAAGGGTCTTGACAGAGTAGCAAAAGCCATAGGTAATACATTGCGTCTGACAGCACCCGATAATCAGATAATAAAGTATATAAATGAAAATACACCTGAGAAATCAATTATTTTCATAACAGGAGTCGGTAAAAGCTATCCTATTGTCAGAGCACACAGTATTTTAAATAATCTGCATCCTGTAAGCGATGATATCCCTATTGTAATGTTTTATCCGGGTAAATTCACGGGACAGGAGCTTATACTTTTTTCGGAAATTAAAGATGATAACTATTATAGAGCGTTCAGGCTTGCATAATCGGAGGAGTAAGTAATGAAAATCAGTCAGTTGTTTGAAAAGGATATTAATCGTACAATCAAGGGTGTTGTAAAGGTCGAGCAAGACGCAACAGAGGATGTCAAGCAAGAGCTTGAGGAATATGTAGTTACTAAAGAGCTTAATAAGCATTTTACAACGTTCTTTTCCAATTACAAGAAAGGTATAACAGGCAATACCGACGCTATGGGAGTATGGATTTCAGGCTTCTTTGGTAGCGGTAAATCGCATTTTCTTAAAATGCTTTCATACATTCTTGATGGTAAAAGCTACGGTGGCAAAACAGCACTACAGTATTTTGAAGATGACAACAAGATTCAGGATAGTATGGTAATGGCTGATATGAAGCTTGCAGCAGAAACATCTACAGATGTAATTCTGTATAATATTGATTCAAGAAGTGAAATGACAGGCAAGAGCAATAAAGAAGCTATCGGATATGTGTTTCTCAAGGTGTTCAATGAAATGCAAGGATTCTGTGGGGCTATTCCTCTTGTAGCTGATCTTGAAAGACGTCTTACAGAGGAAAACAGGTACGATGAATTTAAAGAAAAATTTGAAGAAATAAACGGCAGCTCATGGGTGGAATCAAGAGATGATTTCGACTATATTCAGGATGAGGTTGTAGAAGTTCTTGTTGATATGGGTGTAATGACAGAAGAAGCTGCAAGAAATATCTGTGAAAAAATTGCAGAGCCATATTCTATTGACGTTAAAAAATTTGCAGAGCTTGTAAAAAAATATATAGACAAAAAGCCTAAAAATCATCACGTCGTATTCCTTGTAGATGAAATCGGTCAGTATATTGGTGATAATAATGATCTTATGCTCAATTTGCAGACAGTTACGGAAAATCTTGGTACAGCTTGCCGTGGTAAGGTTTGGGTAATCGTAACAAGCCAGCAGGATATTGATTCTGTTACAAAAACAAATCAGAACTTCTCTAAAATTCAGGGACGTTTTGACACAAGACTATCTCTTTCATCCGCAAATGCTGACGAGGTCATCAAAAAGCGTATTCTTAAAAAGAATGATACAGGAAGTGAAACCCTTCGGGTTCTGTTTGATGAAAAGGATACGGGAATAAAGAATATCATTGATTTCAGAGAATGTGCAGAAATGAAGCTGTACTCTGATCGTGAAGATTTTGCCGAGGTATATCCGTTTATACCATATCATTTCAATCTTTTAAGCAGAATACTTACAGCTGTCCGTACATACAGTACCTCTCTCAAGCATCTTTCTGACGGTGAGCGTTCTATGCTTGCTATATTCAAGGAATCTGCAGTAAGACTGAGTGAGAATGAACCCGGCAGAGTTATTCCTTTGTATATGTTTTATGATGCACTTGAAAGATACCTGGACCACACATATTCTTCGGTAATAACTAAGGCATGGGGCAATGATCATATCAATCCGGATAAAGAAGAAAACTGTTTTGCAGTAAATGTACTAAAAACCCTTTTACTCATTAAGTATGTTAATGAGGTGAAATCTTATCCGGAAAATATCGCAAGCCTTATGGTTGAACACCTTGACGAAGAAAGAATGGGATTGCAGAAAAAAGTAGAAGCTGCACTCAATGTACTTGTAAATCAGATGCTTGTACAGAAAAACGGTGAAAACTATGTGTTCCTTACCAATGAGGAACAGGAAATCAACAAATCAATATCACAGCAGCCTGTTGAGCCTACTGAAATTACCGCAGAAATATCTTCCCTTATATTTCAGGGAATTTATTCGGAGGATAAATATCGCTGCAATCATTTAAACGGCAGATATAATTTCCGTTTCAATCAGGTGGTTGACGATAAGATGCTTCGCACAAATCAGAATCACGATATAACAGTAAAATTCATTACACCGGCAGGTGATGAAAGCAGAGATGATGCAACGCTCCGTATCAGTTCAACACAAGACAGAGCAGTTCTTGTCGTTCTTCCTGATGACAGAAGCTTTATTGATGAGATCATAAGAGCAAAACAGATCGAAAAATTCCTTATGACAGGTTCAGCTTCAGTAGTTAATTTTGAGCTTATAAAAATACAGAAGCAGACAGAACTGCGTCAAAGAAAAGAAAATTCAAAGATTTATCTTGAAGAAGCGCTTTCCCATGCAGTTATTTATGCTAACGGTGAGCCTGTTGCAACTAATGCAAAGGAAATAGGTTCAAGGATAAACGAAGCACTCGGAAAGCTGGTTTCTACAATTTATCATAAGCTGGCATATATTGATACGCCAACAAATGAAAATGATATTCTTAACGTTATAACATCAAAAGATACTCAGATGATCATTGCAGGAACACAGTCCTTACCAAATAAGCTTGCACTTAACGATATGCTTGAATATATCGGCAGAAATACCGATAAACATACAAAAACTTCAATGAAAACGCTGACAGAACGTTTTATAAAAGCACCATACGGTTTTGTTGAAGCTGATATTCAGTGGCTTGTTGCAAAGCTTTTCAAAAACGGCGATATCTTTATGTTTATAAATAGTGAGAATATTTCCCTGAACAACAAAGATCCGAAGGAAATTGTAAGATATCTGATTCGTAAGGAATATATCGACAAGCTTATGACAGACCGTCGTGAAAAGGTTAGCGAAAAGAAAAAGAAGGATGTCAAGGACATAATCAAGAATGTTTTCGGTGTTGCATATTCAAATGATGACGAAGACGCTATTATGCGTGATTTCAGACGATATGCAAAAGACTGTGACGAAGAGCTTGCTAAAATCGAAATGAGATACAGCAGCAATCGCTATCCCGGAAAGGATATTGTCACAGGCGGCAGAAAGTATATGCGTGAAGTGCTTGGATATGAATTTACGCAGGAATTCTATAATGATGTACCGAAAATGCTTGATGATCTTCTTGATTTTGCTGAGGATTATGAGCCTGTCAAGAAATTCTTTGCAGGTGAGCAGGTCAGAATTTTTGATGAAAGTATAAAAATTCTCCATACATTTGATGCAGGTAAATCATATATCGTAGATGACAACATAGAAAGCATTGCAAAGCAGATAAGAGAAATCGTAAAAAATCCTAAGCCTTACGGAAATATTCACAAGCTTACAGGATTTATTGACGAATTCAGAACAGCTTATGTTGCATTGCTTGATGAGAGAGCCGAGCCTGTCAGGACAGCGGTAAAAGAAGCTCGTGATAGAGTATTTGAAGTGCTTGACGGTAAGCTTTGCAAGGATAAGTTAGTAGATAAGTTCATTAAAATATTTGATGAGCTGCGTGAAAAAGTGGAAAGCTGTCATAATATTCCCGAACTGCGCGGAATAATTGACGAAGCAGACACCTTGAAAATCCGTTGCATAAACGATATTGACGCACTTGAAGCAAAAATTATTGCAGAGCAGACACCGCCTGCACCAAATCCAACAGTTACACCTGCAACAGCAGGTCAGGGAACAGGCGAAACAGCACCGACAGTGCATGAGCCGCCAAAGCCTGTTGTAAAGAAGCGTAAGAATATCAGCATAAAGACAATCAATACATCTCTTTCCTGGCAGCTTGAAAGTGAAGCTGATGTAAAGAGATATGTAAGCGAACTTGAAAAGAAGCTTATGCAGGCACTCGAAGAAGATACTGTAATTAATATTGAATTTTAATAGGAGGGGAAGTTATGAAAAAAGCATCTTCCACAAGCGTAGCAAAATTTATGAAGGAATATTTGTCACAGGATAATGACGGAGAATTCATCACCGAAGAAAATGCACGTAAAGCAATGTCCGAAATAATAACAGAGTATGAAAATGCCTATGCAGGTGTCGAGAACGATAAATTTGGTGTCAGAAAATTTATTGTCAAGTCTGTAAAGACAAGAACAGTTTATTTTGATACAAAAGTTAGATAAGGAATGATATAAATGAACAAGCCACAGATAAAGAATTTTTCCGTGTGGGCAAGAAGAAAACTGATTGAAACTGTCAGCTATCGTATGAGCCTTATCGGAATTACAGAAAAGGGTATTGCTGAAGCACTTCCGCAGTCAACAGCCGACCTTAAATTTTACGATATAGGCACAGCTACACCTGCGGAAGTAAAGGGTAAGGATATAATCTACCGTAACGAGCTTGCCGCAAAGGTAAACGAGAACGGCTTTAACAATACTGTCGAAGAAATTGCATATACCTGGTTCAACAGACTTATTGCTATTCGTTTTATGGAGGTAAATGACTATCTCCCGTCAGGTGTGCGAATTTTATCCAGTGCTGAACCATATAAAGATAAGCTTGAACCTGATATTCTTACCTATCCCGGTGATGCGGGTGATTACTTTTCATTAACAACGGAAGAAAATGAACTCCTGACAGCATATAAAATGGCTGATTATATTGGTGACTTTAATGATATAGCTGATAAACTTTTTAAAATGTATCTGATTAAGCAATGCAATAAGCTTGGCACTGTTTTCCCCGGTCTTTTTGAAACAAAAAGTGATTATACAGAATACGTATTAAACGTATCATATACTGATAAGGACGGTATTATATATCATCTTGTGCATGATATTCCCGAAGATGATTTCAATATTAATAAAATAGATGAAAATACAGGTAATTCTGTTGGTCAGGTTGAAATTATCGGCTGGCTGTATCAGTATTACAACACCGAGCCTAAGGACGCTGTTTTTGCTGCACTTAAAAAGAATGTGAAAATCACAAAGGAAAACATTCCTGCTGCAACACAGCTTTTTACTCCTGACTGGATAGTACGCTATATGGTTGAAAATTCTCTCGGCAGAATTTATAGTGAAAAGTGGTCAGTGGGCAGTGATGAGCTGAAAGAAAAAATGGGGTGGAAATATTATCTTCCCGAAGCAGAGCAGGAGCCTGAGGTTGCCGAAAAGCTGGCGGCTATGCGTGAGGAGCTTTCATCAGACAGAAACCCTGAAGAAATCAAGTTCATTGACCCTTGTATGGGCAGCGGACATATCCTTGTATATGCTTTTGATGTGCTTATGCAGATCTATGCAAGCTGCGGTTATAGCGAGCGTGACGCTGCACAGCTTATCATACAGAAAAATCTCTACGGTCTTGAAATAGATCAGCGTGCTTATCAGCTTGCATATTTTGCACTTATGATGAAAGCAAGACAGTATGATCGTCGTTTCTTTAATCGTGGAATAAAGCCAAATATCGGACATTTTCAGAATTTCAGCCGAGTTGTTAATGCAGGCGTTGACGGTGCACTAAAAGAGTTGGCAGAGCAGTTTATAAACTGCGATACATATGGTTCGCTTACACCTATTTCTGAAATAGAGGGGCTCGATGAAGCACTTGACGATTTTAATGGCGTTTTTGATATGGATTTGTCTGTCTTAGAACGAATGATGACAATATACAAGATACTTTCCCAGAAGTATGATGTGGTTTGCACCAATCCTCCGTATATGGGCGGCAGCGGTATGAGTGCAAAGCTGTCTGAATTTGTTAAAGATAATTATCCTGACAGCAAATCCGATCTTTTTGCTGTATTTATTGAGCGTTGCGGTGAGCTTGCAAAGAAAAACGGCTATTATGCGATGATAACACAGCACGCATTTATGTTTCTTTCAAGCTATGAAAAGCTCCGTGCAAAGCTTATGCACAAAACAACAATAAATATGGCACATCTCGGTGCGAGAGCATTTGACGAAATCGGCGGTGAGGTCGTTCAGACAACTGCTTTTGTAAACCGCAATTCTCACATCAATGATTACAAGGGCACTTATGCAAGGCTTGTAGATATTGCAGGCGAAAATGAAAAGAAAGAACTGTTTTTAAGCGGAAACAATCGTCATACAGCCAAGCAGGAAAACTTCTCAAAAATTCCCGGTTCGCCGGTTGCTTATTGGGTTAGTGAGAATTTTATAAGGGCGTTTGAGAATGGTTGTTGTTTAGGTGAAGTATGTGAAGCAAGAAAAGGATTAGCGACTTCAGATAATAACAGATTTTTAAAATTTTGGTTTGAGGTAGCTATAAATAATATTTGTTTTACTTGCTCAAGCAACGAGGAATGCAACACGTTAGAACAAAAATGGTATCCGCATAATAAAGGCGGAGAATATAATAGATGGTACGGTAATAACGAATATGTGATAAATTGGTATCACGATGGTTTTGAAATTAGAAATTATAGGGATAGTAGTGGAAAATTATTATCAAGACCTCAAAACACAAACTACAATTTTAAAAATTCATTAACTTGGTCTAAAATAACCTCTGGAACATTTTCTGCAAGGTATTGCGATGGAGGTTATTTGTTTGATGACGCAGCGGCGATTTGTTATAACGAAGATAAGATAGTTTTAAAATATGTTCTTGGATTTTTAAACTCATCAATAGCACAATTTATGTTGGACATATTAAATCCTACACTTAATAAACAAATTAGCGATATGGGAAATCTTGCGATTTTAATAAACAAAGAAAAAGAACAAATTGTAAGTGAGATGGTTGATATTAACATCACCCTCTCCAAAACCGACTGGGACAGCTTTGAAACAAGCTGGGATTTTAAGAGGCATCCGTTACTAAATTATGGTATTTCATTATATAGCGGTTTAGGCGACTGTGAAAATATGCCTGATTCTGTAATCGGTGTTGAAAAAACTGATACTTCCTTTAAATTAGAAGAAAAGGGCGTTCCTAAAGCATATAGACTTAAATCGGCATTTGAAATTTGGAGCGATGCTTGTGACGAACGTTTCAACAAGCTGAAACAAAACGAAGAAGAACTCAACCGCATTTTCATAGACATTTACGGCTTGCAGGACGAGCTTACCCCCGAAGTAGAGGATAAGGACGTAACCGTAAGAAAGGCAGATTTACAGCGTGAGATAAAGAGCCTTATTTCCTATGCGGTAGGCTGTATGTTCGGCAGATATTCACTTAATGTTGACGGACTTGCTTATGCAGGCGGTGAATGGGACGACAGCAAGTACACAACCTTTGTTCCCGATAAGGACAACTGCCTTATTATCACAGATGAGCTGTATTTCAACAACGAGGATATTGTCAGCCGTTTCTGTGAGTTTATCAAGGTAGTTTACGGCGAGGAAACACTGGAAGAAAATCTGAACTTTATTGCCGACGCTCTCGGAAACAAGGGTAAGACAAGCCGTGAGGTTATCAGAAACTATTTCCTTTCCGACTTCATTAAGGATCATATCAAGACATATCAGAAGCGTCCTATCTACTGGCTTTTTGACAGCGGCAAGCAGAACGGTTTCAAGGCACTTGTGTATATGCACAGGTGGAACGCTGACACGATAGGTAATGTCCGTGTTGAATATCTCCACAAGGTACAGAAGGTATATCAGAGCGAGATCGACCGTATGCAGGACACTATTGAAAACAGCACCGACGGCAGAGAGGTTACTGCTGCGACAAAGGCAAAGGAAAAGCTTGCAAAGCAGCTTAAAGAAACAAGGGATTATGACATATCAATGGCTCACCTTGCCAATATGCGTATAAACATTGACCTTGATGACGGTGTAAAGGTGAACTATGAAAAGGTTCAGACAAGCACCGAGGGTAAGAATCTTGGTGTTCTTGCAAAAATCTGATTTAAGAGGAATTTACTATGGCTGAATTAGGCATAAAAAAAGCAACGGAATTGTTAAAAGAAGCATTTTCAGGTGATGAACGTCACGTCATATTCTGGTACGACGATGACGGCGGTTTTGCCGATGATGTTGATGGTATAGAACTTGAAAATGCAAAGATGCTAAAGCTTGAACGTGCCGAGGATAAAAGACACGGGGGATATATTTACACAAATCAGTTTTATGTAAAATATCAGCTTGAAAAGGTTGATCCGCAGGGAAATTATCTTGTGTATGCACCATTTCCCAAACCTGATGTTAAGGATAATCACCTTGAGGATATACAGCTGTATTCAAGATTTTTCCATATGGACAGGCTTTCGCAGATATGTTCCGAGCTTGGTATCGGTCCTGAGTGCAGACCTGCTGTTAAAAAGTGTGAAAAATTCTTCGGAAACAACAAGAGAGTGGACGCTTTCCGTGAGCTTGGCATTGAAAGATATACAGATGACAGCATTTACACAGGCGTGATGAGTGTTGTATGTAAAGTCGGCGTATTGTCATTTGAGGAAGTTGTAAGAATAATTCTCAGCGGTGAACTTGAGGACAGCAAGTATCTTAAAGAATTTGAAAGCTATAATGTGCTTGATGAGTTCTGGGAGAAAATTGCCGAATATTTCGGATATACCGAGCAGACGCCTGCTCTGAAAAAGCTTGTGGCAACACTTTTTGTCAGCTATTTTTCAAGAACAGTACACGATGACCTGCCAAAAGCATTTGAGCCGTTTATAACATCAAAGACAGGCAGCATACTTGCTTTTGTTGATAATATGATGAACAACAGCGTTTACAGTGAGAAGTTTGATGAGCTGTCAGGTATTGTTTATAGCGGAATGAATATCGGAAAGCTTATTGATTCGCTGTCTGTAAATGCGTATATTGACAGCAGTGCCTTCAAGGGCATTGATACAGCAATTATCAGGTACATAACAGAACGCCTTGAAGCCGAGGACACGGGAGCGGTTGTTGACGGACAGACTATTCCCGAAATATGCGACCTGCGTATAAAGAAGCATTTCGGAGCAGGATTTGCAAACGAATATACGATGCTTAAAAATGCGTTTTATATCATATCCAACAGCAGATACAGCAATGCTTCTGACATCAGGAGTCTTGTCAGCAAATACTGCGACAGCGGATATAAGATGGATATGAGTTATCGCAACTTTTATTTCAGCTTTGATAAAATTGAGGACAACAGCTGCTTTGAAAAGCTCCGTCAGCTTGTAGAGAATATTTATACTAACGATTATCTTACAAACATTACTCTTAACTGGACAAGAACATTCAGTGATGCAGAGGGTGACAGTACACTTCCGAAACAGCTTGATTTTTATGCTGATACAGTAGGAAATATCAAGGAGCGTGTAGTAGTTATCATTTCAGACGCTATGCGTTATGAGGTGGGCGTATCTCTTTACGAAAAGCTTATGGCAGATGAAAAGTGTAAGGTTACGCTGTCTGCAATGCAGTCAGTACTGCCGTCTGTTACAAGCTTTGGTATGGCAGCGCTTCTGCCGTATAGTTCATACGAGATAAAGGAAGATTATTCTGTTACACTTGACGGTATGTCTTGTGACAGTACAGCTGCACGAGATAAGGTGCTGAAAAAAGCAAATCAGGCAGGAGAATGTATACAGTTTGATGTTGTCAAGAGAATGAATTATGATGAAAAGGCGGCTTTCACAAAGGGTAAAGAGGTAATTTACATCTATCATAATAAAATCGACAACACAGGTGAAGCTGCAACGGCACGAGATGATATTTTCATCACCTGCAATGAAGCTGTAAACGAAATAGCTGATATTATCCGTAAGCTTACCTCTGCTAATGTAACAAGATTTATTATTACAGCAGATCATGGCTTTATGTACAAGCGAGATAATATTAACGAGGGCAGTAAGATTGACAACATTTCAAAGTCCTCCGCTTATATAGGCAGACGATATGCTATCACGAATACAGCTGTAAATGCTGAAGGTGTAGGCGGTATCGGAATGGATAAGATATATTCCTCGATTGACGTAAGAACAGTTTCATACCCTATCAGTTCCGATGTATTCAAATCACAGGGCGGCGGTGTGAATTATGTCCACGGAGGCTGTTCTCCGCAGGAAATGATTATTCCGCTTATTGATGTAAAGACGGAAAAGAGCAAGGTAGAAACGACCTTTGCACAGATCACTCTTGTTACATTGCAGAGTAAGATCACAAACCTTGTTACAAGACTTGATTTTATTCAGAGCCAGCCTGTCAGCGATATTGTAAAGGCAACAGAATACAGCGTCTGCTTTGAAGCTGAAAACGGTGACAAGATTTCCAATGAGCATATCTGCATTGCAGATAATACCGATACAGATTCACAGAAGCGTATGTTCAGGTTGAGATTCTCATTTGTAAATAAAACATACAGCGCTGCCGACAAGTATTATTTAATAATAAAGGATACAAGATCGGGACTGGAAATAATGAGAAAGCCGTTTACGGTTGATATTGCATTTTCAGGTGACTTCGGATTTAATATTTAAGGAGATGAAACAGTGGAGGATATGTTAAATTCCAATGAGGAGCTTTACAGAAAGCTTCGTGAGAATTTTGATGGGAAAATTGTGCGTAAGGATCTGACTCTTTCCATAAAGGAAGGCGCAAATGTTCCTGTATATGTGCTTGAATTTCTGCTTGGTCAATATTGCAGCTCTGATGATGAAGAAACTATTGCAGAGGGAATAAAAACAGTTAAAAATATATTAACTGATAATTTCGTGAGACCCGATGAAGCACAAAAAATATTATCTCTGCTCAGACAGAGAGGAAGTCATACTATTATTGATAAGGTGACAGTAAAGCTTAATATGAAAAAGGATTACTTTGAAGCCGAGTTTTCAAATCTTGGTATAGGCGAAGTACCTGTTCCCGACAGCTATACCACAATGTATGACAGATTGCTTTGCGGCGGAATATGGTGTATCGTTCAGCTTGAATATATGTATGATGAACATGATAAAGCCATACCGCCTATAACGATAAATAAGCTTACTCCTATTCAGATGCCGCATATAGATATAGCAGAATTGAAGAATGGAAGAAAGGCGTTTACAAAGGATGAATGGATAAACGTTATGCTTCGTTCTGTAGGTATGGAGCCTGATAAGCTTTCATATCGTGAAAAGTGGCTGCTTCTTGCAAGAATGCTTCCCCTTGCAGAAAATAATTTTAATCTATGCGAACTTGGTCCGAGAAGCACGGGTAAATCTCACCTTTATAAAGAAATATCGCCTAACAGTATTCTTGTATCGGGCGGACAAACTACAGTTGCAAATCTTTTTTATAATATGTCACAAAAAAGTATAGGACTTGTCGGACTATGGGATTGTGTTGCATTTGATGAGGTTGCGGGAATAAAGTTCAAGGACAAAGACGGAATACAGATAATGAAGGATTATATGGCTTCAGGCTCATTTGCACGAGGTAAAGAGGAAAAATCAGCTTCGGCATCAATGGTCTTTGTGGGAAATATAAATCAAAGTGTTGATGTTCTGCTTAAAACGTCAAGTTTATTTGATCCATTTCCGCCTGAAATGGGACAGGATACAGCTTTTCTGGATAGAATACATTGCTACATTCCGGGGTGGGAGATACCCAAATTCCGTCCGGAGCATTTTACCGGCGAGTATGGATTTATAACCGATTATTTTGCTGAATTTATGCGTGAACTCCGTAAGGAACAGTTTGGTGATGCCATTGATAAATATTACAAGCTGGGAAGAAATCTTAATCAGAGAGATACTATTGCTGTAAGAAAAATGGTCGGAGGATTTATTAAGCTTATTTTTCCAGATGGAAATTATACTAAGGAAGATATAGAAGAAATACTCAGAATATCTCTTGAAATGCGCCGCCGTGTAAAAGAACAGCTGAAAAAGCTGGGAGGAATGGAATTTTATGATATAAATTTCTCATATATCGATAACGAAACATTTGAAGAACATTATGTATCTGTTCCGGAGCAAACAGGCGGAAAGCTTATTCCTGAAGGAATATGTAATCCCGGGCAGGTTTATACTGTTTCAAGAGGAAAATCCGGAATGATAGGTGCGTTCAGACTTGAAACACAGGTTCTTGCAGGTAAAGGCAGCTTTGATAAAACAGGACTTGGCTCAGATCGTGAAGCTAAAGAAGCGTCAAATACTGCTTTTAATTACCTTAAGGTCAATGGCAGTAAAATCAGCAATGCAATTAGTACTGTTAATATGGATTATATTATAAATTATCAGGATCTTCAGGGTATAGGAATGACATCAACACTTGCCTTGCCGACATTGATAGCATTATCTTCAGCAGCGCTTGGAAAGCCTGTTTTAAGTTCGCTTGCAGTTCTTGGTGAAATAAGTATAAGCGGTACTCTTATGAGAGTAGATAATTTGGCAGATACATTACAGGTATGCCTTGATAGCGGTGCAAAGAAAGTATTGCTGCCTATGATGTGTGCTTCGGATTTTGTCCATGTTCCGCCGGAACTTCTCGGTAGTTTTCAGATAATATTCTATAATAGTGCAGAGGATGCTGTATTTAAAGCGTTAGGTGTGGAATAAAATGTATCATGGAGAGCCGACAGTCGGCTATTATAAATTCAAATCCAACGGTGAGGATGCTGTGCTTTGTCACGGTATCGGTCATCTTATGCCTGTAAGCACATACGACGAAAAAAAATGGGATCTGTCAGTATTTCTGTGCATACCGCATAATTTCAGAATAGCTCCCAAGTCTGAAACCATAGCCTGTTCAAGACTTGTAAAATCATTTTTCAACAGGCGGATTAGTGTATAAATGCAGCCGCCCCCGATCGTAAGGGCGTGGAATTTGCTCATGTTACAGTCGGGGATAAAACATATCTTATTTGTGGTGATGTAAAGGGTATGATATGATAAAAACGTCAAGACTGTTAAAGGATAAAGTGAAAAACCTTTCGGGAAGTGACAGCCGTAAAGCACAGATTTATCTCAGAAATTATTTTATGGAGAGATTTCTTGAAAGAGTTTCCATATCACAATATAATGATAAATTTGTTTTGAAAGGCGGTATGCTTGTTGCTTCGCTTGTGGGACTTCAGATGAGGGCAACAATGGATATTGACACTACAATCAGAAATATTACTGTAAATATAATGGAAGCTGAAAAGATAGTAAGTTATATTATTGCAGTTGAGCTTGATGATAAGAAAATTCACCAAATCAAAGGCTGTATTTCCAACTGATAATTCTATACGCAAGGTCATTTATATGAGCGTTACGGAGATCACCAAGAAATGGACAATGCCCGTTCGTGACTGGGGACTTGCCTATTCTCAGTTTGCTATTTTCTTTGAGGATAGATTGGCAGCCTGACGGCTGACGAGGGCTCTGCCCTCGTGCTTCCGAGGTTTACCTGCTTTTGGGAATATCTGGTAAAGTAAGAAGAACAGCAACATTTCTGCTGCTGTTCTTCACCGTTTTATTCCACAGCTTGCGTAAGGTCGCTCCTCAGCGTTGCTTAATTTAGCTGCAGTTTTAGTATTGTCATCTTTTGGTGGATTAATTCCGTTTACACAGTTTATTTTTCATACCCCTGTAATAACGTCAGTCCTTCTCATTTGAGAAAGTTGATAGCAAGAAACAAGTGCCCTGTCAGACACAA
>JAGAJY010000295.1 GCA_017848125.1 Oscillospiraceae bacterium
GATAATTATACCATAGTGCGGTCAAAAGGTCAATCAGCAGAAAAGAAAATGAGCCGTTGCCAGTAGCAACAGCTCACACCCGACTTTGATTCCATTGGATTCAAAGTTCTGATATTTGTTGTAACAATCTCAATATGTTTTCTTCAATCTGAGAAATCACACGCTGAAACTCCGCATCATCTTTACCCGTCGGATCAAGCAAGCCCCAATCATCGTCAAACGGTCTGCCAATAAACGGACAGCCGACATCGCAGCCCATAGAGATCGCAATATCCGGCGTGGAAATATCGCTGACGAGCTTGCTGTATTGTGTCTGCTCCATGTCGATGCCGTAGAGCTTCTTCATAAGACGGACTGCATCCTGGTTGATCTGCGGTTTTGTTTCCGTTCCTGCCGAATAGCTCTCAAAAACATCTCCTGCAAGGTGCTTGCCGAGTGCTTCTGCGATCTGGCTGCGACATGAATTATGCACACAGATAAATGCGACCTTTGGTTTATTCATCATATACACTCCGACTTATCCGTTATATCGCTTATCATAGCTGAGATCTCCGAAGGCTTCAAAACCCTACCCACCGATACGACCTTTTCATTTATCACAAGTGCAGGCATTGACATTGCACCGTACTCCATGATCTTTTGCAGATCGGTGACATACTCGACCTCGATACCCATACCCTCCACAGCTTTCAGAGTGTTGTCATAAAGCTGATGACAGGCTTTACAGCCCGAACCGAGGACTTTGATACAGCAGATACCATTGACCTTTTCTCCACAACAGGTCGATGTGACCTCACTTGCAGACTTTGAACCTCCGCAGCAGCAGGATGTTTCAGCTTTTGCTTCTTCTTTTTTCTTTCCAAACAGTGACATGATATATTCCTCCTAAATGATATAGTTTTGAATGATATTGAAGAAATATCCGACAAGGATAATTCCGACTGAACATATAGCAATGAATATGCCAAGCAGCTTCGGTTTGATCGCTTTTTTCAGCATGATCATCGACGGCAGCGACAGCGTGATAACGCCCATCATAAATGCAAGAACAACGCCGAGTTTTGCGCCCTTTGCGACGAGTGCTTCTGCAATGGGGATACACCCGAATATATCTGCATACATCGGTATTCCGCATATCGTGGCAATGATAACGCCGAACGGATTGCCAGTACCGAGCAGCTTTATCACCCATTCTTCGGGTATCCAGTTATGGATAACTGCACCGATACCTACACCAACTATGACATAGGGAAAGACCTTTTTTACCGTTCCCGTGACCTGTTCCCATGAGTATTTCAGCCTGTCACGCTTTGTCAGCTCGTTCTGCGGAGTGTCAATGCTCTTGCCGTTGCGGATAAACTCCTCGACCTCACTTTCAAGGTGCAGCTTTTCGATCAGCGTACCGCCGGCGACTGCGATCACAAGCCCGACGATCACATAAACCACAGCGACCTTCCAGCCGAATATGCTCATCAGAAGAATAAGAGAGCCGAGGTCAACCATTGGCGATGAAATAAGGAACGAGAATGTCACACCAAGCGGCAGTCCTGCACTTGTAAATCCCATAAACAGCGGTATTGATGAGCATGAGCAGAACGGTGTGACCGTACCAAGCAAGGCGGCAATGCAGTTCGCACCGATGCCGTGAAACCGTCCGAGTATCTTCTTTGTCCTCTCAGGCGGAAAGTAGCTCTGAATGTAGGATATAAGGAATATCAGCACTCCGAGCAGCACCATGATCTTGATCACATCATAGATGAAAAACTGCACACTTCCGCCGATTTTTTCGCTTGTATCAAGACCGCAGGCATTCAGCAACGAGCCGATAAGCCTGTTCAGCCATTTCATACCGAGAATCTCGTCTTGTATGAAGTCCCAAATTCCCATAAAGCACCGCCTTCCATAGATAAATTGAAATCAGTCGATTTATTTACGGGATAAAAAGCCGTATTTTTCATACGGCAGAATTATTCGTTTATCAGCTTTTCTGCGATCAGCACGGCACTCTCTATCATCTTCGGACATTCTGTTGCATACAAACCATTTGCCCTTGCATAAGCCTTGCCCTCATCAGTGGAAATATCGCAGTCAAGCAGCTCACGGCAGATATAAGAGCCGTTTTGTTTCGCAAATTCATCAAGAAAACGCACGGCATAGCTGTTTGCTCTCTCTTTGCTTTCTAAGTCACCGTCTTCGCACATACCGTATTTTAGCCCTAAAGCCATAAGCGCACCCGTACACGCTCCGCAGACCTCAGCCTTGCACATACCGCCGCCGAAGCAAGCGCCGACTTTCAATGCCTGTTCCTTCGTCATTCCAAGCTCCTCGGCAAATGCCGCAAGCACCGCCTGAGAGCAGTAATACCGCTTTGAGAAAAGCTCACTTGCAATTTCTGTGTGTTTCATAGTTTACCTCCAATAAATATATTTGAATTTATCTATACATACTGCAAATAAAAATTCCGAGGTACCACGGACATTTTATTTACAGCAGCATTCTCCGCTGTCAGACACTTTTGTCAGCTCACGCAGAGCTTTCACGGCTTCTTCCATACCTTCCGCAGAAATGGAGTAGTACATCCACTTGCCCTCTTTTCTGCCGTTCACAAGACCACTGTCGCAGAGTATCTTCATGTGATGCGAAAGCGTAGGTTGGGTACACTGCATTGCTTCAAGCAGCTTGCAGGCACATTTCTCGCCGTTTTGCAGAAGCCTGAATATCTGCACCCTGTTCTCATCGCACAGAGCCTTGAAAATTACGGTGATCTGCTTGTTTGTCAGTTCCATTTGCTCACCTCATATTGATGATTTTCTATATTATAGCACACAGATTGAGATTTGTCAATATGTTTTTTGAAATTTGATGTTCTGTATAAAAGAAACCCTCATCGCTGAGGGCTTCTCATTGCAATTATGCCGTTTCAAACAGGCTCTTGAAATTCTTTTTGGAGAACGAGGTCAGCCTACCATTGCTCACCCATTCTATGAATACATTGTCGAGATCGTCGATGTATAAGACCGTGGCGATGCTGCCGACGGGAACGCTATCACTTATCTTCTCTCTGAGCTTGACCTTTGCTCCGGCTATTACTTCATCTATCATTGCTATGACCTCCTAAAAACACGCTTGTATTATTATACAACAGCGGAACAGGAGTGTCAAGCTCTGCTATTCTTTTATCAATAGTTTCTTATAACTCCTGTCGATCCCTATCGCCCCAAGCGGAGCTGTGATCAGTATCGCAAGCACCGCCACCGATAGCACGATCTTTCCGCATGGCAGACCAAGCGACAGCGGCACCGAGCCGATAGCCGCCTGCACCGTCGCTTTCGGAAGATAGGCTATCACGCAGAAGATACGCTCCCTTGCGTTCAGCTCCGTACCGAGCAGACACAGACACACGCCCACAGCCCTGAAAGCAAGGGCTATGAATATCATCAGCACCGCCATTCCGCCTGCCGACAAGGTATAACGCACATCTACCGCCGCACCCACAAGTATGAACAGCATGACCTCAGCAGCTATCCACAGCTTGCCGAACTTCTCGGACAGCCGTGAGGATACTTTGCTGTCCGTTTTCAGCTTGACAACGCAAGCCATAGCCACAACAGCAAGCAGTCCCGATAATGCAATATAGGGCTTTACAAGCGATTCAATGCTCATCAGCAGAAACGCAGTACCAAGCAGGATAATGACCTTCGTGCTGTTCCTGATCTTGTGTTTGTGCTGATATGACCGATCAAACAGCAGATACAGCCCGATTCCGACCACCGCACCGAGCAGAACGCCAATCACAATGGATATGGGAATATTCAAGAAGTCAGTGACCTTTGCCGAGCCGCCCTGTGCCATAGTTACAAATGTGGAGAACAGCACGATCACGAAAATATCATCGCAGGACGCTCCGGCAAGTATCATCTGTGGTATGCTCTTCCCGGTACCCCATTTTTCTTCAATGAGCTTTACCATTCGTGGTACGACCACCGCAGGAGACACCGCACTCAGCACTGCCCCCATGACGGCTGCTTCGATACGATCTACCCCAAGCAAGAGAGGTGCAAAAACAACATACCCGACTATCTCACAGCAGGCAGGCACAAAGGACATCAACACCGCAGGTCTGCCGACTTTTTTCAGGTCAGACAAATACAGCGAAAGCCCTGCCTTTATCAGTATGATGATGAGGGCTATCTGCCGAAGCTCAGAGGATATACCGAGTATTTTCGGATCGAGAAGATCAAGCACATAGGGGCTTACAAGAATTCCAATAGCGAGCATACCGATGATGCGTGGCAAGCCTATCCGTTCAAAGAGCGCAGCGGCAGAAAGCCCGACAAGAAAAATGATCGCAAGTGATAACAGCATAGAAATTCCTCCAATAAAAATAAAAAAGCCGACAACTATTGCGTAAAACGCAGAAGTCATCAGCTTATGATAAGCGGTTTCGGTTTCCCGTGGGAGAACATCATTCCCGATATTCAGTTTATATTATGATTATACCACGGAACTATCTATAAGTCAATCTGTTTTTTCTTCTTTTTCAAACTCTGGATACGCACCGAGCATTTTTCTGACCTCAGCAAGATACTCACTGCGAGTTTTCACGGGAGACAGCAGCTCAATACCGTCACCGTAGCTCATTACCCAAAGAAAGAACCTCTGATTGACACCAACATGAACGGTAATTGTCACACTCTCGTCAGTTTCAGAGTATGGGGAAATTGAAGCATAGTCCCCGAAATGTTCAAGCATATCGTCAAGCAGATACCGTTTCACTCTGAGCGTGACATACTCAAAGTATTCAGGCTCAAACATATCAGTCACCAAGCCTTCGGGCTTTTTCTCCTTTGGCAGCCGAGTGTGTGAAACATCACCTCCCACGATACTCCTCATACGGTCAACACGATAGATACGCCAGCGTTCATCTGCTTCGTTATAGCATTTCAGGTAGATACGCTCATTGAAATATACCACCCTCACAGGCAGAAGGTCACGCTTCTTCTTGTAATACTTTATCTTCTTGTCAGTATCGTACTTCCCGTACTCAAAGTTTATCTTCCTGCGGTCAGCGATCAGTCTGTGTATCAGGTCTAAGTTTTCGAGCAGATCAAGCGACGGCGAACACTTTTCATTGAGAGTGATTCTGCTGATGAGCTGTCTGATCTCGGCATCTGAACACATACCCTCAAACTTCTTGATGAGTTGCCGTTTTTGCTTTGAAGTCAGGAACTTGTTTATGGAGATAGAATCCACAATGAAGCGTATCTCATTGAACGAGAAGCCTTTATCTATCAGTGCGTAGTAAGCTGTATTATGCTCACGGTTATATTTAACGATGTGATTACCCGCATTGGTGAGCCTGTCAAGGTCACGGCGAATGGTCACATCATTCACCCTTGTCAGATTACAGACATTGGCAAGGTGGTCTTGAATTTCCTTGATAGAAACCGACTTCTTTTCATCAGTGTATCTTGACAGATAATCGAGTATGTATATAATCCTCTCCTGGTCCATAGAAAGCACCTCCGCATACAATCAAACGCCCTGTCCTAAATTCTTATTTGGACAGGGTGAATATCATCAACAGACCTCGCTGTTCTGAACCCTCAGATGGGTGAGGTTCTTTTATTATTCTATCATATTGCTCAGGCGACTTCAATCGGGTTCGGTATATACCACCACTATGTTCGGTAAGTTGTAGTATTCTGCATTTTGAAATGTAAATTTTCTGTGAACTCTCATACTTTTCTTGCCCGTTTTTCTATTAAATGTACTTGATAAGTGAGGGGCTTTTTCAGCCGCAGTCGCAAAGCTCCAATTCCTCTAACGGAGAGAGGAAACTTCCAAGAGCCGCAGGCTCAAATTGAAGTCACGCACAGAGGGCGTGACTCAAACCCAGCAAGCACGGTATCTCCGCATTACAATTTCTGAAAAATTGAATGTTCCGATACACCGCTTGCAAGAGGGACACCCCTTGAACCCCGAAAAGAAAGGAGAGGATAAAAATAGCAGAGAACGAACCCCACAATCGGTATATGCAGATACGCCTAACCGAAGCAGAGTACGAAGCCATTGAACGCAAGTTCCGAAACAGCGGATTGAAGTCACGGAGCGAGTTCATCAGGGCGATGATCTTTGAGGGCTACATCGTTCATTTTGACGAGGAGAAGTTCGACAAGATATACAAGCTCATTGGCAGTATCTCCAACAATGTGAATCAGATAGCCGTGAGAGTGAACAGCACGAACAAGATCTATGCCGAGGACATCGTGAATATCAAGGAGGGGCAGGACAAGATTTGGCAACTACTAAACTCTTTGCAATCAAAACTACTGAGGTTAAAGCGTTAGCCTATATCGCCAATCCCGAAAAAACCGACAACGGCAGGCTCATATTCACATACGGGTGCAGCTCTGATCCTGCACAGGCAAGCAAGGATTTTGAAGCCGTCCGAGCTGGTGGAACGGGACTGAACACCGTCCTCTCTCAGCACTATATCCAGAGCTTCAAACCTTGCGAGATCACGCCTGAGCGAGCATTGGAAGTCGGCAAGGAATTGTGTGAGAAATTTCTCAAGGGCGAGTATCAGTATTTCCTTGCAGTCCATACCGACACCGACCACATTCACCTCCACTGTATTTTCAACAATGTGAGCCGAGCAAACGGCAGAACATTCGAGTCGAATATGAATCAGGGCAAGGTCAAAGACCGTGCGTGGAAGAAGCTCCGTGACCTGTCGGACGAGGTGTGCAAGCGGCACCATCTCTCCGTTGTCGAGCGTCCCGAAATGGGCAAGGGTAAGAGCCATTGGGAGTGGGATATGAACCGTCAGGGACTATCGTGGAAGGCAAAGCTGAAATTCACGATAGATCAGGTCATAAAGGAGAGCGAGGACTTCGATGATTTTCTGCGGAAGTGCGCCGATTTCGGTGTGCTTGTTGAGTATAATCCCGACCACAAGATCGACCTGAAATTTATGCTTGCGGAGCAGAAGGAACGCAATCCGAGAGCGAAGATGACCAGAGCGAAAACGCTTGGGTGGTTTTATGAGACTGAAACGATCAAGAACCGCATCGCACAGTATCAGGGCGGTTGGATCTATGTGCCGAGAACGAAGATAAAAGAACGGACGGTAAAAGCCCCAAACAGGTTTGTTCAGGATGCTATCGACCGTGGCAATATGAAGCTTGCCAGTATCGCAAAAAATGTAATAGCCGAGTATGGTGTAGAGCCTGATCAGATAAAGCAGGCGGCTATATCGGAATACGCACACAGCCGAGGACTTCTCTCCGAGCTGAACAACATGAAAACGGAGATCGAGGACTTGCAGGTGAAGCTGAAAGTCCTGCGGAAATACCGCAAGCTGAAAGTGTACGGCGAGGAGCTGAAAGCCCTCAGCGGAAGTGCTGCAAAGAAGTACCGCAAGGAATACAGCGCAGAGCTTACCGAGTACGGGCAAATTCGCACTAAGGTGTTGGAACTTTACCCCTCCGGTCATATCCCGACCGTGGAGAGCCTGGACAAAAAAATAAACGCCCTTATACAAGAGCGTTCATTGAAGGATCAGCAGTTTCGTGAAGCGGATAAGCGGGCGCGTGACCTTGCCGATGCACAGCGTACCATAGAGGAGTTTCTCCGTCAGGAACGCAATGAACAGCAGCAAGACCGCAAGCGTAAGAAGAATGGGGATTTGGAGTGAGTATGCGATGACCGCTATCTAATCTTACTCACACCCGTAACCTTATAGTCGTAATGAGTCTTTCCGTTTTCATCTTTTACTTGAACTCGTTTACATTGTACGGCGTATTTTTTGCCGTGATGTCCCTTGCCTCTATGTTCAGCTATATCATCATGTGCAGCGTGCCAGCATATGTAGCGGTTATATTCGGTGTCATTGGTATATTTGGGATGCGTAATGCGTGGGAACAGTTCAACAATGATTTGATCAAACCCATTGGCATGAGAAATAACATCTATCCATTTATCTGTAGTATTTACGTTATTAGCTTTGTCTCTGACAATGTAAACACAAGTTGCCTCGCCGGATTCATTATAAAGTGTAAATCCAGCATCATTAAAACGTTCATACCATTTTTCCATATTCGTCTACTCCTTTTCTCGAAACCATCTCAGAAGTCTACACCCTAAATCGTTGATTTCCAGATACCACCTTATCGGTGTACAACTTTTATCATAACGAACGGTTGTTATGCTGCTGAGACCATTCAAAACGTGCAATGCTAAGCATTCTTGACCATGAGGATACCATGAAGCGTCAATAATTTCTTGCGGAACATCGTTACTCAAAGGAGCGCCACTTCGTTCTCCATCGGCTAAGTGAATACAGCCTTTTTCAAGGATAGGCAGGACGATAGAGGCTTTCTTCATATCAATATCAAAATCAAATCCAAATTCATTATCAATATCGTAGTCAGTATGTGGGACGTGTCCACTGTCAAGGAATTCGATAACTAAATCCTTAGAAAAACGAGTTACATCGAATAGTTCTTCTGGATATAATTTCAATACTTTCAAAAGAAACTCAGGTTGAACATATTTCAGAAGATTCCGTAGCCCATCAGCAAGGTTCATGTATTGAATACTTCCTACCTTACATATAAAGTCATAAGGGATTTTGGTCAAAGATTCATCGAAAACTGTTTCCCAGTCGGCATAGTCTTTTAGTATATCAGGATAGTAAAGGCAGATAAGCCCGAACAGTTCCTGCTGATTAAGGTTTAGATGAAGTGAGTGAATGATACTAATCAATTCATCATCCTCCTCAAACAGAAAATATGGGAAATTATCCTCTCTCATCGAATCATTTTCACGATTCAGCTCGGATATAAGCGATGTTTCCGGAACATTAAACAGATATGCAAGCCTTTTTAGGTGAGTCGGCTTCACCTTTGTTCTGCCGCTTTCCCAATTCTGTATGGTAGTTTTACTAACTTCCATTTTTTCAGCTAACTGTTCCTGTGTCATCTTTGAGTAGTTTCTCAATCGACTGATATAATCACCAAACGTGTTCATGGTTGACCTCCTGAGATTAGTATACCAAAAGCATTTCTCTATGTAAACTAAGTGGAATTGAATTTTATAATAAATCTCACTTAGCTTTATTATATACATTATTCAAGAGAATGTCAATAAAAAACAGATGTACTTGGGAACAGCACATCTGTTATGGATTCTGATTATTCGTTTGGCTTAGGATGGTTTTTCTGATACTCCTCCAAAGCCGTGAGCAGCAGCTTATTCACGCTCATACCCTGAGACTCCGCATAAGCCTTGATCTTTTCACGCTCACCCTTTGGGACATTGACACGGATATAATCGTAATGCCCTTTGAGGTACTCCGTGTTCGGAGCGGATTTCTTCCGCTTCTTGCTTGCAGTACAATCCTTGCAATACTTCTGAGAGCCGGAGGACACGGTGTAGGTCTTACCGCAGATTGGACAAACCTGTTCGCTGCCGATCTTAACAGCAGAGCCGGACTTCTTCTTCTCCGCATACGCACGGTTACGGGCAGCCTGAGCCTTATCACGGCAATAGATACAGTATTTGGCACGGGTGTTGTTCGTCTCAAACTCCAGTCCGCACATCTCACATTTATGCTTAAACAAAGGTTATCCCCCCTGAATATAGGTCTTTACACCTATTCTATCAAAAGTTGGGTGCAAAGTCAAGTATAATCCGAAATTTAGTCAAATCACACTGGGGAAAACCGAAAATCGGGGTGCTGATTGCTGCGCCCCTACAAAGATTCCAAAACGCAGAAAATTATACTTGACATTGGGTGTAAAGTCAAGTATAATAAAAGCACAACAGAAACACAGAAACCCGAAACCACGAAAGGAAGGTAAATCCTATGTTAAACAAATTCTTAGTCGCTGGCAGAATGACTGCCGATCCTGAAATTCAGACCAAAGGCGAGAGCCGTCTTTGCAAGTTCACCATTGCCTGCGACCGCCCGAAGCGTAAGGGCGATGAGACTGCCGAGACAGACTTCTTCCCCTGCACCGCCTGGAACCGTAACGCCGATGTGATCGTCGATTGGTTCGGCAAGGGCGATATGGTGACACTCGTCGGCTCAGTCCACAACAACCGCTATGAAAAGGACGGTCAGAAGCGTTCTTCTATCGAGGTCAAGGTCGAGGAGATCCACTTCTCAGGTGGTAAGAAGCGTGAGAACACCGCACCGACCGACAACGGCAACCCATACGCAGGAACAGAGGACGATCCGCTGTTCTGAGCCGAAAATCACAGGAGGATAAGAAAATGGAAACTACTATCATCGCAATCAGCAACCAGAAAGGCGGTGTCGGCAAATCCACCACCGCATACAACCTCGGAGCCTGCCTTGCCCTGAAACACGATAAGAAAGTGCTTCTCATCGACTTTGATCCGCAGGCAAACCTCTCCGAATACCTCAAATACGAGCCGGACGGCAACCCGACCATGACACAGCTTATCATGTCATTCTACACAGGAACTCCCGTGACCGCAGACACAGCTCAGAGAGCGATCCGCCACAGCGAAACCGCAGGAGTGGACTACATTCCCGCCGACATCAACCTCGCCAATGCGGAAACGCTCATGGTCACGATGATCTCTAAGGAGCATATTCTCCGCAGGATACTTACGGAAGATGTGGTCGAAGCGTATGACTTCGTGCTGATCGACTGTCTGCCGTCCCTCGGAACGCTCCTTATCAATGCTCTTACCGCTGCGGACAGAGTGCTGATACCCGTGCAGACACAGAAGTTCAGTATGGACGGCTTGCAGTCCCTTGAAGCGCTCACACAGCTTGTCAAGGCAAACACTAACCCGAAGCTGAACCTTATCGGAGTGCTGCCAACAATGGTTGACCGCACAAAGGTCAGCAGGACGGCTATCGAAACCCTCAACGAAAAGTACGGCGAAATGCTGTTCAGGACAAGCATCAGCAAGTCCATTGAAGCGGCGAAAAGCTCCGAGAACGGCACACCGCTTTGTCTCACAGGTCACAAGTTAGGTCAGGAATATGATGAATTGGCACAGGAGGTGCTTTCAAGATGTTAAGTATGTCAGAACTCGCTATGAACCCTAACCGCAAGGTCACTACCGTCTGCTACGGCAAGAAGCAGGATTGGGACGACCGTGAAGAAGCTCAGGCGTATTTCCTTGAAGCGATGATGAACAGCGACGGCGCAGAACATGACCGCTACTCCGGCATCTACATTCAGCTTCAGAATGGGCTTGACTACTGCACCGATGAAGATGATGACGAGGAGGACGAGTCATGAAGCCCTTTGACACCGACAAAATGCCGTGGCTTTTCACTCCCCACGGCGATGGTGAGCTGAACGAGTATTTCAGCACCGACCACAGCAAGATCATCGCAGAGACTTCAAAAGAAGTGCTTGCAAGCCTTTCCGAGAGCCGTGACAGGCTCTCAGGAAAGCTCTGCTACGAATTTCACTACAATCAGCGCAGATATAAATACACGCTCCTGCGGTTTGCAGATATGATCGTCCGTGCCGATGTTTCGATCAAGAAGCTGAAAAAGCGTATCATGGAGCTTGATATTGACAACCGTGAGCTGAGAAAACAGCTTGCGGATATGGAAAGGAAGATGAAACGATGAATACACCGCAGTTTGACCTGGGAACAATGCTCTCCGCACCGCAGACCGCTATTCAGCAGATACCGTGCGATCAGCTTCACCCCTATCACAACCACAAGTTTGAGCTGTATTCGGGCGAACGCCTTGAGGATATGGTCGCCAGTATCAAGGAGAACGGTGTGCTGTCTCCGATCATCGTACAGCCTATCGAGGGCGGTTATGAGATACTGATTGGTCACAACCGCTGGAATGCATCAAAGCTCGCAGGACTGCCCACCGTGCCGGCTATCGTCAAGACGGGTTTGACCGAGGAAGAAGCTGAAATGTATGTGATCGAGAGTAATGTGATGCAGCGTGGGTTCGAGAACCTCCGCATCAGTGAACAAGCTGCCGCTGTTGCACTCCGTCATTCCGAAATGTTCTCTCAGGGCAAGCGGAATGATATTCTGAGGGAGCTTGCAGTCCTTGAAAATCCGTCCGCAGAACCCGACACCGCAACTTTGAATCCAGTGGGTTCAAAGTTAGACACAAGTGAGAGCGTCGGTAAGGAGTACGGCGTGAGCAAAGGCTCTGTTGTCCGACTTATCCGCATCAACAAGCTGATTGACGAACTGAAAGCCCTTGTGGACAGCGGAGATATTGCTATCCGTGCAGGAGTGGAGCTTTCTTTCCTGTCGGAAGATACACAGGCAGTTGTAGCCGAATGTGCCGAGGATAGCAAGATCGACATGAAGAAAGCAAAAATGCTGCGTGCATCTGCCGATGATGAGGGCAATATCGAACGCTACACCGTTGAGAGTATCATCAGCGGAGAGGACGGCGAAGCGAAGCCGAAGCCCAAGAGCGTGAAGATCAGCAATGATACCTATACCAAGTATTTCAGCGAGGGTGTCAAGGCGAAGGAAATCACGGAAACTATTGAAAAGGCACTTGCTTTCTACTTTGAAAATATGGAGGAGAACTAACATGAAGAAGTTTATCACAGCGGTATTCTGCACCACACTTGCACTCTGCTCAGGGCTTACCGCCTACGCTGCCGATAACCTTGACCGTGACTACATTGAAGCCGAGATTTGGGAGGATATGTGGAACGGTAAGGGCGATAACGGGCTTGACTATCCCGAAGCATCGTACAAGCACCATCTGCTTGACAAGTGGCTTGATGATAACTACGGAACAGGCGGATATGACTGGACCGATGTGGGCGAGGTCACACACGGCTACCGCAGATACTACCGTGACCTGATCGGCGGCTGGGACTTTGAGGACGATAACGACGGTAACTGGACCATTGAGACTGAGGATAACTTTTACAGCTTCACGCTCCTGAACGGTACTTGGCAGATGATCGACCGCAACGGTGACACCGTGGACACCTTTCCTCCGTTCAGTACGCTGAAAGACGAACCCGAAGAAAGCACAGGCGGTCATCAGATCAACGATAACGGCGAGGACAGTCCGAGAGTGATCGGAGAGGTCGCAGGAGGAACGGAAACGGCTTCTGAGGGCGGTTCTTCCGCAGAGGGTAACGATACCCCCGACAGTCCGTCAAGCGTTTCTGAGGGCGATTCCGAGCGTTCTGGAGCAAATCCGCTTGCGATCATCGCAGGAGTGGCAGCTCTCGCAGGAGTCGGCGGTGCTGCCTACTACTTCACAAGGAAAAGGAAGTGATGATATGATTTTTCACAGCAAACAAAAATTCAACGGCGCTCCTGTGTGGGAAGTCGATACCGACACACAGACGGTTCGTCACCGCAACCCCAAGACGGGCAAAACGGAGCGTTATGTGTTCCACACCGACCACATTCGCTACTATCTGCATCACATCGAGGAAAAGCGGCCCGATCTCTTGCAGGAGATCGTGGACAAGGGTGAAATTTACAAGCACCTTGACGAGCTTGACACAAAGGTCACGGACGCAGTAAACCGTCAGACTGAGCTTCTTATGCAGTCGAGCCGTGACTATCAGGTAGCGGTCATGTCGGGGCGTATCGACCAGTCGGGTGCTATCGGCAATCTGCTCCGTATGCAGGCGCAGAGAGCCGTCAATGAAACGATGATCTACTTATGGAGGGACGAATAATGTTTTGTGCGAACTGTTACAAGGAAATTCCGGCGGACAAGAGCTATTACAAGCATCAGGACACCAATCAGAGCTACTGCTCCCTGGACTGCCTGAACGACCACATGATCTATACTCACACGATCACCCTTGAAACGAGCGAGGGTGCGGAAACCACCGAGGAACAGGACAATGACGAGTGAGGACTTCATCGAGGACTTGCGGAGAAACGGCGTAAAGCTCATCAAAAATGACGGCTCTCTTGCTGAGATTCCGTCCGACTTTCTGAAACGAGCCACAGAGCTTTGCAATCAGCTCAGGTGCAGCTCGATCACCTATGATATTGCTGATCCGCAGGACGGAGAACATACAAAGCTGAGGGTGCTGGATTGTGGGTATGTGGAATAATAAGAAACGGATAGCCGTCTGATGAGGACGGTCTATCCGTGTTTGCATGAAATAATAAAGCTGTGTTTTTAGTTAAGATTATGGTTTCCTTTGAATAGATGGAGATATTCTCTTGCTTCGTCCTGAAATGATGCGTCCTTATCTTTAATTGCTTTCTCAACATATTCGCATAAAACATCATAAAATTCTTGATAAGAGAGAAGTGTAGTTGGCGGTTCACTCATATTGAAAGCCTCGTCGAAAACCACTCCGTCAAACTTCCTGCCACCTAAGTATTCAATATCAGATTCGGTCATCGTTGCCGCTTCAAAAAACTCAGTAGTTACCCACCAACCATCTCCGCCGATTCCTTTGTCACGGGTAAATCCTTTAAGAGCATCCATAAATAAACGAGGTGAATTAAGGCTTGCCAGCCTACATACCTGTTCCATGAACTCATTTACAAGTTCATAATTTTTCTCATTCAAAGCCATTATTCACACCTTCACGCATAATACAGATTGCAACTTTTACACTATTATACCAAACCGCCCCGAAAAAGTCAATCTCTACACACTTTTTCACACCCTTTTCATTGCATTATACCGCCATTTGTGCTATAATCAGGATATAGAGCAGATCGGAGGTGAAATGCAATGGATAACGAAACCGAAGAATTAGTAAACCGTGCATTATACAAGCAGATCAAATCAATGAACCGTGCCGAAATGGAGACTTTCGTGAGGAATGTCTTTGCTCAGGGTTATCAGAGAGCCGAGGAAGAAACGCACCCCATTGATTATGACAGCTTACGAGCCGATCTGAGCAAGATCAAAGGTATCGGAGAAAATCGGCTTAACGAGATAATGACGGTCATCGACAAACATATTGCATTCAATAACGATGAATAGGAGGAATTTCCTTGACCGTTGATACCAAAGAGGTAGTTACCACGATCGCCTATATGATTGGTGTCCGAATGTCGGCACTCACCGCAAGCTATGGGGAATGTGCCGAGCTGATAGACAAGCTCAAAGCCGACCGTGATGCTACTGCTATACGATATTTATGTAAGCTGAGAACCGTACTGATGCAGAAGTTCAAAAAGACTGATGACCTGATACGGTTTGAGCTTAAAAACCTGCATAACATCGAGTGGTATGACCACGACAACATCAAGCAGCTTGAAAAATGGGGATTTACCATTATTCAGGCAAACTCACGCTCTGAGAAGTATATGCAGGAGTTTACAAGGCTCATCAATGAAAACATTGACAAATGCTCCCGTTTGTTCTATGACTGGCTGAATTGGGAGTATATCCGAGACTTGTTCTTTGTCCCGAAATACAACAAGAACGGTGTCATGAAGCATGAGTTCACCAAGTACATGGCGAACATCGAGCATTACCCGTTTCAGATGTATATTCACTGGCAGCCTGCCGATGTGGGGAGCATCGTCTATTCCGACCGCAAGTTTCTGAAGATTATCTACGGTCAGCATAATGACAGCTTCACCGACTCCACGAAATATCGGGACGCAGACGATGAAACACGAAACAATATTTATAAATTTATCGACAGTGCCGAGAAAACTGCGATCGCCGTCGATTGTGAGAACTCCAACCCGTACAAGCTGTACAGTGTGCTGAAAGGCTTAAATCCCGAAGAACTTGCCAAGATCGAGAAAATAACGCTCTATGACGATCCGAACACTACCGCAGGCTGGGACTGGCTCTCTAAATTCACACAGATACCCGTTGAGCATATTGAGATCGACCGTGTGACCGACAGAAAATCCCTGGTCGATGTAAGAATGACAGCGAGTGTTGTCACGGACTTCTATCGTGACGGCATCACATCTTTTATCATTGTGTCGAGTGATTCCGACTTTTGGGGACTCATCGAGAGCCTGCCGAAAGCGAAGTTTCTCGTTATGTACGAATACGAGAAGTGCGGAACGGCGATCAAGAACGCCCTCGCACAGCACGGCATCTACTATTGTGCAATAGATGATTTCTGCACCGCAGGAACGGAAGATATGAAGCGAGCCGTTCTCTTTGCGGAGCTTGAAAAGCATTTGCCCTCGCTTGTCGGTGAGAACCCTCTGGACCTTACCCACAAGATCTACGAAGCCACAAGAGTGACTGCTACCATGAAGGAAATGGAGAATTTCTGCAATCGGTATGTCAAGACCTTGCGGCTCAAGGTGAACTCCGAGGGAAAGTTTGATATCGAAATACAGAGATAACGAAAAAGGACGGTTTGTGCCGTCCTTTTTGTTTTATGGGGAACTTTGACTCCAGTGGGATCGAAGTTAGATATTCACTCAAAAATAATAAAATCCACCATTGCCGCTTTGTATTTTGCATTTTGATGGTACGTTTATCAAACATCTAAGAGCATCGGCGTAATCATTAGCCGGAGAAGCAAGCCCGATTGTTCCCGTTGTCCAAAGAAGTGTGTTTATCACCTGATATGTTGATGGCAGTAACATAAACAGTATCATAGGAATTATTCCAAGCAAAACAGGCAAAAGACTTGAAACAATAAATGCACCTTTGCTGACGGCTGCCGAACAGAAAGCACTCGGTGTACCGCCTTTAATGGATAATATTTTTGTGCTGTTCTTAGGATATGGAATTAGATGAAGAAACTCATGAAGCAGTAACAGCAAAGCACCAATTACAGCTCCCAATAATATGAAAGGTTTGTTTAATACTGCTTCACCGTTGTTTAGCACATATTGCTTAACAAGAAGTAATGAATATCCAACTGTTATTCCAAGAAATCCAGCAATTATAGCTATCGTTTTTGATCTATCCACCATTAGTCTTGCGTTATCAGGTAGTGGTTCATATTCATATCTGTAATCAGCTTTTATTATTCCTATAAACTTATACATTAAGCTCTCCGTTTCGTATATCAAGGTTTTTTGTTATGTCAACAACATTTTTCCATATACACGAATACCAGTTCATCATCAACGGGTTTTCGGTCAAAGATCTTATATCCCACTTTTTCATACAGCCGTATATTATCAACGCTTCTGGTACTTGTAAAAAGCTCAAAACGCTTGTCGGGATAGCAGTTTTCTATCTCCGAGAGAAGTTTTGTGCCATATCCTTTGCATCTGTGATCAGGGTGAACCATCAGTTTTCCGATATAAACCGTTCCGTTCTTTTCAGTAGCACGGACTGAACCGATAATAGAACCATTTTCATCTGTCAATTTCAATATGATACCATTATTGAACTCCTCAATGACCTCATTTAAGGTCTGCTTCAACGGAGGAATATCTTTGCTGCCAAACAGTTCAGCTTCACTCTGGTAAGCGAGATATTGTAAGTTCAGTATTTCCTGCAAATCTTTGTATTTGGCTTTCACTATCATATATTGTTCACCTTTAATCATATCTTCATAAACTCCGGCTTCGGCTCAGGATAGTCTGTCGCTTTTTCCATGACCATATTCGTCAGAGCCTTCTTCGCTATCCTGCCTGGATCACCGTCAGGACGCACCCACTCACGCAAGCTGTCTTTGCCGAGGATAAGGGGCATTCGGTCATGGATAGAGCTTACAGGTTCGACCGATTCTCTTGTCAGCACGGCAAACATAGGTATCTGGACACCTCTATGCTCCTCAAAGCGGTACAGTCCTGCAAGGTATGTGATCTCAGAACCTTCCGGCTGTATCGCATACTTTTCTTTTTTGATGTTCCGCTGTTCATTTGCGTTATGGTAGCCGACCTCAGATGGCGGTATGCCCCATTCGTAGTACCAAGATGCGGGAATCACGCATCTCCGCCTGAACCAAGAGTCTTTCCATACGGGCTTCTGGTCCGCTGTTTCGATACGGCAGTTGATAAGCGGTTTTGATGATTGTTCGACCGTGAAGCCCCATATCATCGGGAACACCGCCATATTGCCTTGCTTATTCGGAGCAAACACCGCTGCCATATCGGTAGGACGGATATTGCCGGACATTTCCGCCGAACGTGACATAGTGTTCCTGATCGTATTCGCAAGCGGCAACTGCTGTGCCTTTGTGATGATTGGTGACAGCGTGGATCTTTCTGCATAGAACCAAGTACACATGGGGTTCGCTCCTTTCTTATTTGCTATGCTAAATCATAATTTATCTGATAAAGATTTTATATAATCACTTTTGTTTCCGTTCCAAAGACATATTGTGCATTTCCCGTCTTTGAAAATATGCTTACAATTTTCATATCCATATAACCAATAAGCGCATTCTGGACATAATTCTTCCATTTTAGATTTTGATTTTAGAAACTCACTGCCGCATTCTACACAAGTTCCAATTATATTATTCTCCATACTATCACCTATAAATTCCGATTTGGCGAGCGTTCTCGCACATTGATTAAATTACCTACTATACCACAATCAGCCGTGCTTTTCAATCCAGTATACGAAAAAACGGGAGCAACCCTGAGCGAGTCGCACCCGTTACAATACCGTCAAATCAAAGCTCAATCTTATCGGAGAAATCACCGTTGATAACGTAGTAAACAGCCTTATCTTCCGGCTTGATGTAAAACTCGATAGTCTTGACCTTGCCCTTGAATTTGCTCTTATAATCGGCTTCAACTGCCTTCTTTATTTCAGCGAAATCATATTCATCGCCACCGAACTGGACCTTGACTGTCTCAACGGGAGCAGTCGCTCTTGTAGTCTTAGCTGCGGTCTTTGTAGTGGTCTTAGCCGTAGTTTTCTTCTCAGCAGCTTTCGCAGGAGTCTTGGTAGCTGTTTTCTTAGCAGGAGCTTTCTTTGCGGCAGGCTTCTTTGCAGGCTTTTCAGCCGGAGCTTCTGCAGCAGTCTCCTTGACAGCTTCGGTCACAACCTCTGCCTTGACTTCGGCAACAGGTGCGGTTTCAGTTTTCTTCTTTCTTGGCATTGTGGATACCTCCGATCTATTAGATAATTCTATTATAACGCTATTTGAGCCATCTGTCAACCCACCAACAGGCGATATTACGCTGTTTGAATCAGATTCAAACAGATTGATGACCTCAATGCCTTTCTTCTGCGCCATACGCACCGTCTGTCCTGTTCCGCTGCGGTAGTGTTTGGGATTCCAGTAGCAGATACAGTAATCAGATGCAAGCTCCACAAGACGGGCATTTCTTGCTTTCATACAACCGTTATAATAGCGATCAGAGACTTGTTCTGCGCTGTCAGCAAGACCGAAAATATGCAGATATTCCGTTTTCTGTGCTTCATTCCACTTTGTAGACTGCTCCTCAAATGGACAAGGCAATACAAGGTGCAGTTTGACCTCTGTATAGTTCTCACGCAGTTTCAGAACGGTCAGGGCAGCGAGAGCGTCCCACCCCACAGCTCCGCCCGTGTAAAAGTCCGTGACCTTTTGCTCTGTCACGAAGCGTTCAAGCAAAGCGTAGAGCCGAGCTGAGAGCGTTTCTTTATCCTCAGCTATGGTTCTGTGTCCTGTAAAGCAGACTGATTTGTTCATAGTGCAACACCTCCACACCTTCTATTATACTATATCGGAATAGATAAGTAAATAGTTCGGGGCTTATGAATTATAAAATCCGAACGAAAGCATTATAATAATAGTAAGGACACGGTAAAGGAGATTCGGAGAAATGGAGTACGGAACAAGGTTAAGAGAGATACGCAAGGCAAAGGGATTTAGTATGTATAAACTTCACAAGGAGTCCGGCTTGTCTCAGGGGCATATCAGCGACTTGGAAAAGTGCATCAATCAGCCCACGATCGAGACACTTCAAAAGCTGCTTACGCCTATGGGCGTTACCCTTGCCGAGTTTTTCAACGAGGAAGGAGAGGTTTCTATCCTTACTGATACAGAGAAAGAGCTTGTGGCAGGATTCAGAACACTTCCCGAAGATAAAGCAGACCTTGCCTTACAGATGATAAAGGCTTTGAACAGATAATGACGGAAAACGCTGGCGGTGCGCCAGCGTTTTTGTTTTAGGGGAACTTTGAATCCAGTGGGTTCAAAGTTGGTATGATTTATATATCACAGGTTGGTCTGAACGGTTAACTGCTGATTGATGAAAATTTCAAAATTTCGTCTAATTCCACTTGTATTTTTGACGGAATTATGGTATAATTATCTATGTATATCACTCACGCTGTACCTGAGCATGAGTGAACTGAAAATAGGAGGAAACCATAATGCCTGCAAACGAAAACAGTAAAGACCTTTTGAGCGTTCTTTGGGCTGGTGCAGATATTCTGCGCGGTAAAATGGACGCTAATGAATATAAGAACTATCTTCTCGGAATCGTATTCTATAAGTATCTGTCCGATACATTCCTGACACACGTTTATGACCTTCTCAATAACGAAAAGCCCGAATCTATGGCAGAAGCACAGGCAGCATACGAAGAAGTTTACAGCACCGAAGATGCCGAGGAACTTCTGGAGGACATCAAGGAGAGCTACCACTATACTATCGAGCCTGAGCTTACATATACTAAACTTGCAGAAGCGGCAAGCAAGAACGCTTTTCAGCGTGAAATGCTCAAAAAGGCATTCAATCATGTGGAGCAGTCCGATCCTATCTTTGCAAATCTGTTCGCTGATGTTGACCTCTATTCCACAAGACTTGGCTCCGGTGAGCAGAAGCAGTCTGCTACCGTTGCAGAGGTAGTCAAGAAGATCAATGAAGCCGACCTGCTGAACCATGAGGGCGATGTTCTCGGTGATGCTTACGAATACCTTATCGGTCAGTTTGCAAGTGAAACAGGAAAGAAAGCCGGAGAATTCTATACACCGCAGGCAGTTTCACAGATCCTTACCCGTGTTGCGATTCAGGGACAGGAGGACAAGCAGGGACTTCTGGTGTATGATGCTGCTATGGGATCGGGTTCTCTGCTTCTGAACGCAAGAAAGTTCTCACACAAGCCCGACTATATCCGCTATTTCGGTCAGGAACTCAGCACGACCACATACAACCTCGCCCGAATGAATATGTTCCTGCACGGAGTTGATCCCGAAAATCAGACGCTCCGTAATGCTGATACGCTTGATGCGGACTGGCCCACGGACGAAGAAACGGATTTCGATATGGTGCTGATGAATCCTCCGTACTCCGCAAAGTGGTCTGCGGCACCGGGATTTTTGAATGACAGCCGTTTCTCCGACTATGGTGTGCTTGCGCCGAAGTCCAAAGCAGACTACGCATTTCTGCTTCACGGCTTCTATCATCTGAAAAATACAGGTACTATGGCTATCATTCTGCCCCACGGCGTTCTGTTCCGTGGTGCTGCCGAGGGCAAGATCAGACAGAAGCTCATTGACAGCGGTGCTATTTATGCCGTTATCGGTCTGCCTGCAAACCTGTTCTATAACACTTCTATCCCGACAACGATCATTGCTCTGAAAAAGAACCGTGACGGACGTGATATTCTCTTTATTGATGCTTCACAGCAGTTTGTCAAGGGCAAGAAGCAGAACTCCATGAGTCCTGAGAACATCGACCATATCATCGAGCTTTACACAGCCCGTCAGGACGTGGAGAAAGAAGCGCACCTTGCGACTTATGAGGAGATCAAGGCGAACGACTACAACCTCAATATCCCTCGTTACGTCGATACTTTTGAACAAGAAGAACAGATCAGCCTGAGCGACCTGGCAAGCGAGTTTTCCGACATTTCCGCAGAAATGGACACAGCAGCCACCGACCTTATCACACAGATGGGCGAGCTGACCGCTGCCGATGCTGATACGAAGAACGAGCTTGCCGATCTGATGAAGGTATTGGAGGGCATATTATGAGCAATACACCACAGATCAGATTCGCCGGATTTACCGATGCTTGGGAACAGCGTAAGTTCTCAGAATTAACTGAAATTAGGTCTGCTTCAAGAGTTCATAAAGATGAATGGCAGTCAAGCGGAGTACCATTTTATAGGTCAAGTGATGTTATGGCTGCATTAAATGGAACAGAAAATGAAA
>JAGAJY010000296.1 GCA_017848125.1 Oscillospiraceae bacterium
ATTCCATGTAACGACCTCGTCGCCGTAACAGTAGGAGATGGAAGAACCTCGGAGCCTATCAACCTGTGAGACCTTATCCGCACCCAGACAGTAGCATTTTTCACCGAACAGATCAGCGGTGTTGTCGCTGCGTATGCTTGATACAAGCCGTGTGCCGTACATGGATTGAAGCGGATCGATTATGTTCCGGGTCAGAGTGCCCTTTGTGTTACCGAGGAGAACAATAAGCCCCTCTTTGCCTGCGACCCTTCTGATGCGCTTCGGGATAACGTAATAGTCCATGTGCGTCTTGCCCGAACGGGTAGCACCTTCCTTGATATTCCATCTGTGAGTTGCGTTCCGAAAATATTCTTTCTGCTTTTGTGTAAACATCAGAAGCCGCCCTCTATCTTTCCGAGAACTTCATCAAGCTTTGCAAGAGTTGCCGCAGAGTTATCCTCTTCCGGCTTATCCCTCCACCCCTTGAAATTGTTCATGAGAGAGAATTTTGCACCGTTCACGCCGTCACGGTCATAAAGGCGGCGTTCTGCATATTCCTCGCATCGTGACTTTGCCACAGTAAGGATATCGTCGAACGCCTTTGACCGAGCCTGATAATTAAGCAGGGACTGACGTGTTTTAAAGCCCAGCCACAGCGCAAGCCCCGTAACCGTGGGAGGATGATCGCCGACTATCACGGGATCACCGTTCTTTGCGTACACAATATTGCCGTTATCGTCTGTGAGAGGGTGCCCCTCGCAGTCCTTGAAATACTTTTCGATAGCCGCCGCCATCTCCTCGGCGGTCTGATATTTGAGCTTGTTAGTCTTTCCCGTGATTATCGCCTCCTCTCGTCAAATCTGCGGGGCATACAGCATGCTTTGATGTCTCGGACATAATTACACTCCGAGAATAAAAAACGCCGCAGAGAGCATTTTCATGCGCCTGCAGCGGTGTTGATATTTGTTAGCAAAGGAAGCCGCCGAAGCGGAGAAAAGAGCAAAGCCGCTTCGGTTTCGGCTTCAATATATTCTTTGCTGAGTATAATTATACTACAAGTTTTTTGTAACATTCAAGCACATATTATGCAGTGCGTATCCGTGCAGACGAGTAGCTGCATTTTTCGGCTGGCTTGTCCCTTACAGTTACTCTCTTGCAGGTGAGGACGGTGACGAAACCGAAGCAGCCACAAACGCAGAGGTAATTGACGGTTATGCCAAGCTGATAAAAAACTACATGGACGTGACCCAGGCATACTATTACCTGAATTATGGTGACTGGTACGGCGGTACATACAATTATCCCTCACCGGATATAAGCTTTCCCGAATTTTTCAATGAATATTGTCAGAGTATTGTCAGCGAAATTCAGTCATATTACTATGATCTGATCGCAGCAGCCCCAAATGTTAATCAGAAAAATGCCTTGATAGATGCAATGAACAAAGCAATTTCAACGGCAATTTCAAATGCAATGCCGGCGGCACTTGCCGAGTACAATGCACTTATGGCAAGCCTTGATGATTCGCTTACGGCAGAAACTCACAGGCAGCATTATGAAACCGAACAGCAGAGTGTGCCTAACAATAATGCCGATTCCGCTGAATTTACGGGAATGCCTGTTGTTGGAACCAATCATTTCGGTAATGTGGAAATAAACAGCGAATTGTCCGCAGAGGAGCTTCTTGCATATATCGCACTTTACAAATCCATGAGCATAATCAACCCCGATGACAGTGACCCTGATGCGGAGCAGATTCTGAACATTACCCCGCAGGATATTATGGATTTCTTTGAAGAAACGGAATTCATAACAATAAACACCGAGGTCACACACGATAATTTCTGCGGCGGTATGAACTGCAAGCGCAGGCTTGTTAATGAGGTTTGGGAGTATTACTGTGACGGAGATCATGACAACCTCTCGGGTGAGATCGGAGCTTGCAAAACAGCCGATGAACTTCGGGAAAAGGTTATGGAGCTTACCGATGCCCAAAGCAATGGCGTTGATGAGGACAGCTTCAACAAGCTCATTGACGAATATATGAAGCTCATAGAAAAGGAGCTTGATATTACCGAAGCGGATTACCGAAAGTTCGGTGCGGCAGATAACACAAAGGCACAGGAGTATTATCAGAAACTTATTGATGAAGGGGCAATTCCAAATAACTTTTGGAATGTCGAAACACCCATAGGGGAGGAGGACAGCGATGAATAACCCATTCAAGATAGTGAAAAATTTCATCAATCGTTACAAAAAGGAAGAGTGGTTCCGGGCAGTTGCCATCATTGTTATTGTGACTGCGCTAACGGTGGTCGGAGTAAGCTACAAGAGGTATCAGGCGGAAAAAGAAAAACCGCCCGAACAGTCTGAAACCGAACAGGCGGAGGAATCCTTACTTGAAAATATCTGGAATGACAGCAAGCTGCATCTTGCGGTGTTTGTATCGCTGTCCGCCGCTCTCCTTGCGGTGGAACACAACAAGAATAGGCTGAAACAGACGGGAGGCAAGGAAGAAAAATGAAGCGTTTCAGAAAGTGGTTCAAAGAGAACCGGGATAACGGCGGAAACCGGTATTTGTAATAGTCTGCAAATAGCGTCTTTAGTCCAAAAGCATAAGGCTTTGGACTAAAGATGAAACAGGGTGGACTTACCAC
>JAGAJY010000297.1 GCA_017848125.1 Oscillospiraceae bacterium
AGGCTTGCGGGTTTCCAAAGGGCAGAGCCCTTTGGTCGCTGTCCGCAATGGTAAGCAAAGCTTACCTGCGAAATCCCCTTATTTCCGTGAAATAACGGAGCAAGGGGTGAGAAATGCGACAGCATTTCGAGGGGAGGCGAAGGAATCAATTTGTTGATTCCTTCGCCTCCCCTTGTAGAGCGGTTGTGCTTACTTACCCTTCAAAACGTTCCTGTGGAACGTTTTGAACACAGCTAATTTTATGCGACTTTTGTGCAAATTTAACAACAGCGTTTTCTTTTTTCGACACGCTGATAAATTATAATTTGCCGCTGTTGAAATCTAATCATACTGTACTTTTAGAAAACTTTATAAATTCATATGGCAATCCCATAGCTTCAGAATATTTGTATATTTCAATCTTTTCATCTTCATTCATTTCGTCATAGAACGGGCGCTCCGATACTTTCCAGTATGTTTTAACCTCGTCAATTTTCAATATATCGCCCCATGGAGCAGTATATAATTCCCCAACTTTATATTTCCCGATTTCTTTATATACTCTCGTGGTATAACAATAGCCCAATTTATTTAAATAATTCTGAACTGACTTGTATTCATGTTCAGGGAACGATATTTCCTCAAACATTCAATATACCTCCTGACATTGTAATACAGAAAAATCCACTATAACGCTCACCACTAAATCTGATTATAACAAATCTGCCGTAAACAGTCAAGGACAAAAACAAAGCCGCTTCTGACATAAGCATCAGAAGCGGCTTTATAATTTTTACCTTATTCAATATCAAGCGGATTTTCTTTCCTTGAACTTTCTGAAAGTCCTTACAGGGAATGTCACAAGCCTTGAAACCAGATAGCCCCAATGTGCCACGACCTCCCAGCCGCCGCATATCTTGTCAACAAAAACAATGACAACAGTTTCCTTGTACTTGGGCAGAGCAATGTTCATAGGGAACATATGCTTCTTGATGATATCAGCCTCAACGGGAGTTATCTCAAAATACTTGTTAACGTTTTCAAGTGCAGTGGAGGCGTGAGTCCAGCCGTGGAGCTTCTGACCCTTTTCACGAACGTAGTCGTGCCAGTCGTAGAGAAACAGATCGTGAAGCAGACCTGCTCTTGCGCCTGCCCTTGCGTCAAGGGAAAGGAGCTTGCAGATAAGATAGTTATAATAGGAAACATTCAGGCAGTGCTGAAAGCAGGTTGTGTGACCGTGGTGCATATACTGCTGCATCTGCTGAACGACCTCGCTTGAAAGGAGGTCGGAAACGAGTTCGTAGTATTCGCTGTCGGGGACAGACAGATCAACCTTAGAGCCGATCGCATTCAACATCGGTAATTACCTCTTCCTTAATATATTTCGCATTTTATGCGTATTTTTTCAACTGATATTATTATAACAAGTTAACCGCTCTTTTGCAATAGCAATTGTGCACATTTTTGAAGGTAATTGTTGGCATTTATTCAAGCATATTCCGCCCTTTCCGCATATTTCCCGAAAAAATTATTTCAAAACGGTCACAAGGATTACATTTCGGTTACAGCCATTCTCTGCAAAAACTCACCACTTTTCACCACGGTCAAACGTTTTCATATAATTATACAAACAGCAAAATTTGTTTGAATTATACGTTTTGAAATGATTTTTTCGTCAATATGCTCAAATATAAGGTGTTTTTTTCTTAATTTATTTAGCCGTTAAGTTGCCCCGAAAAGGTTGCAATTCGGTTACAAATGGTGTATAATTACCATAGTGGTGAATTGCACCTGATTTGTGGTGAAAAGTGGTGATTTTCAACAGGCTGTTGAAAGCCGTGTTGAATCCCCCGAAAATCAAACGGAAGGAAGTGATGACAATGCACGCACCTCTTATGGGCACATACAACCATACTATGGACGCCAAGGGCAGAATGGCATTCCCCGGCAGGCTCAGAGAGCAGCTTGGCGTGAACTTTGTCATTACAATCGGTCTTGAAGGCTGCCTTTACGTTTACTCCAACGACGAATGGGAACGCTTCACCGAGCAGCTCAGAACCCTTTCGGGTCCTGTGGCAAAGGCGGCTATCAGAAAATATGCCGCAAACGCAGTCATTGCCGAAACAGACAAGCAGGGAAGAATACTCATTCCCCAGAATCTCCGTGAGCACGCAGGTCTTGACCACGACATCACCGTTATCGGAAATCTCAACAGAGCCGAGATATGGGACAGCGCACGTTATGAGGAAGCAAATGAGAAGTTCTCCGACGAGGAGCTCGCCGAGGCTATTGATTCGCTGGCATTCTGATAAGCAAAGGAATTACTTGATTTATGGAATTTAATCACATACCCGTTATGCTGAATGAATGTCTTGAGGGACTGAACATCAGCCCCGACGGAATTTACATAGACGGCACCTGCGGCGGAGCAGGTCATTCACGGGAAATAGCCAAGCGTCTTGATACAGGCAGGCTTATAGGTATTGACCGTGACCCTGACGCAGTAATGACAGCCTCTGAGCGGCTCAGCGGTTTAAATGCTGAGGTAGTGAGAGGGAATTACTCGGATATGAAGGCAAAGGCGGCAGAGCTTGGCATTGATGCTGTTGACGGCATTCTCCTTGACTTAGGCGTTTCCTCCTATCAGCTTGATACCGCAGAGCGGGGCTTTTCCTACCAT
>JAGAJY010000298.1 GCA_017848125.1 Oscillospiraceae bacterium
GACTGCGTAATGTGAACGCTTCTGAGCAGAGGATTATTCTGCATTCTCACAGTTTCCTCCCATGATGCCGCAACGTTTTCCGAGCTGTCCCAGAGAGTTCCGTCAAGGTCAAATATAATGCTTTCGGTTTTCACGGATAGATCACCTCTTTAACGGTTTCTTTCGTAAATTGCCGCAAGACCTTTCAGCGGCAGGTCATTGTCGATTGCTATTTCGTGGCGGCACAGGGGTATTACCGCAGCTGCGGAATTGCCTGTGGCTATGATGGTATGCTCCTCGCCTGTTTCTTCAAAAACTCGTTCGATAAGGCTGTCGGTCATTCCCGCAGAGCCGTACATTAGACCGCTTTTGATACATTCAGCGGTGTTTTTTCCTATGATGCGTTTCGGGGGCTCGGCGGCGACCATAGGCAGCTGAGCGGTCTTTTTCACCAGTGACTCCAGAGACGCTTCAACTCCGGGGGCTATCATTCCGCCGCAGTAGCGTCCGTTTTTGTCTATCACCGATAATGTGGTTGCTGTGCCCATATCCACGATTATAAGGGGCAGGGGATAATACCTGACTCCTGCCGCCGCATTTGCCACCATACCGCCCCCAAGCTGGGCCGGGTCGTCTATCATAATGCTGAGCCCTGTTTTTATTCCCGGACCCACTATAAGGGGAGTTATGCCCGAAAGCCGCTTCACAGCACCGCTTACCGATGCTGTCAGCGACGGCACTACCGATGATATTATGCCGCCCTCTATATCAGAGGGAGAATGACCGTTCAGCTCAAAGGCGGTGCGGATTATTGAAGCGTATTCGATGGGAGCGGCTGTTTTCGATGTGGATACTGTTTCACGGAACAGGATATTATCGCTCTCGCAGCAGCCTATCATAGTGTTTGTGTTTCCTATATCAATTGCAATTATCATAGCTCAAAGTCAGTCCTTAATGCAAAAATGTAAACAGTTGCCTAATTTAATTATCTCACAAACACGTCCATAAATCAAATGAAAATTTTATTAACATTAGTGAAACGTAATTTCGCTTATAAGACTGTTATGGTAATTAAGGAATTATTGTTTTGGTCTGCTTGCATTGCGGTAAAAAATGTGATATAATATTATTAACGATAACAGGGAGGCGATAGTGATGGCACGAAATGTGATTTCCGCCAAGCTTGACATAATATTCAAGAAAATTTTCACAGAAAACAGCGATATGCTTCATTCGTTTGTGGCAAGTATGCTCGATGTTCCTGCTGAAAGCATAGATGAAATAAAGATCACCAACACAGAACTGCCGCCCGAAACCTACTCGGGCAAGTTCAGCCGACTGGATCTGAGCCTGAAAGCAGATAACAGGCTTATAAATGTGGAGATACAGGTGAAGAATGAGCCTGATTACCGTGACAGAACATTGTTCTATTGGGCAAAGCTGTATTCATCTGAGCTGAAAAGCGGTGAGGATTACGGAGAACTGAAACAGACCATTACAATAAACATCATAAATTTCAATATGTTCGGCGGAGATGATTATCATACTGAGGTCGCAGCAATGATAAAGGGGACAGGCGAGATTTTCTCCGATAAATTCAGTATGCATTTCTTTGAACTGAAAAAGGTCGGTAAAAAGCCTGATCCCCATAACAGCCGTGAATTGTGGCTTCAGTTTATCAATGCAGACAGTGAGGAGGAGTTTGAAATGATCAGGCAGACAGAAGTTCCTATTATGCAAAAAGCGGTAAGAATAATCTATGATATAAGCGAGGATTCAAAAATAAGAGAGATAGCCCGTCTGCGTGAAAAGGCTCTTCACGATGAAGCCTCAGCTTTGAAGAATGCAAGGGCAGAGGAGCGCAGTGAAACGATAACGAGAATGAGGGCTCTCGGATTTACGGATGAGCAGATAAACGCAGTCTATTCCAACAGAGAATAATATGAAAAAGCCGTACAGCAAAGTGCGGCTTTTCTGCTTATTCGGGCAGGAAATATCTGTAATACTAATCACCAATTAAAAACCATACAAAAAATCGAGCATAATCTTGCGTATATGGATTATGCGAAGATTTTTTGTCTATGGTTTTATTGGTGATTAGTATAAAGCTGTTTTTATAAATTTCGCCTTGACAATCGGCTTAGGAAATAGTATAATTATAGTCAGACAGAAGGAAAAGAGGTCGTTATGGCTGTTTACTTCATATTGATGCTTTCGGCAGTCTGCATAGGCATTCCATTATGCGGACTTGACGGACGCAGGAACGGCAGAGCTGTTTCGGTTTACTGCATTGCCGCCGCCGCTGTATTAACGGCAGTTTCGGCGCTGAGATTCAGCGTGGGGTACGACTATAACCTCTACGCAGGCTGGTATTATGAGCTGAACTTCGTTGATTTCGGCGAGTTTTCGGGAGGCAGGCAGGAGATCGGCTTTATGCTCCCTCTGAAGATACTGAACGATCTTTCGGAGGATTATGCCGCCGCCTTTCCCCTTATTTCTCTTATGATATACCCCCCTCTTGCGGTGTATATCCGACGATGCTCGGGGTCTGCGGGAGTGAGTCTTGCGGCTTTTCTGGGAATGGGTCTGTTCTTTAATTCGCTGAACTTTATGCGGCAGTTTATTGCGGCTGTCATCTGTGCATATGCCTTTGATTACGCTCTTAAAGGCAGTAAGGTAAGGTTTTTTCTGACGGTGCTGTTTGCGGTCTGCTTTCACAGGTCTGCGCTGTTTGTACTGCCCTGTCTGCTGTTTCTGTACATTGACTGGAGCCGTGTTACCCTGATAATATCGGCGGTGCTGTCGGTTTTGTGCCTTGCTTTTTCGGATAAGCTTCTGGGATTTGTTACAAATTACATCTATTCGGGCTATTCGGCTGAAAACGCAGATGTGGCTAACGGGCTTCCCGTGGGCTATGCCATAATGTACGGTGTGCTGTTCATTGCGGCGTATCTTCTTAAAGACCGCTTTTCGGGAGATAAGCAGAGAACGGATCTTATCCTCTGGTGCTGTTTTGCTTCATTTTTCTTTGAGCTTATAGGCATACGTCACGCTATAGTTTCAAGGCTTGCGCTTCTTTTCTTCATTCCTGCGGTGTGTCTGGGCGTTCCCGAAATATGCTCGGCGCTTTACGGAATGGGCGAGGATAGGAAGGAAGGCTATGGCAAACGCTTTGCGGCAGTTGTGCCTGTGCTTCTTACCGTTAGCTTTACACTTCTGCTTCTTGTAAACTACAATGGAGTCGTGCCCTACAGAACAATATTTGAAAGGGCGGATATGATATGAAGCTGTCCTTTTACCAATCACGGACAGGGGAGGATATCGCTCTGTGTATGTGCGTTTCATATTTATCAGCCTGTACGGGAAGAGATGACTATATTCCCGAGGCTTTCCGTGAATCGGTCAGGGGCGGTGCGGTGATTTTGCTTCTTCTCTGCTGGCTGTGCATTTCCTTTGCTAACGGGCTGAGAATGAGAAAGGGCTACGCTGTGGGAATGTGCCTGTGCCTGACTGTTCCCTGTGCTGTGGGAGCGGTGATATCGGCGGTTTCGGAGCTTCGTTTTTCTTCGGCAGGAATACTGCTTGACGATATTTGCGAGGTTATGGGCAGGCTTCCTTATGCCGAGCTTGAAAGAATTTCGGGCATAAACGGAAATATATTCTCCGTAATGACGGCAGGTCTTTCGCTTCTGCTTTTCGGAGCAGGGTATTTATATACAAAAAGTCTTATAAACAATGACTGTGAAAGGAACGATATATCATGAAAAAAATCATTTCTGTAATTTCTGCGGCTGTTATCGCCGCTTCTATGGCTGTGACCGTAAGCGCTGCGGACTATTCCTCAAATCCCGGCTATTCTCTCCCTCCCGCAAAGCCTTCGGTATCTGTAAATAACAACGAAAGCAATGGTGAAAAGCCCGGCACAGCTCTTTCAAATCCCTATGAAGTTATGTCCAAGAGAGATATTTCTGTTGCTGTGGCAAAGGGCGAGCCTGTTTATGCTTCCTATGAGACTGCACAGCTCAAGGCAAATGCTGTTGCTCTGCTTGCAGGCAGAGACGGAGGAACTCTCACGGTTGTCACAAAGCGCTACACCGCTGTTATCGACGGTGACAGCGTTACCGACGCAAAGGATATAAGCCTTGCGGTAAAGATGACAAAATCCACCGAGCAGGGCGCTATGATACTCAGAACCGCTCAGCAGGGCGAGTTCGGCTGCACAGTTGAGCTTCATATTTCCGCAAAGTATTACAGCCAGTGCGAGATAGATTTAGGCTCGGCTCACGTTTACTATGTTGACGAAAACAAGAATGTGGTTGATATGGGCGCTGTGGAATTTGACAATGACGGCAATATCGTTGTTTCAATGAATGCAGGCGGCAAGTTTATCATTATGTAAGCTTTGTTACAATAAAACCGGGGCGGATATCCTTGTCGGGTATCCGCTTTTTGTTTTCAGAGGATAATATTAACTGCTTTTTTGTCAGCAATTACAATTGACAATAGGTTTGTTATGATGTATAATAAAAAATGTGTCATTATATGCAGATGTACGGAAAGGAGAGAGAAGCTTGACGGCAGAAACACTTGAAAAAGCAGTGGAAGCTATTGATGCGGATAACTGTACCCCTGCGGCTGATAAGCCTGTTTACAGCTTTTTCAAAAGAGCTGTGGATATTGTTCTTTCCCTTGCGGCATCAGCTGTGCTTCTTATTCCCTGTCTTATCATCTCTCTGGCGATATTCGCCGAGGACAGAGGTCCTGTTATCTATGCTCACAGCAGAGTGGGTAAAAACGGCAGAGTTATCAAGGTGTATAAATTCCGCAGTATGAGAAGTGACGCAGATAACATTTCAAAATATCTTACTCCCGAGCAGCAGCAGGAGTTTTACAAGGAATACAAGCTGAAAAACGACCCCAGAGTTACAAGGGTGGGCAGGATATTAAGAAAAACAAGCCTTGACGAGCTTCCCCAAATATTCCTGAATGTGCTTATCCTCGGAAATATGTCGGTGGTGGGTCCTCGCCCTGTGGTTATGGACGAAACTATGCTCTACGGCGGCTCAAGAGATGCTCTGCTTTCCGTAAAGCCCGGGCTTACGGGCTTCTGGGCGGCATACTCGGATAAGGATACAAGCTACGAGGACGGCTCCCGTCAGAGAATGGAGCTGTATTATATAAAAAACAGATCTGCTCTGCTTGACCTGAAGATCATTTTCAAGACGGTGGGGACTGTTTTTGAAAGATGTTTTATGAAAGAGGCTGATTAGTATAGATTTTGTATATGCAGCTGATGACGCTTTTGCGGAGTTTCTCGGAATATCCCTGATCTCTCTTCTTGAAAACGGCGGCTGCGGCAGAGATGTCAGGGTTTATATACTTGACGGAGGCATATCCGCAGAAAACAGAAGCAGACTTCTGACAGTCGGCGGAAAATACGGCTGTGATATTGAGTTTATAAGCTCCGAAAGGCTGCTTGACCCTTCAATGAAGCAGGAAAGAGGTTCTCTTTCCACGTTTGCAAGGCTGTATATGGCAGAGCTTCTTCCCGAAAGTGCAAAGCGTGTGCTGTATCTTGACTGCGATCTGCTTGTTATGGATGATATTTCTGAGCTTGCCCATATGGATATGCAGGGAATGCTCTGCGCAGGAGTAAGAGACTGCATAAGCGCTGCAAGGCTGAGGTATGACGGGCTTTCGGCGGAAAATGTTTATATAAACGCAGGTGTTATGCTTATTGATCTTGAGCTGTGGCGAAGAGAAAGGATCTCCGCTGTGTTTGAGAAGTATTCGGACAGCTATGGCGGCAATGTCCAGTATGCCGATCAGGGAATAGTAAACGGTGCGTTAAAGGGCAGGATCCTTGCGCTTGAACCGAAGTATAACTGCTATACGGCTATGTATGATTTTTCATACAGTGAGCTTATGACCTTCCGCAAGCCTCCCGTATATTATTCGTATGAAGAAATAGAGAAAGCGAAAAATGAACCCTGCATCGTGCATTTTACCACAAGCTTTCTTTCTCTCAGACCCTGGTTCAGCGGCTGTACGCACCCCTGTTTCGGTAAATGGAACGAATACAGGAAAAAGACCCCTTGGGCAGCTGAACCTGAACGGGTATGCGGCAAAAGAACAAACAGCCTCGGCAGATTGATTTTTAAAGTATTTCCCCGAAAGGCGGCTGTAGCGGCGGCCGGCTTTGTTCACTCCATAGCTGTACCGTTTCTGAAAGGAGTATTGCGCAGGTGAGCAGCGGTATTGATTTTGTAATTATATGGGTTGACGGCTCAGACCCTGAGTGGCAGGCTGAAAGAGCAAAATATAATCCCGATTCACACACTGATAACCGTGACGAGCGCTATCGTGACTGGGAGCTGCTGCCCTATTGGTTCAGAGGAGTGGAAAAATTTGCTCCGTGGGTGAGAAAGATACATTTTGTTACATGGGGGCATCTTCCCAAGTGGCTGAATATGAGCCACCCAAAGCTTAATATCGTCCGTCACAGCGACTATATTCCCGAAAAGTACCTGCCTACGTTCAGCTCTCACGTTATAGAGCTGAATCTTCACAGGATAGAGGGGCTTTCCGAGAATTTTGTTTATTTCAATGACGATATGTTCATTATTTCTCCCGTATCGCAGGAGGTCTTTTTTAAAAACGGACTTCCCTGCGACAGTGCTGTGCTGAATGTGCATTGCTATTCTCCCGATATCTCCTTTCATTTTGCGCCTATCAAGGATATTGGTCTGATAAACAGACATTTTAAAATGAAGGAAGTAATAAAGGCTTCGCCTATGAAATGGCTCAATCCCCTTTACGGAAAAGAGCTTCTCAGAACCATAGCACTGTATTCCTGTCCCAGATTTCCGGGAATGTGGCAGCATCATCTGCCTTCTTCCTTCCGCAGGCAGACCTTTGAGGAACTGTGGCGGCTTGAAGAAGCTGAGCTTGACGATACCTGCATGAGAAAATTCCGTCATATGCTGGACTACAATCAATGGCTTTTCAGAGAATGGCAGATAGCAAAAGGCGAATTTGTTCCCAGAAGTGCGAAAACGGGAAAAAGTATGCAGCTGGGCGATATTGATGAATGTTCGGACGTGTGCGCATATATCAAAGGTCAGAAGGGAAAGATGATCTGCATTAACGACGGAAAAATGACCTATGAAGAATTTGAGGAGTACAAAAGCAGTATAATTGACGCTTTTGAGTCTGTTCTGCCCGATAAATCGGAATTTGAGGTATAGCAATATGATAAAGGTTATCGAAAAGCTGAAGGCTGTCAACAACGGCGGAATTGAGGCTTTTGTTTTTAAAAACACGTTTCTTATAAAAAACAACGACCTTGAGATCTGCTATTATTCCGATAAAAAGCCTGCCGATAACTGCTACGATAAACGCTTGTCCGAATCAGGCAGGAGGATAGATGTTTCGGAGGGCTGTGAAGGGAGCAGAATAAAAAAGCTTTTCTGCTTTGCGGCTTACTGCCGTAAGAAAAATGTCGGTATTGCTCACATACATATGAGCAGTCCCATTGATTTTCTGTCGGGAGCGGCGGCGAAGCTTTACGGTGTAAAAAGGGTGATATTTCACTCTCATTCGGGAGGACGTCCCGAGGCAAATGCTTTGAAAAAAATGATTTTTGCGGTCTCACGCCCTTTGATGAGGCTCTTTTCATCGGATTTCCTTTCCTGTTCAAATGCGGCAGGCAGATATATGTTCGGCAGAAACAGCCGCTTTACCGTAGTGAAAAACGGTATAGACACGGCTCATTTCGGCTTTGACGCTTCTCTGCGGAAGGAAACACGGGATAAGCTTGGCATCGGTGACAAAATGGTTATCGGTCACGTTGCAAGGCTTTGTGAGATAAAGAATCAGCTTTTTCTTGTTGATGTGTTTGACTGTATTCATAAAATGAATCCCGATACCGTTCTGCTTATCGCAGGCGAAGGCGATTACAGAAAGAAGATAGAAAAGCGTATTTCGGAGCTTGGACTTGATGGTGCTGTTATTTTTGCGGGGTCGGTTGAAGATCCTGCGCCGTACTATTGCGCTATGGATATATTTGTTCTTCCCTCCCTTTCGGAGGGCATATCTATAGTAGCGATTGAGGCGCAGACTTCGGGACTGCCTGCGGTCTGCTCTGACGGCGTTCCCCGTGAAGCGGCTGTTACGGAGCTTTGTTCCTTCATGCCTCTGAATGCTTCTGCCGAGAAATGGGCGGAGCATATTCTTGAAAAAACGGCTGCCTTTGAACGAAGAAGCTATGCGGAGGAGGTAAAATCGGCAGGCTATGATATTGCCGATACCGCAAGGCAGCTTGAGGAAATATATTTTTCCTTTGAAAATTAAGGAGTGATGGCAGAGTGAAAATATTTGAAAAGCAATGGGCGCTTACGCTGCTTCTTCTGCCGTTTTTTAAGCTGC
>JAGAJY010000299.1 GCA_017848125.1 Oscillospiraceae bacterium
AGAAATATGCGACAAGCTGGGAATCGATATGTCAATGCTTGCAAAGGTTTACGAATCCTGCGAGGTAACAGGCACTATAACCGAAAAGGCTGCAGAGCTTACAGGGCTTAAAGCAGGCACTATCGTTGTGGGCGGTGCAGGCGACAATGCCGCTGCGGCTGTGGGAACAGGCGTAGTTACCGACGGAAAGGCATTCACAACTATCGGAACAAGCGGAGTTGTATTTGCTCATACATCAAAGGTATCCATTGACCCCAAGGGCAGAGTTCATACCTGCTGTGCGGCTGTTCCCGGCTCATGGCACATTATGGGTGTAACTCAGGGCGCAGGTCTTTCGCTGAAATGGTTCAGAGACAATTTCTGCTCTGCCGAAAAGGAAACCGCAAAGTATATGGGCGTTGATGAGTATTACCTCATGGACAAGGAAGCAGAGAGCGTGCCTATCGGTGCAAACAGACTTCTCTATCTGCCTTATCTTATGGGTGAGCGTACTCCTCATCTTGACCCCGACGCAAGAGGAATGTTCTTCGGACTTTCCGCAATGCACACAAAGAAGGAAATGCTCAGAGCGGTTATGGAGGGCGTTGCATACTCTCTCAGAGACTGCGTTGAGATATGCCGTGAGATGGACATCAACGTTTCGGATATGATGGCATGCGGCGGCGGCGGAAGCTCACCTCTCTGGAGACAGATGCTTGCAGACCTTTATGCATGCCCTGTAAAAACCGCTTCTTCCAAGGAAGGCCCTGCTCTTGGCGTTGCTATACTTGCACTTGTGGGAGCAGGAGTTTACGCAAGCGTTCCCGAGGCATGCGAGGCTATATGCGGAGTAGATAAGGTTCAGGAGCCTGTTGCGGAAAATGTACCTGTTTACGAGAAATATTTCCGTCTTTATGATAAGATTTATCCTGCTGTAAAGGCTGAGCTTGCAGAGCTTGCTCAGATGTAATGGACAGACTTGAAGTAAAAACCTCTTTCGGCTCTCTCTGCGTTTACAAACGTGGAGAGGGCGAAAGAAAAATTGTCCTGCTTCACGGAAGCGGCTGTGACAATGCAATGCTTTCGTGGAGAGAGGTCATGGAGTGTTTTTCCGATGAATATACGGTATATGCTCCCGACCTTTTAGGCTACGGCAGAAGTGCAAAGCCTGAAAATATGGCAGGAAAGCATTTTTATGATATTCACAGCTCTGCGGTTAAGGAAATGGCTGATAAGCTTGGGCTTGACTGCTTTGCTCTTGCAGGGCTTTCAATGGGCGGTGCTATAGCAATGAGCTTTGCGCTGAAATATCCTCAGCGTGTGACTGCTCTTTTCCCTGTTGACACTTGGGGCATATCCGAAAAAGTACCATTGGGCAAGCTTTCCGAATGGTATATTCATAAAACCGATTTTACCTTGAAGCAGTTCGGACTTATTGCAAAATCACGTTTTCTTGCAAAATGGTTTGCAGGATACTCGCTTATAGGGGACAGGAAAAAAATCACCCAAGAGCTTATCGGCGAAATTACCGAAGCCTGTCTTTCTGACGGTGCAGGCAAGGCAATGCTGGATTATCAGCGCAGCTCTGTTTTTGACGGAAAAACATTCCCTTACTATGTTAACGAGCTTTCACAGCTTAAAATGCCTGTGATGTTCATAACAGGCGACAAAGACCCTCTTGTACCCGTAACCGATGTTCAGTATGCTGCAGAAAAAGCAGGTGTGCGGATATGTATCCTCAAAGGGTGCAGGCATTGGTCTGTCAAGGAATGTCCCGAAAGGTTCTGCGAAGCGGTTGACGGGGTGCTTTCGGGATTATAACGCAGTATTTAAGACAAAAGGAGTTTATCATGAGAAACGACATAACAATCAGACCCGAAACTCCAAAGGACTACAAAGATATAGTTTCACTGGTTCTGGGTTCGTTCAGCAAGGGGACGCAGTATTCCGACGGAACTGATATTATCGCTCTGATAGAGGAGATAAGAGCTTCCGAGTATTATATCCCCGAGCTTTCATTTGTAGCTGAGCTTGACGGTGAAATCGTCGGTCATTTTCTGTTTTCAAGGTTTCCTCTGTCCGAAAATCCCTCGGGAGGTCACATCAATAACGGAAGTATTGCTATGCTTGCGCCCGTTTCTGTTCACCCCAATCATTTTCACAAGCATATCGGCATAACGATGCTGAGTCTCGGAATTGAGGAAGTGAAAAAGCACGGCTTCAAGGGAATTACCGTTGAGGGGGATTTTCATTTCTACAATCGTGTGGGCTTTATGACCTCATCGGATTACGGGATTTATCCCACAAGCGGAATACCTATGAACGAGCCGAGATGTATGATGTGTATGGAAACCTATGAAGGCTCGCTGGAAAATATCGGCGGCTATGTGGTTTATGATATGTATTATAATGCGTGACTCTTTTGCGTATTGCTGAAATCACCGACAGACTGATGATTTTTCTGTCTGTCGGTGATTTTTACTTTTATTTCGCCTTTATATCGTGTCCGCCGCCGTTCATAAGAAGCGAAACGACCTTCTTTGCCTCTGAGGGACGGCAGATTATATCTACCGTGGCAGAAGCACTTACGCCTGCATTGGAGCTTTCGGAGATATTGCCAACAATGCCGAGGGGCTGCAATGTGCCTGTGTTCAGATTGGTGAACAGTCCCATGGGGGCAAAATCGCCGTCACGATGGACCTTTCTGCGATTTTCGGACAGGGAAACGTCAAATACGCCCACACCAAGCCTTCTGACAGCCATTGCCGCAAACTCCGCACTGTCAACCGAATCAAATTTTGCTGTTATCTTCATTTCTTTTTATCCTTTCAAAAAAATCTTCCGAAATAAGTTTACCCCTGTATGACCGCAGATAAACAAAAAATCAGTTGTTAAAATCACCAAAAAAATCGGAATAATTTATAGTGACTTCCGTATTTTTGTGATAAATCGTAAATAAACATAAAAAAAGTTGCACAATGAGATGTGAATGTGGTATAATAATCTTTAGTATGTTTATTTGGGAGGCGGTCTTATGGACATTCGTGTAGGAGATGTGCTTACTATGAAAAAAAATCACCCTTGCGGTTCAAAGCAGATGACTGTCCTGCGGTCAGGTATGGATTTCAAGCTCAGATGCTCGGGCTGCGGACACGAATTTCTGGTTCCCAGAAGCAAGATCGAAAAAAACATCAAGGCTGTAAGCCGTGATGAGGAACGGAGCAATACCGATGTTTGATAAACTTAAACTAACCGAGGACAGATTCGAGGAGATCAGCGAAAGGCTCAGCAGTCCCGAGGTCGTAAGCGATAACGAGCTTTATACAAAGCTTATGAAGGAATATAAAAACCTGACACCCATTGTGGAAAAGTACCGTGAATACTGCGGTGCTGTCAGACAGCGTGACGAAGCTAAGGAGCTTCTTGAGGAAAGCGGTGCTGACAAGGAGATGAAGGAGCTTGCCCGTGCTGAGCTTGACGACGCAGAGGAACGTATAGCCGTTACCTCCGAGGAGCTGAAGATCCTGCTTATCCCCAAAGACCCCAATGACGAAAAGAATGTTATCATTGAGATAAGAGGCGGCGCAGGAGGTGACGAGGCTTCGCTTTTTGCAAACTCTCTGTTCAGAATGTATTCGATGTACGGCGAGGCAAGACGGTGGAAAATCGACATTCTCAGCGCAAATCCCACCGAGCTTGGGGGATATAAGGAAATATCCTTCAGCATTGAGGGCGACGGAGCATATTCCCGTCTGAAATACGAAAGCGGCGTTCACAGAGTACAGCGTGTACCCGAAACGGAATCTCAGGGACGTATCCATACATCGACTGTTACCGTTGCGGTGCTTCCCGAAGCGGACGAGGTTGAGCTTGATATAAATCCTGCCGATATAAAGACAGATGTTTTCAGAGCCTCGGGAGCAGGCGGACAGCATATCAACAAGACCGAATCTGCCGTAAGGCTTACCCATCTGCCCACAGGCGTTGTGGTAGAGTGTCAGGACGAAAGAAGCCAGCATAAGAACAAGGACAAGGCTATGAAGATACTCAGAAGCCGACTTTTCGATATGCTTATACAGGAGCAGAATGAAAAAATCGCTTCTGACCGCCGTTCACAGGTAGGAACAGGCAGCCGTTCCGAAAGAATACGCACCTATAACTTCCCCGAGGGACGTGTTACCGACCATAGAATAGGTCTTACCATATACAGGCTGGAGCATATCCTCAACGGCAATATCGACGAGATAGTTGACGCACTGACCACAGCGGATCGTGCAGCAAAGCTTTCCGCTGACGGAGAATAAGCAAAATCATTTTAAGGATCAAGGATTATGAATTACGATACACAGATGCTTTCAATATCCTCGGAAGATATTGACAAGGCGGCTATGCTGCTCAGAGAGGGCAAGGTTGTGGGAATACCCACTGAAACGGTTTACGGACTTGCGGCTGACGCACTCAATGAATCGGCAGTCCGTGACATATTCAAAGCAAAGGGCAGACCTGCCGACAATCCTCTGATAGTACATATCGGCGAGCTTGACGACATATATAAATATATAACCGAAATGCCTGAAAATGCTCACAGGCTTGCTGAGGCTTTCTGGCCCGGACCTCTTACAATGGTACTGCCGAAAAAGGATATTGTTCCCTATGTTACAAGCGGCGGTCTGGACACGGTGGGAATTCGTTTCCCCGTTCACCCGACTGCACGGGAAATTATCCGCAGAAGCGGCAGTGCTCTTGCAGCCCCCTCCGCAAATCTTTCGGGAAGCCCCAGCCCCACGTCCGCTAAGCACGTTTTATCCGATATGAACGGCAGAATACCTGCAATAGTCAACGGCGGAGAATGTACAGTGGGCGTTGAATCCACGGTAGTTTCCTTTGACGAAAGGGGCAGGGTAGTTCTGCTTCGCCCGGGATTTGTTTCTCTTGAGGATATGCAGAGCATTGTCGGTGCAGAAAATGTTATATGTGCAAAGGGTGTCACCGAGGAGCTTCCCGACGGCGAAAGGGTGATGTCGCCCGGTATGAAATACAAGCATTATTCACCTAAGGCGAATGTGACTGTCCTATGCGGCGATATGGACAAATTTACCGAATATGTTTCCGCTCACAGCGGCGACGGTGTTTATTCAATGCTTTTCGGCGCTGATTCGGAGGGTTATCCCTTTCCCTTTGCCTGCTACGGCGATACTGCCGACGAGCAGGCGCACAGGCTTTTTGCGGTGCTTCGTGAGCTTGATGAAGCAGGAGCAAGGCAGATATATGCAAGATGTCCCGACCGAAGAGGTGTGGGGCTTGCTGTGTATAATCGACTTCTGAGAGCGGCAGGATTCGAGGTGGTAAACCTTTGAAGGAGCATCGTGCAAGAGTAACGGGTCTTACGGGGCAGAGCGGCGCAGGAAAAACCACAGTCAGCCGTGTATTTGCTCAGAACGGCTTTGCGGTGATAGACGCAGATCTGATCTCAAGAGAGGTCACTCAAAAGGGTCAGCCCTGTCTTGATGAGCTTGCCGAGGCTTTCGGCAGAGATATAATCACATCGGAGGGCACTCTTGACAGGCGTAAACTCGGCGGAATAGTCTTTTCCGACAAAGAAAAGCTCAGACAGCTTAACGGAATCATATATCCGTATATAATCTATCGGATAATCACTCGTATAGATGAGCTTTCAAGGGCAGGGGAGAATCATATCCTTCTTGACGCTCCCACTCTGTTTGAAGCGAATGCCGATGACCTGTGCGACCTTATAATCAGCGTGACAGCCGACGAAAACATAAGGCTCAGACGCATCGTCAGCCGTGACGATATTTCCCCCGAGGCGGCAAAAAAACGCTTTGAATCCCAGTATTCCGAGCATTTTTTCATAAGCCATTCGGATTTTGTGATAAAGAACAACAAAACTCCCGACATTCTCACCGCCAAGGCAGAGGAGGTCGCAGGCAGGATCAAGGAGTATTACAATGCCAAAGCAAACGGGTAAGGCTATACGCAGAAAAAAGCGTGTATCGCTGTTTCCGCTGATAGCCGTCATTCTGGCGGCTGTCATAATAATCAATATCCCTGACCTTTGCAGGGAATATATTTATCCGAAAAAATACAGCTCCTTTGTGGAGAAGTATTCGGATAAATATGATATGGACGAAAATTTCATATATGCTGTTATAAAGACCGAGAGCAATTTTGACCCCGATGCAGAGTCAGATGTAGGTGCAAGAGGACTTATGCAGCTTATGGAGGATGCCTACGAATGGGTGGGCTACCGAATGAACGATGAGCGTGGGCTCAGCTACGACAGTATGTATGTTCCCGAATACAATGTTGAGTACGGAACATATCTGCTTATGCTTCTTTTCACCGAATACGGCGATTACGAAACAGCTCTTGCCGCATATCATTCGGGAAGGGGAAACGTAAACAAATGGCTTGAGGACAGTTCCCTCAGCGCAGACGGAAAAACACTCGATTCCATTCCGTCCGCAGCGACCGCCCATTATGTTTCCAAGGTTATGAACGCATATTCAGCATATAATAATTTGTATTGATAGAAAGGAATTTGAAGCTATGGAAAAGGAAAAATCAAAAGCAAAGCTCTTGCAGGAAAAGCTCTGTATCCAGCGTAAGAACGGTGTTCTCAGAACATCTGAGGAGGATATGAAGCTCTGCGACGAATACTGCGAGGGCTATAAGAGATTTATGGACGAGGCAAAGATCGAGCGTGAGGCTGCGGAATATGCCGAGAATGCTGCTGTAAAGGCAGGCTACAAGCCCTTTGAGAAGAATATGAAGCTTTCTGCGGGTGACAAGGTTTATTATGTTAACCGCAAAAAGGCTGTTATACTTGCTCATATCGGAAAAGAGCCTGTTTCAAAGGGCGTTCATATTGCTGCTGCCCATATTGATTCGCCCCGTCTTGACTTAAAGCAGAATCCTCTTTACGAAAGCGAGGAGACAGCATATTTCAAGACACATTACTACGGCGGTATCAAGAAATATCAGTGGAGCGCTATCCCTCTTGCCCTGCACGGCGTTATCATCAAGGCTGACGGTACATCTGTAAGGGTATCTGTGGGCGAGGACGAAAACGACCCTGTTTTCTGCGTTACCGACCTTCTTCCTCATCTTGCACAGGATCAGATGAAAAGAAACGCTTCGGAAATAATCAGGGGAGAGGAGCTTAATATCCTTATCGGCTCCCGTCCTTTCAGAGATGATGATGTAAGCGAAAAGGTAAAGCTTGGAATAATCGCTCTACTCAATGAAAAGTACGGTATAACCGAGGCGGATTTCATTTCCGCAGAGCTTGAAGCTGTGCCTGCCTTCAAGGCAAAGGATATAGGCTTTGACAGAAGCATGATAGGCGCTTACGGACATGATGACAAGGTTTGCGCATATACCGCTCTCACCGCACTTCTTTCCTGCAAGGAAACTCCCGAAAAGACCGCAGTCGTTGTTCTTACCGACAAGGAAGAAACAGGCTCTGACGGCAATACGGGACTTTGCTCGTCATATCTGGAATATTTCATTCACGACCTTGCTCAGTGCTTCGGTGAGGACGGCAGAACAGTTCTCAGCCGCTCTGAGTGCCTTTCCGCTGATGTAAATGCCGCATTTGACCCTACCTTCCCCGATGTTCTTGAGCGCAGAAACTGTGCGTTTATCAACTACGGCGTTGTGGTAACAAAATTCACAGGTTCAAGAGGCAAATCAGGCACATCTGACGCTTCCGCAGAGTTTGTGGGCAGAGTAAGACGTCTTATGGACGATAACGGAATCGTATGGCAGACAGGAGAGCTTGGCAAGGTTGACCTTGGCGGCGGCGGAACAGTTGCGGCATACATTGCAAACCTTGATGTTGATACCATTGACGTAGGCGTTCCCGTGCTTTGTATGCACGCTCCCTATGAAATTGTTTCAAAGCTTGATGTTTATATGACCTACAAGGCTTTTGAAGCATTCCTTTCGGAATAATTGAGACAGCTGACCGCAGGAGAAGAAATTCTTCTGCGGTATTTTTTTGCTATTGACATAATCCGAGTCAGAGGTTATAATTAAAATGTATATCTTTAATTTCTGACAAAAAAAGGACGGACGAAATATGCTGCTTGTTATTTTTATAATCGCATGGCTCATATCTCCAATAGTGCTTGGTGTAATATGCGGAGTGCAACATTCAAAGATAGCTGACCTTGAAAAAAAGCTTTCAATGAAAAACAATTATCCCGACAGCAATAAAGCTGTGCCTGATCATCGGGCAGAGCCATATCCGCAGGCAAATCGTCAGCCTGCTTCATATCAGATGCCTCCTGAGCCTGTAATTGACAAGGCTGATGAAGCCCGCAGCACTGCTCCTGCGGCGGAAAATGCTTCGTCTCATATGGGCAGAAGCTTTAACGGCGGAACATATACCGCTCCTCCTGTTTACAAACAGACAGAAGCTGCTCAGTCTGCACCTCAGAAACCCGAAAACAAGGGTAATGCCATACTGTTTCTCGGTGCAATGTTCATTATCCTTGCAGGCTTTGTGTTTGCGGCAGCAGCATGGGGTGCGCTCAACGCTTTCTTTAAATCGGTAGTGCTTCTCAGTTTTTCGGCGCTGTTTTACGGACTCTGTGCACTTTCAGAGAAAAAGCTGGGGCTTGAAACCGCAGGCAAGGTCTTTTATGTTCTGGGAAGCGTGTTTCTCCCTATTGCTTTCGGTGCAGGGGCGGTGCTTCGTGTGTTCGGCGATGTGCTGACCTTTTCGGGGCCGAGTGCTACACTGACCCTTTCGGTAATGGCTCTGCTTCTTGCCGTGCCGTTCTTTATCGGTGCAAAAAAATACGAAATATCCGCATATGCAAAAACGGGATATTTTTCCCTTGCCGCATTCCTTGCGTTTATTATGATTCATTATGAGTATATGGGCTGGCTGTGTGCGGCGGCAATGGCTGTGATCTCTCTTGTGCTCATTTTTCTTCAGCCGAAGATCGAAAAGCTTTCCGACGGCGTTATTTCACAGGAATTTCACGTTTTTACCGCTGTTAATACCTGGACTCTTGCTATAATATCCCTGTTCATCTCCGACGGCGGCGGTGTATTTGTCATTCCCTCCCTGCTTTTCTCGGGAGCGTTCTTTACAAGAGCAATGCGTTCTCAGAATGCTTCGGGAGCAATGTATCCCATGTGTGCATATCTTCTCGCAGGCATTCTCACGGGAATACGTCCGGAATCCGCAGAGGGCTATGTGCTTGTGACAGCAGGCGTTATGATAGTTTTCACGCTTCTGGGAATGATGGACGCACTTCCGTCTGAGATAAGAGAGGCTTCGGAAAAAATATCCGCAGTTTTTTCGGGTGTCGTTATCCTTGCGGGCTTTGCGGACAGCATCATATCGGGAGGGCTTGACAGCTTCGACCCGGCACTGCTTATATCTGCCGCAATGGTTGTAATTCAGCTGGGTATCATCTCCGTGAGAACGGACAGAGAGGCTTTCAGAGTAATTATGCCCATATCCGTATGCTGGCTGTGCTTTGAGGTTTCAAGAGCATTTTTCGGTGTTCTCGGCTTTGATTCGCTGGGTCTTGCTTCGGCTGTTCTTGTGGCATACTTCTTTGCAGTCAAATTCTCAGGTCTGAAAAAACGTTTTTATCATCTCAGCTGTGATATTGTGACAGCTTCGGCGCTTGCATTTTCCGTTATTATCCCATATGCGGAATCTGCCGATTCATTTTCCTGTGTGTTCTGCTGGATACTGCTTATCGCCGTGCTTTTCGCATCGGGAAAGGATTCTCATTTCGGCAGAATAGCTATGCCCTTCGGCTTTATTATGTCCGTAATGCCTGTAGATTCGGTATGCGGTATGGCTGACAGGTACATAAGCGGTGCAAATGAGCTTATAATAGCTGTTTTGATATACTCTGCGGCTGCTTCGGTAATGCTTATTAAGCCCCTGAGAAAATACTCGGCGGCAATGAGCGTGGGAATACCTGCACTCACCTTTATTGAAACAGTTCTGTTCTTTTCAAAAGAGGAAGCATACTGCCTTATCGGTATGGCGGCTGTTCTTATCTACAGCGCAGTAAGCCTTTTTGCCAATAAGAACAGCGAAAGCTTCAAGCATTATTTAGGTTATCTTCTGGGTATGATATGCCTTGGTTCGTATCAGCTTGCGTTTATAGTGAGCGTAAATGGGCTTAATGCGCTTATCGTTCCTGCGGTGATAATGCTTATCATCTTCGCTTCTGCCATATTCCCGAACATATACGGCACAGGCTATTCGGGGGGAGCTATGACCTTCCTTATATGGGCAATGCCTGTGTATTCTGTTCTGCTGTGTATTGCTGCCTGCGACGAAAGCTTTGCACCTGCTATAATTTGTGCGGCGGCGCTGACCGTGTTCAGCTGTGCGGCTGCTGTTATTGAGAAAAACTCCTTTATGTCCCTTATCGGGCTTATCGTGTTCTACTGGGGGCTTGTAATGTTCCTGTCAGAGGGCAGAGAGGATATGATCCCCTTTGCAGTCAGCGCTCTGAGCCTTATCTCAGCATTGGCAGGCAGATTTATTTACAGAAACAGGCTCTTTGAGGGCAGAAGCTTTGATATGCTTTCATTGTCGGCATTTATGGGCTGTATGGTAATGCTTTTCGGAGGATACGGCGAATACGAAGAATGGTTTGCACTTCTTCTGGGCGGAGCGCTTCTGCTGAATCTGCTGAGAAAGGAAAGCACAGGAAAGCAAAAGAGCATTATCCTGTCAGCGGCAAGCTGTCTGCTTATGCCTGTCTGGTGGACTCAGCCCTTCTTTGAGCTTCCCGAGATAATTGAGACTGAGCTTAATGTTCTTCCCGTAGCGGCTGTATGCGTTCTGATTATGATGATAAACCGCAGCAGACCCGAGCCTGCGGAAAATATATCCTTTGCGGCGGCAGTTGTTTCGCTTCTTGTACTGTTTGTGGACGCTGTCGGCACAGGCTATGCCGCTGACGCTGTGATGCTGGGTATAGTTATTGCGGCTATCCTTTTCATCTCATTTGCACTCAGAAGAAAAAGATGGTTTGCTCTTTCCGTTGCAAGTGCGGCGGCAGAGGCACTTGTTCTTACTCTGAAGCTGTGGAACAGCCGTACATGGTGGATATATCTGCTTGCGGCAGGAATAATACTGACGGTGTTCGGAATGAGAAATGAGCGCAGAAAACAGCAGGGCGAAAAATCCGGGCTTTCAAAGCTTATGTCTGAATGGAAATGGTGATAAAGCCATTATAGGACAAAATATTGTAAAGGTAGTATTCTGAATGGATATAGGAATAGATTTAGGTACAGCAAATATTATGATAAGCGTGGAAAACAAGGGAGTTGTTTTCTACGAGCCTACGGTGGTGGCTTTCAACAAGAAGCAGGAGGAAATAATCGCTGTTGGAATGGAAGCCTACCGTATGATAGGCAAAGCACCCGATTATATTGCGGTTATACGCCCTCTTTGCGAAGGAGTAATATCTGATTATGATATGACCGAAAGCCTTGTGTGCGAATGTATCAAGCGTGTTACAGGCAGGCAGATGCTTATGCCCAGGATAGTAATGTGCGTTCCCTCACTTGTAACCGATGTTGAAAGCAGAGCAGTTATTGAGGCGGCACGAAATGCGGGGGCGCAGAAGGTTTTTCTTATTGAAGAGCCTGTGGCGGCGCTTATGGGCGCAGGAATTGATATTTCCGAAGCGAGAGGACATATGGTGGTTGACATAGGCGGCGGTACTACCGATATTGCCGTAATGTCGATGAACGGCATAGTTGCAAAAAATTCTCTGAAGCTTGCGGGAAATAAGATAGATTCCGCAATAATCAGATATGTTCAGAACAAATACCGTATTCTTATCGGAGAAAAGACAGCTGAGAATGCAAAAATAACTCTTGCTCAGGTTTTCGAGCCTGACGGAAGCAGAGAAATGGCTGTCAAGGGCAGAAATCTTGTTACGGGACTGCCTGCACAGGTAATGCTCAATGACTATGATATTTACAAGGCGGTAATTGACCTTATTTATGAAATAATCGAGGGAATAAAGGGGGTTCTTGAGGTAACTCCTCCCGAGCTTGCCGGAGATATTCACACAAACGGTATTATCCTCACAGGCGGCGGCGCTCTTATCGGAGGGCTTGACAGGCTCATTGAACGTGAGACAAAGATCCGCACCTATGCCGCAGATGACCCTCTCAGATGCGTTGCAAGAGGAACAAGCCTTGCATTCCGTCATCTGGATACTCTGCTGGACGGCTTTGAAAGAATATCCCTTTACGGCTACAGCGAAATATAAATATTGAAAGGAATTATATTATGAATACAGCAATGCTTTTAAAACCAAAGGTAATGGTGGCTTATATCTACGGAGACCTTCTGGCAGGGGAGGGGTTAAAGGAGTTTATCGAGCACGGCTATACGGCTGTTCCTGTTATTGACAGGGAGGGAATGTATCTGGGCGTTGTCAGCGAGAGAGATTTTCTCTATCGTGTGCTGGAAACAGGCTGTGTTGATTCGATAAACACCGATGACCTTACCGTTGCCGACCTTGCAAGCTGCTCACGCTTTGAATCGGTCACCATTGACGCTGATATCGAGACTTTGTTCAACCGCATAATCGAGCAGAACTTTGTTCCCGTTGTTGACAGCAGAGGAATGTTCTCGGGAATCGTTACAAGGCGTGATATGATGATGAGAATGGACTGCAAGCTAAGACAGGCGGCTGTTTCGGCAGTAAACTAACTGAAAGGACGATCACGATTGAATTATATCTTTCTTGATCTGGAATGGAATCAGCCTTTCGGAAAAGCTGAGATAGTTACAAGGTCTGTACCGCTTTACGGCGAGATAATCAGGATAGGCGCAGTGAAGCTGGATGAAGCTATGAACGAAACAGACCGTTTTCAGGGCTGTGTTATTCCGAAATACTATAAAAAAATGAACAGATGTGTGGGAAAGGTAACGGGACTTTCGGGAGCTTCCATAACCTATGGTCAGCCGTTTCAAAAAGAGTATGAAAGATTTGAAAAATGGTGCGGTGATGACTGTATCATTCTGACTTGGGGAAGCGAGGACGAAAGGATACTTGATTCAAATCTGGCGATACATAAGATGGACAGGGCGCATCCAAAGTTTTACGATATTCAGAAAATATTTGCCTATAAAACAATGGGCACGGGAAAGCAGTATTCTCTGATCTCAGCTGTGGAGCATTTAGGGCTTCCTGCCGAGCTTAAAGCTCACGACGCTCTCAACGACGCAGTTTACTGTGCAAGGGTGGGCGTTGCTATGAGCTTTTCCGAATATATCGGCGGATATGAGCAGATGCTTCGTGAAATTGAGGAATACCGCAGTGAAAAATACTTCCGCACTTTTATGAATGTGGAGAGTGTTGAAAGCGCAATGAAAAATAAGCGTATCATTCTCTGCCGCTGTCCTGTTTGCCGCAGAATAATGAAACGGAGCAAATGGGTTTTCTATAATCCCACGGGAGTTATCTGCTGCTGTGAATGTAAAAATCACGGCGAATACTATTCACGGCTGAAAATGAAGAAATGCGCCGACGGAACATATGCCGTTACAAAAAAATACACCCGTATGACCGAGGAATACAGAGAGTTCTATAATCGAAATGCCGCAAAGGAAACCTTGGGGCACGAAAGTCAGACTGATAACAATAAGCTCACTGTGCAATAATGTATGGATTGAATGTTAATTTTCTGTTAAAAAGATATTTTTTGCAGATTTCTATTGAAAAAATGAACTTAATATGTTATACTTATAAATATATCGGTTTATAGTATCTTTTGTATTGGATATGGATATATAATTTATGGCGGGGTTCCGCAGAAACGGGGACTTGTATGATAAAAAACGCTTTTAAGGCAAGCTTCATAAAGCGTATTATAGCGCTGATTTTTTTGTTTAATGTTATTTTCATCGCTTTGTTTGTTTCAATGACCTTTATCATTACCAAAAGCAATGTTACTGGGAATGTGGATTCTGTGATGTTAAATTCCGCTCAGGCAGCGTCTGACACTATTGAGGAGTATGTGGGCAGTCTTTCTGACTGCATACGGATCTTCGCAGACGACCCTGAGACAGGAAAATTCCTTGCTGACCCCGAGGCTTCCGATTCTCAGAAGATTTTTGAGGATATGCAGAGGCTTACGGCTTCTTTCGGTGACCCTGAGGCAATGTGGTGCGTTTCGGAAAAAACAGGCGGCTACTATGTCAGCGGTGGTGCTGACGGCACATTGTTTGCAGAGGATTACGAATGGTTTGCCGATGCAATGAATTCCTCAACGGGAGTTCCTGCTCTTTACATAATGAGCGGCGGCTATAACCGTTTCACAGACGGGAATTCAAATCTTCTGATAGTTTCTCCCGTAAAATACAATGGTGTGTTTGTCGGCTGTGCGGGAATTGAGTTTTCAGCTGAAAATATCGGTGAAAAAATAAAAGAGCGTATTTATACAGAGGGCGTTTATGCCATCGTTTTTGATAATGCGGACAATATTCTTTATGTTCCCGATTTGGATAAGTTTGCAGAATCAGAGGAAATACTTGCTTCTGTAGTTGCGTCCATTCCCTCAAACGGTACGATAAATGAATTCAGATACGGAAATACCACAAACTATGCTATGTATCAGAATTCATACGGCGGACTGAAAATACTTACCGTATTTGACGGAAAGATATCTGACGGAAGCTTTGTAAAAATGTATTCTCAGCAGATAATAATACTTGCCTGCCTTTTCGTTCTTGAGCTTATCGCTACTCTTAACGTTATCCGTCACGAGGCAAAGGATATTCCCGAAATATCCAATTCTATCGCAGAGATATCCGCAGGAAACTATAATTTCAGAATAAATTCTTCTTCCGAGAATGAAATAGGTCTTATTGCAAAATCTGTTGACGAGCTTGCTCAGACCTTGCAGGATAAAAATGCGGTCATTGATGATTATATGACCCTCGACCCCACAACGGGCTTACAGAACAGATACAAGCTTTATGAATACATAGAGGATCTTATGGTCAGCAGAGATGAATCAAGAAAGCGATTTGCGCTGCTGTTCATTGATATTGACAACTTCAAGTGGATCACCGAGACCCTTGGTCACAGATACGGCGATGAATTTCTGAAAATCTTCGGTCAGAGGCTCAGAAGCGTTGTACCGAGAGTGTTCAGATTCAGCGGAGATGAATTTGTTATCCTTACGGATATGAATGATGATTTCGGTATCATTGACGAGCTTGTGATAAATCTCAGAAATGCATTTATCGAGCCTATCGAAATACTTAATGATAAGCTTTATGTGCAGTTTTCCGTAGGTGTTTCCATTTATCCCGATGATGATACCAATCCCGATATGCTCCTCAGAGACGCTGATATTGCAATGAGCCGTTCCAAGGAGAAAGGCAAGGGAAGAACATCTTATTACAATGCGTCCTTCCATCAGAAGGTGCTCAACAAGGCAACTATTGCTCAGAAGCTGAACAATGCGCTTGAGAATAATGAGATGTTCCTTAAATTCCAGCCTATCATATCTGTTCAGAACGGTGATATTCACGGTTTTGAAGTTCTTGTGAGATGGGAATCCGAGGAGCTTGGAAGCGTTCCGCCCTTCACCTTTGTACAGATCGCAGAGGAAACGGGTGCTATTGTTGAGATAGGCACATGGATATTTGAAACAGGATGCCGCTTCCTGAAACAGATGAACGAGATAAATCCTGACATTATTATGTCAATAAATGTATCGCCCGTTCAGCTGAAAAATAAGGATTTTGTTGATAAGGTGCGCAGAACTATAAATGTGTTCGGTGTTAACCCCGAAAATATCCAGATCGAGATCACTGAAACAAGCCTTGTTGAATTTATCGACGGCAACAATGATACGATTCAGAAAATCGCAGATATGGGAATTGCTCTTGCTCTTGATGATTTCGGAACAGGATATTCGTCCTTCGGTTATCTCAAGGATATGCCAATCAAGACGCTGAAGGTGGATAAATCCTTTGTTGACGAGATATGCAATAAGAATAAGGACCTCCAGATAACAGGCTCTATTATTGATATGGTCAAGAATCTTGGTCTGAAAACTGTTGTAGAAGGCGTTGAAAGCATCGAGCAGTACAATATCCTTGCGGATATGAAGTGCGACTACATTCAGGGCTTCCTTATGAGCAAGCCGCTGAGCACCGAAGAAGCTGTGGAATTTGTTGAGACCTATGAGGAACTTCATAAGCCCAGCAGACAGTCTCTGGAGGAAAGCTCAAACAAGCTTGCCGCAGAGCGACAGGAAAGAGAAAAGAAAGCAGCTGAGCAGGCTGACAAATAATAATTTACGGACTGCTGTATGATAAAAACGGCAGTCCGTATTATTTTTTCGTAATGTGTAACATTTTCCTGCTTTCAGGTGTATTATTATCAGAACAGAAAACAAGGGGGTGAGCTTACTGTATGGATAATAGCGAAAAACAGCTGATTTTCCGAAAGCATTTTGAGGAGAACAGCAAAATGGTTTATTCGGTCGCATTTACTATGATGAAGAACAGCGCCGATGCAAATGACATTATGCAGGAGGTTTTTCTCAAATACTATCAGAATATGGATAAGCTCACAGGCGATTCCCATATAAGACCATGGCTTATAACTGTTACAATGAACAGCTGCCGAAATTATCTCAGGTCGGGCTGGTTTTCAAGGACAGTACGTTCCGATGAGCTTGCAGAAACGGGCTATGAACAGGATTTCGGAGAGAAAAGCCAACTGTTTTATGCGGTGATGAAGCTGCCCGAAAAGGAACGTGTGCCGATCCATCTGTTCTATTATGAGGACTGCTCCACAGCGGAAATTGCACGGCTTCTGAAAATGAAGGAATCCACAGTAAGAGTAAGGCTTATGCGTGGCAGGGACAGGCTCAGAAAAATTCTGAAGGAGGAAACTGTATGAACAAGAATAATGACTACAAGGAACAGTTTGACCGCTATGCAGGCAGACCCTCCGATTTTGACAGCCTGTTTTATTTCGATAACAATGAGCTTGTTGCCAAAAGAAGAATAAGAGTCAAAAGTATGAAAAGACGTATAGCGGCAATGTGTTCTGCGGCGGCGGTCATAGGAATAGCTGCATTTGCGGGGCTTGCATATGTTAATTCACAGGGAATAGCTTCAGGCAATATTACGAGCAGAACTACAGGTGACATCACCGAATCAGGCACAGGAGCACTTCAAAGCTTTACCCTTTCCTCACTGTGCGGACGTTTTGATTACACCGTATCGGGTACGGACAATACTGCATTAAATGAGGTAAATTCTGAATATGCAGAAGCAGGCTCGGAAGGACAGTTTTCTGTTATCAGGTTCAATGTTTCCGAAAAAAGCTATAACAGCTCCATGAATGCGGTGGATTACAGTATCAGGCTGATTGAAGCGTATAGTGTTGAAAATAATTCAGAGGTGCTGTCAACAACAGACGATACAGTTTCATTTTCCGTTGCTGTGGACTATAATGCCGAAGAACTGCAGATCGGCGAGGAGTATATAATGACGTTCAACGGTTTTTCCTCAGAGCTTCTGACGGATAATGTAAGCTCAGGCTTTGAATTAAGGCTTAATGCAGATAATACGAAGGAGTTTGCGAGAAAGACGGACAATGGCTGGCTGATATACAGAAATTCACACAATTCAAAGCTGTTTGACGCTCTTTGTGCAGATACTCTAAGGGTCAATGATGATTATAACCATTCGGATAATTACTTCCTTGAAGCATCATATGAAAAAATGGTAGAAAAGCTTAAAGCCTTTCTTGAAACAGAAGGCACGGCATATTATCATTACGAATATGTGGAATCACCGCAGCTCAGTGAAAATCTGTCTGACATTCTTCCAGATGCGGAATTTGAAAAGGTCAGATACCTTGAAAATCAGCTTGGTGAGACTGACAGAACGACGGTCATTCTTGATAATGAGCAGTATTTTTCGGTAAATCCTCATATTTCCGCCGAGGTCATATATTCGGGACTGAGCAGAAACGGTGAGTTATGCACGGCTCTTAAAATAAACTATAATATGGCGGACGGCGAGGAATTTTTGCAGGACTCATATCCGAGTGTGATACTAATGTCGGGACTGTCATCCCTTAATACAGTAACGGGCACAATTATCTCGGGAAACGATCCTATAGGGGATTGCAGTGATATGCCTGTTTATATGAGGATAATTGACAATAACGGTGAGCCTGTGGAGATCATTTTAGGCGATGATACCGGCGAAACAGATTCATTACAATAAGGAGGATTCGGAAATGGAAAGCTTTTTTTCGGGAAAAGCAAGCAAAGCGGCAGCAATTATTCTGCTGATGCTGCTGCCGAGATTAGTGTTGGATATTATTTTCGGTTATGATTACGGAAGCGGAGCGATTCTCGGAGCATTTCTGACGGTTATTTTTGTAAGAAAATACAATACAGCTGCTTTTGATAAAATTAAGGAAAATGGACGCAATACAAAGCTGTCGGCAATAGGGGCTTCGGCTGTGACGGTATTTTCTTTGCAGTATGTTTTTTGGTTTTTATCCGTTAAAACAGGCGAGCTTGCTCCGAATGATAATTGGCTGTCCTATCAAAACATTATCTCACCTGTTGTTATTGCACCTGTTACAGAGGAAATAACATTCAGATGGGCTCTAACAGAGATTTGCATTGATAAAAACACCAATAAATTAAAAAAAATCGTATTTCTGATTTGGTCGCTGATTTTCTGGAATTTTATCCATACAAAAAGTCTGACCTCAATAAACATTTCCGTACTCCTGTTAGGTTTGCTTTTTTATATGATTTATTTCAGAACGGGCAATTTGCTCTATTGCATTTTTGCTCATATGTTTGCGAATACCGCATTTGTTGTATTTACTTCGCCGCTTCAAAGGGTGTTTATGTCTTTACAAGATAATTACGCTCTTTTTGCGGCTGATGTAATAATACTTATTCTGTCAATTATCTTTACAATTAAGCTTGTCAATAAGAAATCAGATAAAGACTGCGAAAACTGTTTGGGCAGATAAAAATACAAGGGTATCGACTTTGGTTCGATACCCTTGCGTGTTTATGATATATCCTTATGTAATCAAGCCTTATAAATTGTACCTGTAAGACCGTTGAATGCGGAGATCGCATTGGACTCATCGGTATCAATGTGCATTGCTCTTGCAAAATTATCGGATACACGGCAGACTACATCGCCCAGAATAGCCTTTCTGCCATCTGTATCGATCTTTACCCATACAACCTCCTTATCCTTAACGCCAAGCTCCTCGGCGTCAGCGGGAGTAAGGTGAATGTGGCGCTTTGCAACGATAACGCCCTCGGAAAGCTCAACCTCGCCGCAGGGACCTACCAGCTTACAGGCACCTGAGCCTGCAACGTCGCCGCTCTCTCTGATGGGAGCAGTAATGCCGATAGAACGAGCGTCTGTAGCGGAAAGCTCAACCTGATTTGCGCTTCTTACAGGACCAAGAATAGAAACGTTTGCAAGAGACTTCTTAGGACCTACTACCTCAACTCTTTCCTCACAGGCATACTGACCGGGCTGGGAAAGATCCTTCTTCTTTGTAAGGGTCGCACCCTTGCCGAAAAGAACTTCAAGAGCCTCCTGAGTAACGTGAACGTGACGTGCGGAGGTTTCAACGATAAATTCTGCTGACATAACTATTACCAACCTTTCAAAATGTTTATGACACGATCAGGAAATTTGTCTGATTCTGTCAAATCTATAATTATTATACCACTATGAGAAAAAATGTCAAGGGTGATTATTCAATGTTTAGCAATGCTGTAAAAAAATTCATAAAAATATATAGACAAATCTCATAAAATGGAGTATAATGTTTTTATATGATTTTAATTTGCCTGCACAGAAAGGAAGGATCACTATGAATTCTCTTATCAAGCTTTTAAAGGGAAATGCAAGACTTTCCGACGAACAGCTTGCGGTTATGCTGGGTATCACTCCCGAGGAGGTCGCCTCGCAGATAGCGGAGCTTGAAAAAAAAGGTGTTATCAAGGGTTATAACGCTATTATAAATGAGGAGCTTGCGGATAAAAATTCCGTAACCGCCTTTATCGAGGTCAAGGCAAAGCCTGAAAAGGAATTCGGATTCGACGAGCTTGCAAGAAAAATTATGGAGTACGATCAGGTGGATTCGGTTACTCTTATGTCAGGTACATTTGACCTTGCCGTTACCCTCAGAGGTACAAACTACAAGGAAATTGCACTGTTTGTTGCGCAGAGGCTTTCTTCTATGGAGGGCGTAATTTCCACCTCCACTCATTTTGTGCTCAAGCAGTATAAGGAACAGGGCTTCTATATTGAAAAAGAGGCTGCTGATGAAAGGGGTCTCGTATCTCCGTGATAGATTATGATAAGCTTATTTCCAAAAAATGCAAGGTTATGAAGCCTTCGGGAATAAGAAAGTTTTTTGACGTTGCCGCTCAGATGGAGAATGTTATCTCTCTGGGCGTAGGCGAGCCTGATTTTCAGACACCATGGAATGTCAGACAGGCTGCTATAAATGCTCTTGAAAAGGGCAAGACAAAATATACCGCTAATGCAGGTCTCATGGAGCTGAGAACGGCTATCGGCGGATATATCAATAAAAAGCTCGGCGTTTCTTATCAGAGTGAACGTGAAATAATAATCACGGTAGGCGGCTCTGAGGGTATTGATATTGCAATACGCACACTTGTTGACCCCGGTGACGAGGTGCTTGTGGTAGAGCCCAGCTTTGTTTGCTATTCGCCTATAGTTTCTCTCTGCGGCGGTGTTCCCGTTTCGCTTCAGACTACGGCTGAAAACGAGTTCCGCCTTACTGCTGATATGCTCAGGGAGAAGATAACTCCCAGAACAAAGCTCCTGATACTGCCTTTCCCCAACAATCCCACAGGTGCTGTAATGCGCAGAGAGGATCTTGAAGCCATTGCAGAGGTACTCAGAGGAACGGATATTATGGTTCTTTCCGATGAGATATACAGCGAGCTTACATACAGCGGAGTTCACAGCTCCATTG
>JAGAJY010000022.1 GCA_017848125.1 Oscillospiraceae bacterium
GACCATGACCCTGTCCGACAGAAGCATTACAACAACCGCAGAAATAATAAGCCCCAAAGGTATCCCCAGCCTGTGCCTGTACCGCCCCAACGTAACAGGCAAGCCCTCGTCGGATATTTTTTCACAGATAAGCCCCTGTTCCTCCGCAATTTCGCACAGCCGCCCGAAGCTTGAAGCCTCCGTATAGCCGTAAAGCCTGTCTCCCCTTACCGCAAGCCCGAAAAATCTGACCGAACTGCCGTGCAGAGCGTTAATGAATTTCTTTAAATCTCTGCCCTCGTCGGAATACACCGTAAACCCCGTTCTGCTTCTCAGTCTGTATAACCGCATTTTCAGTCATTCCCTTTCCCTGCCGCTGAATTCCACCGATGAGATCTTTCCTCTCACAGCAATTCCCAGCGTATTGTAATCCGACAGCATAAGACCGCTGCCCCATATCTCTATCATCAGTCCGTTATAAGTCTTTACCTTCAGGTAAACGTCATTGTATTCAAGAATACGCCTGCAGTTTTCGATTTCCAGATATGAGTCACCGCATATCATTATCTGCGAGCTTCGGGAGATAAGTTCCATAACAGCTGTCCTTTCACGGAATATTTTTTACCTCTGCGTAATTATATATATTAAAAAGCCGCCCACGATATGACGGCAGAAAATTCCGAGACGGACGGTGATACATTTGGATATGCCAAGCAAAATAAAAAAACTGCTTCCACCCCTGCTTACTGTGCTGTTTGCCGCCGCACTCATATGGGCAGGACGTGAGACCGCACAGGAATGTAAAAAAGCGGTAATGCTATGCCTTAATGTGCTGATACCGTCGCTGTTTGCATTTACAGCCGCTTCAAAGCTTCTCGTGTCCACAGGAGCGTACAAGCTTGCAGGAAAGCCCTTTTCACTTATTGCAAGATATGTCTTTCGTGTTCCCGAGGAATTATTTCCCGTATTTATCATAAGTCAGCTGGCAGGCTATCCCATAGGTGCTTCACTGATAAATGCCATGGTATCGGAAAAAAGCGTCACAAAGACTCAGGCGGAAGGCTTCCTGTGCTGCTGTATTTCCCCCGGACCTGCCTATATTATGGCAGTTTCAGCCATAGCCGCACCCGAAAGCCCCGACGCCGCAATTGCTGTTATCATAAGCCTTTTCGCCGCAAATCTTGCTGTGCTGCTGCTTACAGCGCCGTTTCGTCCCGTACCCGAAAGATCCTCGGAGAAAATTTCCTGCCGCCTGACCGCCGAGGATATTACAGCTGCGGCAAGGTCGGCGGCTGAAAGTATGACTATGATATGCTCAATGGTGCTTCTGATGGCGGCTGTAACGGGAATACTTATAAAATCGGGAGTTCTGTCGGCGGCGGCTGTGACGCTTTCAAAGCTTACGGATATGCCTGCGGTGCAGATCTATCCGTTTATCCGTGCATTTCTTGAAATAAGCGGTTTAAGCGGCGTTTCGGGGGATTCCACCGTACTTCTTCCCCTGACAGCAGCAATGCTCTGCTTCGGCGGACTGTGCGTTCATATGCAGATAATAGCGGTGTGCAGGGATTTTTCTCCGCTCAAAGCCCTTATAATGCGAGTTCCCTGCGCCGTAATGAGCTGTCTGGTATGCCGTGAGCTTGTTCCGAAATATTGCTCTGCGGACATAGTTTCCGCAATGGCAGAGGGCGAAAGCAGACTTGGGGTTAGCAATTATTCACCAATTCTTTCGATAATTTTGTTAATTATGACGATTTTAATATTATCGCAAAAAAATGTAGCCAAATCTCAAAAAATATGATATAATTAAATCAAAGTGATATACTCTGCTATGCGGAAAGGAATGTTAATATGGCAAAGAAGAAATACTTCGGTAATGATATCGAGCCTCAATGTCAGTACTGTGCTTTCGGAACAAGAGCAAAGGACGGCAACAAGGTTCTCTGCGAAAAAAGAGGTCTTGTCAACGGAGACGCTTCCTGCAATAAATTTTCATATTCTCCTCTCAAGAGAATCCCTGTAAAGCAGCTTCACATTCCGGGCAATTTTGACGACGAGTAATTTCCGATACATAACTTTTCCGATATGCCGACTGTTGTCGGCATATTTTTTCGGCAGAAGCTGTGCAAAATCTGATTGAATAAACGGTGATCTTATGAAACGAGTAATTGATATTTTCCTGCGTGCCCTGATGACAGGCTTTGCCATCGGAATAGGCGGTGCAGTTTACCTGTCCTGCGACAATAAATATATGGGAAGCTTCCTTTTCGGAACAGGGCTTTTCGTGATACTCTCCTTCGGCTTCAACCTTTTCACGGGAAAGGTCGGCTATGCAGTGGAGAACAAGCCCTCCTACATACTTGACCTTATCGTTATATGGCTGGGAAATCTGGCAGGAACAGCGGCTATGGGCGGTATGCTTCTGTGCACAAGAATAGCCCCTATCGGAGAAAAAGCGGCTCAGATATGCGATACCAAATTCAATGATAACCTGCTGAGCATCTTCATTCTCGCCATATTCTGCGGTATGCTTATGTTTATCGCCGCAGACGGCTACAAGAAGATAGAAAACCCCGTAGGAAAAATGCTTGCGATCTTTCTTCCCGTAATGGCGTTTATCCTCAGCGGATATGAGCACTGCATTGCCAATATGTTCTATTTCACCATAGCAAAGGTCTGGTCGGTGAACACAGTTATTTATCTGATGGTCATGACTCTCGGAAATGCAGCAGGCGGTATGTTCATTCCCTTTGTAAGAAAATTTTTCATTCAGCCCGAAGCGGCGAAAAAATAACAGAATCATACACCTCCGAATCAGCATTGTTTCGGAGGTGTTTTTCATAAGAAAAAGCATTGACAGGTACGAAAAAATCGTATATAATTATTATAGAGATAGTATTACGGTCAGGAGAATGACATAATGACAAGATTATTTGTTCATACCGAGCCGTTCCGCAAATGCTGGAAGGCAATGGGTCTTAACGATAATGACTTATCACAGCTCGAAAAGGCTCTGCTTGCGAATCCGAAAGCAGGTGATGTCATTGAGGGAACAGGCGGAGCAAGAAAATTTCGCATTACCTTAAACGATAACCGTGGAAAAAGCGGCGGCGGCAGAGTAATATATGTTGATATATTTGAAAAATCGAAAATATTTCTTCTATTTGCATATCCTAAAAACGTACAGGAAAATCTTAATGCACAGCAAAAGAAAGCAATCCGCAGTATTATCGAATCAATTGAAAAGGAGTGAATCATATGAAAGACCTCGAGTTTACAAGCACACTTTCAAATGAAGAAATTGAAGCTAATTTCAAAAACATAGATTTTTTTTCAGGTATTATGGCAGGACTTGAAGAAGCACTCGCCTACGAAAAAGGAACAGCCAAAGCTGATACGATAGCAAGAAAGCTAAGCCTACCCGATGTAAATGTTGCCGATGAAAGAAAAAAGCTTAATATGACTCAGAAATCATTTGCAAGCATTCTCGGAGTTTCAAAGCGTACTGTCGAATCTTGGGAAACCGGAAAAAGTATCCCATCACCTACTGCAAGAAATCTGATTTTTCTTATAAGTCAAGACCACTCACTTGTCGAAAAGCTGAGAAATCACATTTAAACAGAATAACAAATGAATCATACACCTCCGAATCAGCATATAAATATGTATGCAGATTCGGAGGTGTTTTTATGAACATATATTCAAAAGCAGCAATAAAAGGAAGCGTGAAATACCCCGAAACAATCGGGTATGCCGCATTTATCCCATCTGACGGAAAAACTATGGTCAGCCTGTCTGTCTATGGTCTGCCGAAAGGCTCGGAAATTTTCGCTGTCCATATCCACGAGGGCACAAGCTGTACAGGCAATTCGTCAGACCCCTTTGCAAATACCAAATCCCATTACGATACTGCGGGCAGTCCTCACCCCTATCACACAGGAGATCTGCCGCCGATTTTTTCCGAGGACGGAACATCTCGCTTTGCCTTTCTGACAGGGAAATTCACCCCCGAGGAAATTATCGGATAAACCGTTGTTATCCACGCAATGCCTGATGATTTTCATTCACAGTCCTCGGGCAATTCGGGTGAAAAGATAGCCTGCGGAGTTATTGAGAAGATGTAATTAAAACGGTCTGCCGAAAAACCATCGGCAGACCATCTTCTCATTCTCTTATTATCTCAGGCTCACATTCAAGCTCTATGCCTCTCTGCTCGTAAACGACCTTTTTAACGTGAGCGATAACATTCATAATGTCCTCAAAGGTAGCATTGCCCCTGTTGATAACAAAGCCGCTGTGCTTTTCGCTTACCTGCGCACCGCCGCAGGTGTAGCCCTTTAAGCCGCACTCCTCGATAAGAAGCGCCGCAAAAGTCCCCTGAGGGCGCTTGAAGGTGCTTCCTGCGCTCCTGTATTCAAGGGGCTGCTTATCCTTACGCTTTGCCGTAAGCTCAGCCATTTTTGCGGAAATTTCCTCAGTATCGCCCTGTGTCAGCAAAAGCTCTGCGGAAAGTATCACATAGCCCCCCTGAGAAAATACGCTGTGACGATAGCCGAAATCAAGCTCCTCTGCGGAGAAAACCCGTATATTTCCCTTATAGTCACAGGCAGTTACGCTCTTAACAACGTCCTTCATTTCACCGCCGTATGCACCTGCGTTCATAAACACCGCACCGCCGATATTCCCGGGAATACCGTATGCAAATTCAAGCCCCGTCAGACCATTATCCCTTGCAAAGCCGCTGACCGCAGAAAGCGCCGCACCTGCCTGACAAGCTATCACATTGCCGCTGACAGAAATATCCGATAAACCTTTTCCCATATGCAGAAAAACCCGTGATATCTCACAGTCGTTTACAATAAGGTTAGAGCCCTTTCCGATAATGTAAAAGGGAATGCTTTTTTCAGCCATTTCCCTTACAACAGCCGCCGTTTCGTTGATTCCGCCAGCCTCTATCATCAGAGGACAAACGCCCCCCGTGCCGAAGGTGGTGTATCTGCTGAGGGAAACATTTTCCGAAACCCCAAGCCCCGTATTTCGGGCAAATTCCTTTATTCCGATAATTTCTTCCGTTGTCATAAAAAACCTCCCTCCCCGATTATTATATTCATACTCAGCTGAAAATAATGCCGTTTTTTCTGTTAATGCGTTTAAGAAGCAATGCTCTGTCGGTATTCACTATAAGCTCCCTGGGGTAATCAAATTCCTTCAGCAGCTCCATAGAACGGCTCACCTGTCCCACAGCAGTGAAAAAATGAGCGTCTGTGTTTACAATAAGGCTGACGCCGTATTTTTTGCACAGGGGTATTATTTTTCGGTAATTGCCTTCCGCATTTTTCCACAGAAGCGTGCTTTCGTTTATCTCCACAAGCTTGTCGTGCTCCTTGAATGCCCTTATCCCCTTTTCGTAATCAAAGGGGAATTTTACGTTTGCAGGGTGTCCGATAACGTCCACAAGAGGATTTTCCGCAAGACCCAGATATGCGTTTGTATTCTGCTCCTCTGTTCCCGAGGGAAGTATATCCGTATGGACAGAGCCGATTATCCAGTCAAGCGCCTTACATTCGTTTTCGGGCAGGTCGATATGCCCCTCGTAATCGGTAACGCTTGACTCCGCACCGTAGATTATCTTTACCCCGAAAAGTTCACGGGGAATAGCCTTGTGCAGATTATGAAAATGCCATATGTGTGGACCGTCGGTGGACAGCGGAGTGTGGTCGGTTATGGCAAGAAATTCCAGACCCTTATCCCGTGCCGCCTCGGTCATTTCCTTAACGGTGGAATAGGCGTGAGTTGAGGCAACCGTGTGGGTGTGCATATCAGCAATGATGTTCATATTTTCATTCCTTAGATCTCAGATTGACGTTCAAAAGGCAGACCCCGTTTTTCGGGGTCTGCTCGGTGTGATTTATCTATCAATAAATATCCCACTTCTTAACAGTATCCTTGCGCTCCATTTCAAGACCGAGATTGTCAAGAAGCTCCTGAGCCGCATTGTAGCCCATCTTCTTCTGACGGTTGTTCATTGCCGCAACCTCAAGGATAACAGCAAGATTTCGTCCGGGCTTTACGGGAATGGTTGAGCAGGGAACTTTTACGCCGAGGATAGACGTATATTCGCTGTCAACGCCCATTCTGTCGTAAACCTTTTCCGAATCCCAGGGCTCAAGCTCTACAATCATATCGATTTTTTCAGTGACCTTGACAGCACCCATACCGAACAGGCGGCGAGCGTTTACGATTCCGATACCTCTCAGCTCAAGGAAATGACGGATATTTTCGGGAGATGAGCCTACAAGACTGATGTTGGAAACCTTTCTTATCTCAACAGCGTCATCGGCAACAAGACGGTGACCTCTCTTGATAAGCTCAACCGCAGTTTCGCTCTTACCAACGCCGCTCTCGCCGAGAATGAGCATACCCTCGCCGTAAACCTCGATAAGAACGCCGTGACGGGTGATCCTCGGTGCAAGGTGCAGATTAAGATATGCGATAAGGGCGGACATAAAGCTTGATGTACTGTCCTTGCAGCGCAGAAGCGGAGTTTCGTACTTCTGGGAAAGGTCAAGCATTTCGGGGAAGTAGGGCAGCTCTCTCGTGATGATGATACAGGGAACGTGCTGTGCAAAAAGCATTTCAAGATGCTCCTTGCGGACGCTTTCCTCCATTGTTGCAAGGTAGGCAAACTCTGCCTTGCCCACTATCTGGATACGCTCATTGTTGAAATACTCATAGAAGCCCGAAAGCTGAAGTCCGGGACGGTTTATCTCTGTTTCGATAACCAGAAGCTTTGAAGCGTCCATAGGAAGATGAATGGATTCAAGATGGAACTCGTCGATTATTTCCTTTAATGTAACGCTGAATTTCTTTTCTGACATAATATCCCTCCATAATAACATATTCGGCATACATATATTTATTATACACCTATTCAATTTATTTTTCAAGGGGTCAGAGCTTATTCATTGAAAATAAATGCAAAATACAGCGTCAGACTTCGGTGAATTGTCGTAAAGAAGCAAATCCGAAGAAGATGTACGCTCTTCTACGGATTATTTTTCTCATAGATGATTTGGGATTTAGCGGCGTGTCGCCGCAGCCACCTCGTTGGATAATTCGGAGATAAGCTTTTCTTTGCAGCTCGGTAACGTTAATTTGTGTAGCTGACAAATTGGAATTTAGCGGCGTGTCGCCGCAGCCACCTCGTTGGAAAACTCAGAGATAAACTTTTTCTTTGCAGCTCGGTAACGTTAATATGTGTGGCTGACAAATTGGAATTTAGCGGCGTGTCGCCGCAGCCACCTCGTTAGATAATTCAGAGATAAGCTTTTTCTTTGCAGCTCGGCAACGTTAATTTGTGTGGCTGACAAATTGGGATTCTATATTTAATATGTGTACATCACTTCTCGCAATTCTTTCCCTCCGATGTTGTCGTTAAGGTACTCATAAGAACAAACAAATCCATTCTTTTCATAAAACTTTCTTGCTCTCAGATTATCCTCTAAAACCCATAAAAGCAGTTTATCATAACCAAGAGATTTTAATTCTTCAATACATTTTTTTAAAAGATGATTTCCGTAACCTTTTCCCATATAATCGGGCAAAAAATATATTGACACTATCTCACCATAGTCACTATACTGTTCCCACCTTGATTTACAGAAACTTGCAGTGCCTATTGCAATTTCGTTTTCAATCAAAACGAGATTGTTCATCCCTTCTTTAGTTATTCTGTTCGCCCAGCGACCTTCAGGAATGCTGTCGAGATAACTCTGCGGAATAATATCTTTATATGCAGATTTCCAGCTACACTCATATATATTGCTTATTTCAAACAAATCATCATCCTGATTTATATACCTGATTTCCATTATAAATCTCCTATAACTCCTTATTTGGTCTGCCCGATTGCATACATTATACCACATCAACCCAAGAAGTTCAATCATAGTAGCAATTAAAAAGCTGTACTCGGATTTTTCCGAATACGGCGGTACATATTGAACTGTTCGACTTATTGGAATTTATCTGTCGTTTAATTGATTTAATATTTTTATAGTATCATATCTTTCACCACAAACGGTACAAATCCAATCGCAATTGCTTCTCTTTGCTTTTTTATGGAGAAAGTCTAATTTCCCATCGCACAACGGGCAAGGTTGAGGCTCTTCATTCCACAGGCTTTTCAAGAAACTCACGGCTTCATCTCTGCTGTCCATTTTAAGTTTATTCAATATATCTTTTTCCATAGCACCTCACCACCAAATTCTAATTTATCGGTCTGTACGATTTTTTTATATTATATCACATCAACCCAAGAAGTTCAATCATAGTAGCAATTAAAAAGCCGTACACAGTATATTTCGGATACAGTTTTGCCTCTACTTCTTGAAGTTAATATCGTTTTGATATATCTGCCAATAGAGAAATAACACACGATAGCAACGACAATGGAAATTGTTTTTTTGAGTACTTCGCCTACTGCTCGATATTTGTTATTAGAGCGTGACATTGTCTGCATATAATCAAGCGGGCATGAAGTAAGAACACATTTTACTTATCGCTTAGTTTTTTACCATACTTATGCATAAGACTATGGGCAAACTTTAAATTTATAATCATTCCAACAATTGCGACAGGTATCAAAACAATAGTCAGCAAATCAATTTTTATGATAGTCAGTGATTTTATGATAATTATCACACTGGGCGGTAAGCAAATAATGCTTGTTATCAACGATGGAATATACTTTCTGATGTAAATGCTTTGCCCTATATGCACAAGAAAGTGTGCTGTTAACGAAATCATCAGTCCGAGCCATAGAGCATACAGGACCTTGCAAGGAAAGAAAAACGCTAATAAACTGATGCCAAAGAACGGGATAAACTCCTCATATACAGCTAAAGCAAATCCCGCTGTTGTAAAATCTTTATATGCAGCGGTTATTTTTGGGAATCGCTCAAAAAGCTGTTTGTTGTTTCTGAAAAAGTACCCGAACCCGACTATTTCTTCCATATCGTGAAAAATAAAGATTATGGGTAGCAACAGAATGTAATCATTCATATTTGGCATCTTTATCACCTTGATTTGCACAAGAATTTATTACCGATTATACCACATCAACCCAAGAAGTTCAATCATAGTAGCAATTAAAAAGCTGTACTCGGATTTCTCCGAATACGGCGGTACATATCATACATCTTTCCCCTTATATGCGATAGCATCTATTTGAAATGCAATTCCTTCTCTTATAAAATCAGAAGTAAATGCTTTTCTTGTTGGATATTTGCCATTGAAATGTTTCTTGATGATAGCAGATAAGTAGTTCAAATCATTGATGTCTTTGAATAAGCAATCCATTTTAACAACCGAATCCAAGCCTAATCCCACTTTGCTTAATCTTTCTTTTAATACTTGGAATGCACCTTCGATTTGTTCTTCTATCGACTTTCCCTCATTACCCATACAGTAGGCAATAAATACAAAATCGCCAGCCTCAATAATTGTTGAATCAGCCCAATATTCGTCAACTTCAATTCTTTTAATCTCTTTCATTGATATTCCTCCATAAATCAGAATTTGTCATTAAATTGATTATACCACACTAACCCCGAAAAAGCAATACATACCCTGCTTGCAGGGCAAATAAATTTGTCATCTTTTGCTGTTAACTTTGCAATTATATCCTGCATAGAAACTCACCTCCAAATTGGAAGTTGTATTATTCAATCGTAAAACTCTCTGTTTTCAAATCGCAATAGTATCTTCCGCTTTCGGCTTTAAATCGCAAAACACAGTAGTCGGAATCTGTAACGCCACCCTTATAAAATATTGTGTCGCCTTTGCGCCAAATCATATTTTTCGTTTCTTGGTCGGTCAGCACTGCCATTTTTCCTTTCAACATAACTCCCGTGTACTTAATCAACCCTTTATGATAGAAGTAGATGCAGGCATTCGGATTATTCATATACTGTTTTACTCTCATTGAAGAAGTATTTGTTGAAAAATAAAACTGATGTAACCCCTCAATCTTTCTTGGTTTCAGCATTGCCTTTACATTTGGGAACCCTTCTTTATCGACGGAACAGATAAAAGCAACTTTTTGTTTCCTGATAAATTTTGATATTTTACTGTTATCCATAATATCATCCTCACAAATTCTTATTTATCGGTCTGTCCGATTTTCTATATTATACCACATCAACCCAAGAAGTTCAATCATAGTAGCAATTAAAAAGCTGTACTCGGATTTTTCCGAATACGGCGGTACATATTGAACTGTTCGACTTATTGGAATTTGTATCAATCAGTATGCAGTTCTTCTACAAAATCCTGTATCTCTTCCGCAATAATATCAGGCTCTTCAACGTGAATATAGTGCCCACAATCAAGCAGGACATTTTCAACTTCTCTGCCTGTATAACGTTCCGGAAGTGTCAGATATTTTTCAGGGGCACTCGGAAACATAACACTTGCCATTTGCTTTGATGTAAAGAAAAGCATCGGTACATCAGGTACAGCATTGCCCGAAATTGTTTCTGTATTTTTCTTGCACCACTCTGCTTCGTGTATCATTGTTTCAGAGCCTCTTCGTGCAAACAGAAGTGCTTTGAACTGTGCCTTTTCCTCATCGGAAAGGTCATCAGTGTTGTATGCATACGGGTGAGCTTCAACAGGTATCAAACGCCCCAGCCCCGTATTCATAATGAACTGCATAAGCTCATCCAGAAATATAGAGTAACCCGATTCCTCGTGATACCCCGGCATTGCCGCATCAAGGAATGCAATTCCCTCTATTTCGTCGGAATATTTCTGTGCCCAGTAAATCGCTTCAAAGCCCGAAGCTGAGTGCGGACAAAGAATAAATTTCCCTTCAATATTCGCTTCTGCAACAGCTTTACGTGTTTGTTCAAGCATCGTATCTATGTCACGGGGCATATCCGTTTCATCGCTGAAACCATAACCGAATTTTTCAACTACAACAATTCGGAAATCATCACTTAATCTGCTGTAAAGAGGTTTGAAATCAAGAATTGGTGATGGTGTGCCATAACCTGACATAAAGACGATAGTATGGTCACCATTGCCCTCAGTATAAACACACATTTCCCCACCATCGACCTCAACCATTGTTCCAAGTGGCTCAGAGATAAGCGTTTTTTCTTTATTCAGCATAACTCTGTGATATATGAAAATTCCAATAAAGAAAACAACAAGAATAATCAGTATAATCAGCAAAAC
>JAGAJY010000300.1 GCA_017848125.1 Oscillospiraceae bacterium
ACTGTTCCCTACAAGGTGATATTCTGCCTTTGCGCCGCATTCGCAGGACTTTTCCCGTCAGAATTGCTGTTCGGTCTTTCAGATATAATAAACGTTTTTCTTATCCTGCCGAATCTTCTTGCAATCAATATCCTTACAATGACAGATAAAAAATCATAATAATGCCCGTCTGACGAAAGGCGGATAGTCAAATAAGTATCACAAAGCCGCTTTTGATATTATGTCAAAAGCGGCTTTGCGTTGTTTATGGCATTGACTATTTACTTTATATTTGCTATAATTAACTCGAAGATAAATAAGAATTTGTTGAGGTGATAAAATACAAATGACTATATATAAATCAATGACAGGGAAAGATGAAATACTGAAATTATACGATAAACAATTAGAGAGATTAAACGGTACTTATTATGATAAATTCGTTTCTACCTCTTTCGGTAATACCCATTTAATTGAAGCAGGCAATATGCAAGGTGTTCCTCTACTTGTTTTTCATGGGGGAAACGCTACTACAGCATACAATCTATTGTTCTGTGACTTTTTAATGGAAGATTTTCATATATATGCAGTTGACACGATTGGACACCCGGGAAAGAGCGCAGAAATATGTCTGTCTGCCAGAAATTATGATTATGGAAAATGGGCAAGCGAAGTTATTTCATCTATTGGTTATGATAGTATATGTTGCTTTGGCGGTTCATTTGGTGCAGGTATTATAGCCAAAACAATGTGCGTTGCACCTGAAAAAATAAAGCGTACTGTATTGTATGTGCCATCTGGAATTAATAACGCACCCTCAATTAACAGTATGAGTATGATGTTTCCAATGATATTATATTGGGTTACACATGACGACAAATGGTTGAAAAAGTGTATGATTCCAATGGCAATAACCGAAGAAAATATATCACAAGATATATTTGAAACGGCAAAACTAAGTATCAATTATTCAAAAGTCAAAACAGGAATGCCAAGTAATGTTTCTGAACAAAATATGAAAAAATGTAACGCCCCAACCTTAATTATGGCAGCCGAACTTGATTGTCTGTTTCCTGCAAAACGTGTAATACCAAGAGCGAAACAAATAATATCAAATGTAACAACATATTTGCTTGAGGGCAGAGGTCATATGAGTAGTTTATCAAAAGAAGAAAAGCAAATGATTACTGATTTTTTGACTCAGTAATAAAGTGAACGGAAAAGTGCAACTTCCAATTTGTCAGCAACACAAATCAACGTTACCGAGCTGCAAATAAAAGTTCATTTCTGAATTTTCCAACGAGGTGGCTGCGGCGACACGCCGCTAAATTCCAATCTATCTAAGAGAAAAAAAATCCGGAGAAGAAAATCACATCTTCTCCGGATTTACTTCTTTCTGACTATTCGCCGAATGTCAGAAAGCATTTAATTTATATAATAAAACAGAACATAATCGGGAGCATTATTCCGTCAGAACCGAAAACAGAAAGCTGTCCAGCTCATTATACTCCTTTTCCGTCAGCTCGTAGGTGTAATATCCGCCCTCATAGGCAAAGCAGATGTATCTGTTTCCTGTGTATATACGCATAACATTTCCTTGTCTGTCAGCGTAATCAATGATAAATCTGCTGTCCGCAGGGGCTTCCGTTGTCACATCAGGCTCGGCTTCGGCTGAAAAAGCATAAAGACCGTCACCAAGCTTCAAAAGGTCTGTAACGCTTGTTATACTTTTAGGCTCATAGGAAATAACCGTTCCGTCCTCGGCGCTTATGTCCTCAAACAAAGGTGTTATCACCGCAGACGAGTTCTGAGCGGAAAAATCCGACGAAGCACGTCTCAGTGAAAAGGCTGACGGATCGGGTACACCAGCGGCTTCTTCAACCGCTTCCTCGTATTCGTCCTCAGTTTCGGCGGCTATTTCCTCCTCTGCCATTTCCTCAAAAACCTCAGCCTCATCTACATAAGGCTCAAGGATAAGGACTGTTTCCAGAGAGAACGACTCCCCTCCGTCTGTGCTTTCGGACACTATAGTTACCGCAGTTTCAGACTGAACAGCAGAATGTGTTTCCTCAGCAGGAGCGTTTGCCGTCTGTGGTATCGGCTCGAGACCAGCCTTTATTTCCGCTGTAACAGCAGTAGTCTGTGCAGTCTCGGTATAGCCGTAATTATCGGCAGCCTTTTCTTCGGCAACGATTTCCTCAAAATCAGTCTCTTCAGCCGCAAATGTGGTTGTGACCGCCGCCGCTTTTGTTTCTATAACCTCTGCGGCAGTTTCGGGAACTGTCATAACAGCTTCCGTCACGCTTTCAAAGGCTTCGGGCATATCCGTTTCCTCAGTCACGATAATATCCGTTTCGCTGACCGCAGGAGCAAAGTCCCTGTCGAACACACCTGCATTGTTAAGAGCGACCACAACCGCAAAGCAGGCGGCGGCAGCTCCCATAGCGGAGAGCATTCCCGTCATTTTTATTTTCCGTTTATACGGCTGTGCCGAAAGACTGTCTGTATTCTCGCTGTCAAGAAGCTCTGTCATAGCCTTTGCTGTCCGCTCCTTGAAATCGGGAGATATTTCCTGATATTCAAGTGCTCTTTTGTATTTATCCGAAAAATCGGGCATCAGAAATCATCTCCCAGTTTTTTCTTTAAAAGCGCCCTGCCCCTTGCAAGCTGTGTGCCGGCGGAGGCGGTGCTGATATGCTTTGCGGCGGCAATTTCGGCGATACTCAGCCCCGTGTAGTAGTACATATGGATAACCGTTCTGTACTTTTCGGGGAGTCCCATAACTGCGTCAAAAACAGCCCGTGCGGTATCGTCAAGACCGCTGTCCTCGGCAGAGGGCTCCGAAACGCCGTCATCTATATAACCCGTTTTGCTTACCCAGCCTGATTTCAGGTGATTCTTGCACTTGTTCACCGCCGTTCTGAATAACCACGCTTTTTCGTGGTTATCATCGTTGAATTCGGGCTTTCGCCGAATTATCTCGCAGAAGGTGTCCTGTGCGATGTCCTCGGCGTCGTGCATATTCCTGACGTAAGAGAAGCATAGCCTGATAACAGTATCAGAATAAGTATCAAGCAAATAGCTGATGTATCCGTCGTCATATTTCCCTTTTGTGACAGAATACATTTCCGATTGTTCCCCCTGTCATAAAGCGCTTCTGATATATAAACAACCGAGAGGCGCAGTTTTTTTCAAAAATATTATGGTAATTTCAAACAAATTTATTCCGCTGTACTTATGTATGATGCCGAAAGAAATATAACCTGTGAAGCCTTTTCACAGGTTATTATCCGAAATCACTCAATTTGTACTATCTGATCTGCTTTAATTTCAAGTATAGTGTCCTCACCGTCAACTGTCAGGAATTTGTACAAATCATTCTCAAGGGTTATTTCACCTATCTCATCGACGATCTCTGTGTGATGACAGATATATTTGCATTCAACCGTTCTGAAACGATACACCCTTCCGTCCCACCAGTTTATCTCAATAATATATTCCCAGCCGTCACGATAAATATTTCCCAGCTCATTATCATTAGCCGAAGCATCAAATATTTCGATACTCATCTTCTCACCGCCTATTATTCTTTTTACTGCTCTGAATTTGGTACAGGCTCAGCCTTATCGTCACAGAGCAGATCACCGAAGGTATATGAAGCAAGCTTTTTTGTTACCATTTCGCTTATCTCATTGAAAACGTTCTGATAACAGCAGCAGCCCTTTGCCCCTCTTGTACAGACAAATTCCTCCTCACGGCAGCGGTTGAGGTAATAATCCCCCTCCACCGTGGCAATAACGTCCAGCATAGTAATTTCAGAGGGGGGCTTAGCAAGCTCATAGCCGCCCTGCATACCCTTGTAGGAGCGCACAAGCCCTGCCGAAACAAGCTTGCGGAGAATTTTCAGGGAAAAACGCAGGCTCACGCCCGTGCGTTCGGATATATTCTTTGCGTCGATACGCTTGTTTTCAGCGGCAAGACAGCCTATTATCCTGACAGCGTAATCCGATTCCAGAGTCAGACACATCTGATTTTACCATTCCTTTCAGGGCTTAGTCCAGGAAATCCTTTACCTTTTTGCTTCTGCTGGGGTGACGGAGCTTTCTGAGAGCCTTTGCCTCGATCTGTCTGATACGCTCTCTTGTTACCTCAAATTCCTTTCCTACCTCTTCAAGAGTTCTGGATCTGCCGTCCTCAAGACCGAAACGCAGTCTGAGAACCTTTTCCTCACGCTCTGTAAGAGTGGAAAGCACCTCGCCCAGCTTTTCTTTCAGAAGTATGAGAGAAGCAGCGTCGGCAGGTGCAGGAGCGTCATCATCGGGGATAAAGTCACCCAGATGGCTGTCCTCCTCCTCACCGATGGGAGTTTCGAGGGAAACAGGGTCCTGTGCGATGCGCATTATCTCACGGACTCTTTCAACAGGCAGAGCAAGCTCCTCGGCAATATCCTCGGGAGAGGGATCACGTCCGTTCTTGTGAAGAAGCTGGCTTGACGCTTTCTTTACCTTTGTAATAGTCTCAACCATATGAACAGGGATTCTGATAGTTCTTGCCTGATCGGCAATAGCTCTTGTAATAGCCTGTCTTATCCACCATGTAGCATATGTGGAGAACTTGAAGCCCTTGGTGTGGTCAAACTTCTCAACAGCCTTGATAAGACCAAGATTTCCCTCCTGGATAAGGTCAAGGAACTGCATACCTCTGCCCACATATCTTTTTGCAATTGAAACAACAAGACGGAGGTTTGCTTCAGAAAGTCTCTGCTTTGCCCTTACATCGCCTACAGCCATACGCTCAGCAAGCTGTATCTCCTCCTCGGGAGTAAGCAGAGGAACACGTCCTATCTCCTTCAGATATATCTTAACGGGGTCGTCAATGGAAATGCCCTCGGTGGAAAGCGCCAGCTCCAGATCGTCCTGCATAGTCAGGTCGCTGATAGCAAGCTCGCTTTCAACGTCAAAGTCCTCGATAATATCAATGTTAAGGCTCTGACAATTGTCATAGAAGGAATCTATCTGGTCAACGTCCAGATCAAGCTTCTCCATAACATCGTTGATCTCGGTGGTGGTCAGTCTGCCCTGAGCACGTCCCTGCTCCATAAGGGCTTCCATAGCCTTTTCAGTATTGGTCATATATTTTTACCGTCCTTTCGGGATATTAAACTTATAGAATTTTCTATTTTCTGCTGCGAAGCTTCTGCGTAAATGACAGGAAATCATCGTCTGACAGAGAGCCTGCCGCAGCGCCGCCCCCTGTATTTTCGTTCAGGATATTTATGTAATCCTCAGCCGCTCTGCGGTTTATTTCAAGCACCTGCGCTTCGGATAATATCGCCGTTATTTTACCCATTTCGTCGGCAGTAAATTCACTTTGCAGCGATAATATGTTAAAATCCGCCGACTGTTTCATTCCCTCCGTCAGCTTTTCATAGACCTTTTTGTGGAAATCTGTCACAAAACGGTCGGAAGAAAGACTGCTCTCCACAAAGGAAAGCTCCTCGGGGTGAACGCACAGGAAAGCGATAATGCCCTGCTCTGCCTTGTATTCTCTCGGGTGGCTTGCCGAAGCAGGGTCAGTCCTGCGCTTGTCGGAAAAGGTTCGTATCTCGTTCCAGCTCTGCTTTTTTTCTGAGTTTATCCGCTTTCTGATAACGTTATTTACCTGCGCTTCAAGCGCCTCACGGGAAATGCCGTTTGCTCCTGCGGTCTTTGAGATATACACGCTTCTTTCCACAGGAGAAGCTATCTGCGACAGCACATCAACGCACCGCCTGAGATATTCCACCTTGCCTGTGTCGCTGTCCGTATCAAGCCCGTCTGCGCATTTTGACAGACGGAAATTAACAGCACCGTCGGAATTGTCAAGAAGCTGCTTGAACCTCAGTGCACCGAATTTCTTGATATATTCGTCGGGGTCCTTTGCTCCCTCCATACGGATTATCTTTGTTGCAACTCCTGCCTCGCTCAGCAGATTTATAGCCCTCTGAGCCGCATTCTGACCTGCTCCGTCAGAGTCGTATGCAATGACCACCTCGTCGGCATACTGAGCCATAAGTCTTGCCTGTTCGGGGGTAAGAGCCGTTCCCAGCGTTGCCACAGCATTTTCAAAGCCTGCCTGATTAACAGCGATAACGTCCATATAGCCCTCGCACAGTATCAGCCGCCGCTCGTCGGAACGCTTGGCAAAATTCATTGAAAACAGATTCTTGCTTTTTCTGAAAACGGGAGTATCCGAGGAATTGAGATACTTCGGACCTTCGCCGTCGATTATTCTTCCGCCGAATGCCACAACATTTCCCCTCAGGTCAATGATGGGAAACATAACTCTGTCACGGAAGCTGTCGTAAATGCCGCCCTTCTGCGACTGCCTTGCAAGATTGGCGGCAATAAGCTCGTCGTCGGTACAGCCCTGACCTCTCAGATAGTCGGTGAGATATCGCCACTCGTCGGGAGCATAGCCCAGACCGTACTTTGTTATTGTCTGGGGCGAAAGCTGACGGGAGCTGAAATACAGCCTTCCCTTTTCGCCCTTCTTGTCCTTTGTCAGCGTCTGATTGAAAAATCGGGCAGCCATACGGTTTATTTCGTAAATTCTTGTACGAAGCCTGCCTGCGTCATTTCCGCCGTCCTCGGGCATAGTCATACCCGCACGCTGTGCAAGAAAACGGACAGCCTCCATATATTCAAGGTTTTCGGACTTCATTACAAAGGTAATGACATCACCGCCTGCACCGCAGCCGAAGCAATGAAAAAACTGCTTTCCCACGTTGATATGACAGGAGGGTGATTTTTCCGAATGAAAGGGACAAAGGCACACATAGTCACGGCTGCTGCGTTTAAGGCTCACATAAGAGCCTGCAACCGATTCTATAGGGTTATTCTGTTTAAGCTGAGCAATGAAATCATCGGACAGACGCATATGAATAACCCTCCCTTGGTTGTATTACTGAATGTGCCAGCACTTAGGCACGAAAATTTCGTTATATAGATTTATGGCATAGCCGTCGCTCATTCCCGAAATGTAGTCGCAGACAGCACGCTCCTTGGAAAAACGGTTCATTATGCTTATGTATTCATCGGGAAGCTTGTCGGGATTCTTGAAATAGTAGCGGAAAAGCTTTTCCACCAGCATTTTCGCCTTGCTTTCCTCGTCCTTTGCGGCATTGTTGCGGTAAACGTGCTCAAACATAAAGCGGTACAGCTCATCTTCCGCAGCCTTGACATTATCCTCAAGCCGTATCTCTGAAACACCGCTTCGGATAACCGACATAATAAGCGTTGTAATGCGCTCGCTCTTTGTTTTTCCCAATACTTCAACCGCATTTTTCGGCAGCATATCCTCGGTAATGACCCCTGCTCTCAGAGCGTCGTCAATATCGTGATTGATATAGGCAATCTTATCTGCAAGACGGACAACATTGCCCTCCTTGGTAACAGCAGTCTTGTTTGTATGGCAGGCAATGCCGTTCTTCACCTCATAGGTGAGATTCAGCCCCATACCGTCCTTTTCTATGTAATCGACCACTCTCACGCTTTGCAGATAGTGCTTGAAGCCGAAGGAGCATATCTCGTTTAGCACAGCCTCACCTGCGTGACCGAAAGGAGTGTGCCCCAGGTCGTGTCCCAGAGCAATTGCCTCGGTCAGATCCTCATTCAGACGAAGCGCCCTCGAAACGGTTCTTGCTATCTGTGAGACCTCCAGAGAATGGGTAAGCCTTGTTCTGTAATGGTCGCCTACGGGAGATAGAAAAACCTGTGTTTTATGCTTCAGTCTGCGGAATGAGTTGCAATGGAGAATACGGTCCCTGTCACGCTGAAACTCGGTGCGTATAGGGCATTTCGGCTCAGGTCTTGCACGTCTGCCCGTATGCTTTGAGGTGCAGGCGTCCTCGCAGAGAGTTCCCAGTTCTATAATTTCAAGCTCTTCTCTGATGGTCATACAAATCAGTCCTCCCTTAAAGCGGCGCAGTGAATGTCTGCCGTAAAAAGTTCTGCTGATTATATATACTCAGATAATCCGCATTTTACTTTTTTGTCAAATCAGGTTTGTAGGATTTCACAAAATCACGCAAAATTCTCAAAGGATTCCTCGCCTTTATGCACAACAGCCTTGCCGTTTGAAATATCCGTAAGCTTCTCTGCAAGAGAGTCTGCAAGCTCAGTACGGCAAAGAAGGGACAGGGTAACGTTATCCGTAAACTGCGTATCAGTAACCTTCACCTGAAATTCGGGAAGAACATTGGTTATCTTGCCGTAAAGGTTGTAATCAGCTGTTATCTCAAAGGGATAGCAGGAGCACATTTCCATACGCTCCGCCGCATCGACAGCGATCTTAGCACTGTGGGAATAGGCTCTTACAAGACCGCCGCCCCCCAGAAGGATACCGCCGAAATACCTTGTTACAACACAGCACACATCGGTAAGCCCCTCCTTGCGCAGCACCTCAAAAACAGGCACACCCGCAGTTCCCTGGGGCTCACCGTCGTCGCTGTAACGGGTAACACTGCCGTTTCTGAGAATATATGCGTAAACATTATGAGTAGCCTTGCGGTGCATTGCCCTGATCTCGTTAATAAAAGCAACTGCTTCCTCGTCAGTCTCAACGTGGCGGATATAGCCGATAAATTCGGATTTTTTCTCGATAAAGGAAGCCTCTGCGCTGCCGTTTATCGTCATATAATCGGGAGAATTCATAAAAAGCCTCCTGCCTTAAAAAAATTGCCTGCGTAATAATACGCAGGCAATCTGTAGTTATTGACATTACTTGTCCATACCGAAACGCTTCTTGAAACGATCAACACGTCCGCCGGTATCAACGAGCTTCTGCTTACCTGTGTAGAAGGGGTGGCACTTGGAGCAGATTTCGATCTTGATGTTCTCCTTGGTGGAACGAGTCTTGATCACGTTGCCGCAAGCACAGGTAATGGTTGTTTCAACGTAGTTGGGGTGGATTCCCTCTCTCATTATTGAGCACCTCACTTTCATCTGAAAATAATATGACCGACATAGCAGCCCATCACATTACTTCGGACAGTAGTGCTACATAATCACTTAACAAGATAAGATTATATCACATTACATTACAAATTGCAAGCATTTTTCGAATTTTATTGTAAATTTTCAATGAACAAATCTCAGAGTGATTTCTGACCTCATTTTATAATGTATTTCCCTTGTCCGAGCCAATATTCCCTGTTGACAAAAGCATATAAAAAGTGATATAATATTTGTAAGTATTGTTTATGACACAGAAAGGATTTTACTTATGTTCGTAGATAAAGCGGTCATAAAGATCAAGGCAGGAGACGGCGGAGACGGCGCAGTATCCTTCCATCGTGAAAAATACGTTGCGGCAGGCGGTCCGGACGGCGGTGACGGAGGCAAGGGCGGAAATGTTGTATTTGCTGTAGATGACAGCCTTTCCACTCTTATTGATTTCAGATACAAGCGCAAATTTGCCGCTCAGAGAGGTCAGGACGGTTCATCGAGGAACTGTACGGGGAAAAACGCTCCCGACCTTATTATAAAAGTCCCCAGAGGTACAGTCGTGAGAGACGCCGCTTCGGGACGTGTTATGGCGGATATGTCCACAGACGAGCCTAAGATACTGGCAAAGGGCGGCAAGGGCGGCAAGGGAAATGCACGCTTTGCCACACCTACCCGTCAGATTCCGAAATTCTCAAAGCCCGGCTTTATGGGCGAGGAATTTGAAGTAAGCCTTGAGCTTAAGCTCCTTGCGGACGTGGGTCTTGTAGGCTTCCCCAATGTCGGAAAATCAACGCTTATTTCCGTTGTTTCAGCCGCAAAGCCAAAAATCGCAAACTATCACTTCACCACCCTTACACCCGTGCTGGGCGTTGTAAAGATAAGCGAGGGACATTCCTTTGTTATGGCGGATATCCCCGGTCTTATCGAGGGTGCTTCCGAGGGAGTGGGTCTGGGTCACGAGTTTCTCAGACACGTTGACAGATGCAGGCTTATCATTCACGTTGTAGATGTATCGGGCAGCGAGGGACGTGACCCCAAGGAGGACTTTGAGATAATCAACAAGGAGCTGAGAGGCTTCTCGGAGGATCTTGCAGAGCGTCCTCAGATAATCGCCGCAAACAAATGCGATATGGCAACACCCGAGCAGATTGCTGAGTTTAGGGAATTTGCCGAAAGCAAGGGACTTCCCGTATTTGAAATATCCGCCGCAACCACTCAGGGTACAAAGGAGCTTATTTCCTTTGCATACAAGGAGCTTGAAAAGCTTCCTCCCATCAAGGAATATGAGGTCGAAGCGCCTACCCCCGCAGAGCTTGACGAGCAGGCAGGAATGGGCGAACGCTTTGAGATAACCCGTGGCGACGACGCTGTATTCTATGTTACCGCTCCCTGGCTTGAGCACATTATGCGCACTGTGGATATGGAGGACTACGCTTCTCTGCAGTACTTCCAGAGAGTTCTGAGAAATTCGGGCATTATAGACAAGCTGGAGCAGATGGGAATCGAGGAAGGCGACACAGTAAATATCTTCGGCTTTGAGTTTGACTTCGTATTCTAAAAATCGGAGGACAAAAAAATGGGAATAATTGATAAACTTATGGGAAAGAAGAAGCCTTCTCTTGAAGACGATATCCGTTCAGCTTCCGAATGGGTAGTAAATGCTCTTAATGTTTCGGGCTATAACGCCGACTATTCGCTTGAAAGTATGAAAGAGATAGACCGCTTTTTTGATGAGCAAAGCGGTGAGGGCGGAATTATTTCACGAAACAGAGGTCAGATAATCTTTGCCCTTGCAAGCTATATCGGCGAGACGGTTATCCGTCTTTACGGCGGAAAATGGAGCGGCAGTGATGAAGTTAATATGTCCGTTGAGCTGAAAAACGGTGCTGTTATCTTCCCCACACAGCGAGCAATGAAAAGATACAGTAACGGCTCTGAGGACAGCATCTATGCGTATGTATATGTACTCTCCGAACAGTAATTTCATTTGACAGAAATCAGGAGGGCAGCTCAATGGCATTTATGGGAATAATCTTTTTGATAATCGTTTTGCTGATAATTATGGTGATCGGTGTTATGTTAGAATTTGTTTCCCGTGCCGCTGCCTTTGTCTTTCTGATAATCGGCTGTGTTCTCACAGGGCGAAAAAACAAGGGCGCAAAGACATTCTTTGTGCTGTCTGCAATATGCTTTGTCCCTACTGTAATAAGTGTGATTTCAAGAATATGGAGCGAGCTTACACAAGCATTTCAATAAGGCTTTTGCCTGTCAGACAAAACAGGAGAATCAATATGGAGCTTTGGGATATTTACGATGAAAACAGAATAAAAACAGGCAGGACTATGAAACGGGGCGACCCTTTCAAAAAAGGTGACTATCATCTTGTTGTCCACGTCTGTATCTTTAACAGCAAGGGCGAAATGCTCATTCAGCAGCGTCAGCCGTTCAAAGAGGGCTGGAGCAATATGTGGGATATTACTGTAGGCGGCAGTGCTGTTGCAGGCGATTCAAGCCGAACAGCCGCCCAGCGTGAGGTTATGGAGGAGCTGGGACTTAAGATCAGTCTTGACAGTATCCGTCCCTCTGTTACCGTGAATTTCGACTGCGGCTTTGACGATATTTATGTTATCACCGAGGACGTAGATATTTCCGCTCTGAGGCTTCAGTATGAGGAGGTACAGGCGGTGAAATGGGCGTCAGCCGATGAAGTAAAAGCAATGATAGATGAGGGGACATTTATTCCCTATCATAAAGCCCTGATAGATATGCTTGTTCATTTCAGAGACCATATGGGAACTCATACATCATAAGAAAGACGGTGACCTTTTATAGAAAAGCGTGAAGTCAATCAATACAGCCCTCTGACGCTGGCATTTCTGGGGGACGCAGTTTACAGTCAGCTTGTAAGAGAACGGCTTGTGCTTACGGCAAATATGCCTGTGAAAAAGCTTCACCCCGCTTCGGTGGAGAGAGTAAGAGCAAATTATCAGGCAAGGGCGGCTATGCTTATCGAGCCGCTTCTTGACGAGGAGGAAGCGGCTGTTATGAAGCGAGGCAGGAATGCTTCGTGCAGTACAGGCTCTATCCCAAAAAGCTCCGACCCTGTTGAATATCACAAGGCAACATCTCTTGAATGTCTTTTCGGCTATCTTCATCTGCTGGGAAGATATGACAGGATAAGAGAGCTGTTTGACTGCCTATGGGAAGGCACGGAGGTGAAAAAAATTGATAATGCTGGAAAACATAAATCTGATTGACTGCGGCTTTACAAACTGCTTTGTCATCAGAGGAGAAAAGGGTGATATTCTTGTTGACACAGGCAGAGAGGAATATCGTGACCACATTGAAACATGGCTTCTGAATTATAGTATTACTCTTATCATTCTCACCCACGGTCATGCAGACCATATTGCCAATGCAGCTTACTTTTCAGAGCTGTACAATGCACCCGTTATGATAAGCCCCTACGATATGCGTCTTGCAAGGGACAACACCTGCCGGCCATATTACATAACAAATCCTTTGGGGCATATTATGAAAAACCGGACTGAAATGACTATGCACACCCACATCACAAAATTCAGCCCGACCATTTATGCGGAGGAGGGTATGGATCTTTCACCCTACGGCATTGACGGTGTGATAGTTGATTTGCAGGGTCATACCAGAGGCTCTATAGGTATTCTCTGCAAAAGCTGTGCAGGGTACGACCTTTATGCGGGGGACGCTGTTATGAATATCCCCGTTCCCTCTATGCCCATGATATGCGAAAGCCCTAAAAAGGCTCGTGAAACTATGGAGAGGATAATCACTCTTGCACCCGACCGTATTCTCTGCGGTCACGGCTCACCTATTATCTGCGGTCAGAAGTCTCACAGACTTTTTATAGACAGATTCTGAATCTGAATCTGAATCAATTTCACTAAAATAATTTTAAGGAGTTTTAATTATGTCAGGTCATTCCAAATGGAACAACATCAAAAGAAAAAAAGAAGCTACAGACGGCGCAAAGGCTAAGATCTTTACCAAGATAGGCAGAGAGATAACCGTATGCGTTAAGGAGGGCGGCGGAGACCCCAACAACAATGCAAAGCTCCGTGACCTTATTGCAAAGGCAAAGTCAAACAACGTGCCCAACGACAACATCGACAGAGTTATCAAGAAGGCAATGGGCGACAGCGATAAGACAAATTACGAGGCAAATGTTTACGAGGGTTACGGTCCTAACGGTGTTGCTGTTATCGTTGAAACACTTACAGACAACAAGAACCGTACAGCAGGCGATATCCGTCACTACTTTGACAAGTTCGGCGGAAATCTCGGCACATCAGGCTGCGTATCCTTTATGTTCAGCGAAAAAGGCATTGTTATCGTAAAGAACACAGGTCTTGACGAGGACAAGGTCATGGAGGATATATTCGACTGCGGCGCTGCTGATTTCACTATGGACGAGGACGAGATTGAGATCGAGACAGAACCCAATGAGGTTGGTGCTGTGAGAGAAGCCCTTGAAGCAAAGGGCTATGAGGTAATATCCGCAGAGGCTATGCAGATACCTTCTACCTACACCACACTCACCGATGAGGAATCTATCAGAAAGATGAATCTTCTCCTTGAGCACCTTGAGGATAACGACGACGTTCAGAACGTATATCACAACTGGGATATGCCTGAGGAAGAAGAATAAGCTAATTGGCTTGAATACGCCGTTGTAAATACTGTTTGCCCTTTATTCTATGTTTACCGCATAGAATAAAGGGCATTTTTTATGCTTATTAAAGACATGATTGAAGAGTATATTTTTGACTGTGAGATACGCAAGTTTTCGCTGAAAGGCGTGAATATTACAATGCCGTCAACAAGGCTTTCCTTAATCACTTGATGTATCTTTCTTTAATTGCAAGTTCATCTTGCAATTGAGAAAGCTTACTTATTATTTGAACGGACGGAGGCAATTCAACGCTATCTTTTCTCGGTATGGCCGGTCGCTTTATTCCTTCGCCTTAAGATATATTCGTTGATTTCGGTTGTGCCGTAAAAAAAATCCTGCATTTTCTCATACGATATTCCAAGTCTTTCTCCGATTTGCCGCTGACTCAATCCCTGCTCCTTTAATTCAAATATTTCTTTTTCATATTGTTTTTCTTCCCATAAAAAATCCCCTTTATGGCAGCTGTTTTTTCTACGATAAAAGGGGGGCTGCTTTTATTATAATGCATAAGAAGTTTTTTTGTCCATAGCAATAAGCTTTTCCGCCCTCGGTAAAACCGGGGATTTTACCATTCAAAAAAAACGCCGCACTAAAAAAGTGCGGCATAATTTTTCATAGCAAACTAAAATTACAGAACGATATACTTGCCCTCGGCATTGCCGTTTACAACATAATATGCTCTAAGCTCGCCGTGCTCAGCCTTGACATAGATATCAATGCTTGCTACACGCTTGCGGCTGCCGTTCTTGTAATCAGCCTTACAAAGCTCGGTGATATCAGCAACGGTGTGTTCGCCGATACCCTGAATAAGGAATACATCGTTCTTCTTTTCCTCAGCTGCCTTCTTGGGAGCCTTATCAGCCTTATCAGCCTTCTTAGCTGCAGGCTTTTCTGCCTTCTTCTCAACAGGCTTTTCTGCCTTCTTCTCAACAGGCTTTTCTGCCTTCTTCTCAACAGGCTTTTCTGCCTTCTTTTCAACGGGCTTTTCAGCCTTCTTTTCAACGGGCTTTTCAGCAGGAGCTTCAGCAGCTGCCTTAACCTCTGCGGGCTTTATTTCCTCAACTGTTTTAACGGTTTCAACAGGCTTTACAGCCTCTGCGGCTGCTGCGGGCTTGGACTGATTCTTCTTATCTTTTGCCATAACAGTAAACCTCCATAATATTTATTATCTTTAGTATATCACTATATTCTGCGTTTGTCAAACAATATGCCGATAAATTTACCAATTACACTAAAAAAACTTTATTTAACAGTAGTTTTTTGAATATTTTAACGCCTTATTACCTTATTCTATTTTGTTTTACGGGAAAATATTCCGTTTTTGTCAGATATATTATTATGCTAAGATTTGTTCTCACGGAATTTATTTTTCATCTTGCGAATATAAATTAGACAAGCTGAAAATAAAGGAGCGGAAGGCTATGTCTATGAGCATACTTGAAAGAGATTATAATGACAATACGATTACAGACACAGACAGAAAAAACGAATCACATATGGGACTAAGCTCGGAGCAGGCAAAGGCTCTGCTTGAAAAGCACGGTCCGAATTCTCTTGCGTCGGAACGGAAAGCCAAGCCCCTGAAAATATTTATGGGGCAGTTCAGGGATATTATGGTTATGATACTGATAATCGCTTCGGCGGCGTCATTTTTTATCGGCGAATACACAGACGCTTTGACCATAATAATCATAGTTGTGATAAATGCTATCCTTGGCTTCGTTCAGGAATACCGCACGGAGAAAACTCTGCTTGCTCTTAAAAATATGTCAGCCCCTATGGCGAAGGTTTTCAGAGACGGTCGACTGACTGTTATCCCCGGAGCGGAGCTTGTCCCCGGAGATGTTATTTCTCTTGAATCGGGCGACAAAACTCCTGCAGATTCGGCTGTAATAAGCGCAAAGGGACTTACGGCTGACGAAAGCATTCTCACGGGAGAAAGCGTTCCAGTTTCAAAATGCGCAGGCTCACCCTCCGATACCGATAATTCCATCGGCAGAAAAAACATAATCTACAGCGGAAGCATCATCACAAAAGGAACTGCCGTGGCAAAGGTTATCGCCACAGGCACTTCGGCGCAGATGGGAAAAATATCGGGTATGCTCACCGAGATTGACGAGGAGGAAACTCCTTTGCAGAAGCGTCTGGGAGAGCTGGGAAAAATCGTTGCGGTAATATGCCTTATCGTCTGCTTTGTGGTTGCGGGAGCAGGCATACTAAAGGGCGAGCCTGTTTTCGATATGATAATGACGGGTATAACGATCGCAATTGCCGCCATTCCCGAGGGACTGCCTGCAACTGTTACTATCGCACTTGCCCTTGCAGTAAGCAGAATGCTTGAAAAAAAAGCTCTTGTACACAAGCTTCATTCTGTAGAAACTCTGGGCTGTACATCTGTTATCTGCACCGACAAGACAGGCACGGTAACGGAAAATAAAATGACCGTAAGAAAGCTTTGCACGCAGGACAGGGAATACACTCTTTCGGGGCAGGGCTACCGCACCTCTGGTAAGATAATTTCCCAAAGCGGCGAAGCGGAAAATATAAAGACCTCGAAGGTGCTGTGCGAGCTTCTCAGATGCGGCGTTCTCTGTTCAAACGCTGATATTTCAAGCGGTGAGAATGACGAAAAGAACATCGCAGGCGACCCTACCGAGGCAGCTTTGCTTATTGCCGCCGCAAAGGGCGGAATGAGTCACAGCACAGAACGTATGGCATTCAGACGTATTGACGAGCTGCCCTTTGACAGCGATGTAAAGCGAATGACTGTGATCGTAAAAGACCCGACGGGCAGGGGAAACATTTCCTATACAAAGGGTGCGGCTGATGTTATCCTTGACCGCTGTTCGTCCGTGCTTACGGATAAGGGCATACTGCCCCTCACCTTTTCAAAAAGAAAGGAGCTTTCCGACAAATGCGCAGAAATGTCCTCGGAGGCTCTGAGAGTTCTTGCCTTTGCTTACAGACCCGACACATCAAAGGATAATCCCGATAAGAATATGGTATTTCTCGGTCTTATGGGAATGTCAGACCCTCCCAGAGAGGAAGCAAAAAAAGCAGTCAGACTTTGCAGGACAGCGAGAATACGCACTGTTATGATAACAGGCGACCATAAAAACACTGCCGCCGCAGTTGCAAGGCAGGCAGGAATCCTCACAGGAGATGACTGCGTTGTAACAGGTGAGGAAATCAGCATAATGACCGACAAGGAGCTTGAAAATGCCGCCGCAAAAACTGCTGTGTTCGCGAGGGTATCTCCTGCCGACAAGCTGAGGATAGTCCGTGCCTACAAGCGTCTGGGTCATATCGTTACAATGACGGGTGACGGAGTGAACGACGCTCCTGCAATAAAGGAAGCGGATATAGGCGTATCAATGGGCATTACGGGAACTGACGTTACCCGTGAAGCGGCGGATATGGTATTGCTTGACGATAATTTTGCAACTCTTGTAAGCGCAGTGGAGCAGGGACGGGGAATATACGCAAACATTCGCAAGTTTGTAAGATACCTGCTTTCCTGCAATATCGGCGAGGTACTTACCATGTTCCTCGGAATAGTTATGGGTATGCCCGTTGTGCTTCTGCCTGCGCAGATACTGCTTGTAAATCTCGTTACGGACGGTCTGCCTGCAATTGCTCTGGGCGTTGAGCCATGCGACTCGGAAAGTATGAAAATGCCCCCCCGAAAAAAAGACGAAAGCTTCTTTTCGGGAGGACTGATGTTCAGGATAATTCTCAGGGGAATACTTATCGGGCTTTGCACGCTTGCCTGCTTTACCGTTCTTTTGCAGACGGGTGCGTCCCTTGAAGCCGCAAGAACAGGCGCACTTACCACTCTTGTTCTTTCCCAGCTTTTCCACGTTTTTGAATGCAAATCAGAATCGGGCAATATTTTCACCGTGCCTTATTTCAACAACATAAAGCTGATACTTGCGGTGCTTTTCTCTATGGCTGTACTTGCGGCGGCAGTTTATCTGCCTTTCCTGCAAACAGTATTCTCAACCGTTCCGTTAAGCTCCGAGCAGCTTCTTATCTGCGCAGGCATAGCCTTTGCAGCTCCTCTGCTTCAATGCTTCGGGAAGAAAAAATGATTATTTTACAAAAGTTACTTTCACACCCTTTTCCGTGAGCCTGTCGGTAACATCTCCCGACAGCTCCTCGCCGACTGTCAGCTCTCTCAATGAATCCATTTCAACGAGAGGGCTGAGGTCGGTTATTTCCGTATGGGAAATATCAAGGCTCTCAAGCACATTCATATTAGCTGCAAAGGAAAGGTCTTTCACCTTGCAGTAGGAAATATCAAGGTTTTTAAGCGCTGTCAGCGGTGCAAGAAAGGACAGGTCTTCAAGATCGGTGCAGTCTGAATAAACATCCTCTGCTTTGCGGTGCAGTCCCGTGTCATATGCTTCGTCGCCAAGCTCCATTGACTCTGCGGCGGCGTACTTGTAGGGAATGATTTTCAGCGTTTCAAGGCGTGTGAACTCTATAAGGCTTTCTGTCCCCTCCTCGGTCATAAGGCAGAGGGTAAGCTCCCTTTCGCCTGTGCTGAAATATTCTCCGTCAATTCTGTATGTAATGTCGGAAACGCCGCCCAGCAGGAAATTCACTCCTCCGAACAGCAGTATAAGCATTATCAGAAGTCCTACTGCTTCTATTGCTCTTTTTTTCAAAATCCATCACTCCGATAAAACAGGGGTATGAAATACATCATACCCCAAAGCAGTCTGTCGAAAAAGAAACCGATATTGTTTCTTTGCACAAAACCTACATAAAATCAGCTTTGTTCAAAACGTTCCACCGGAACGTTTTGAAGAGCAAGTAAGCACAACCGCTCTACAAGGGGAGTGCGATCTGGAATCAACTAATTGATTCCTTCGCCTACCCTCGAAATGCTGTCGCATTTCTCACCCCTTGCTCCGTTATTTCACAGAAATAAGGAGATTTCGCAGGTAAGCTTTGCTTACCATTGCGGATGGGCGACCAAAGGGCTCTGCCCTTTGGAAACCCGCAAGCCTTTGAAAAGGCTTGACCGAAACTTTTACCTTGTGGTTATTTGTGCAACTTTTTTCTTTAATACACTATATCGACAGACTGAGGGGTATGAACTGATTCATACCCCCAAGCGTATAATTATTCGTTATCCGAGTCTGCTGTAAAGCTCCTCGTATTTTCTTGCGGAATTAACCCAAGAATAATCTGTCTTCATTCCTCTGAGCACCATCTGATCCCACTCCTTGCGGCAGTTGAAGTAGATGTGCTTTGCATAGTTTATAGCGGAAAGAAGCTCGTCACCGTTGTAATTTGCAAAGGAGAAGCCGATTCCCGTGCCGTCAAATTCATTGTAGGGAGCTACAGTATCCTTGAGTCCGCCTGTTTCACGGACAATGGGCACAGTACCGTATCTCAGACCGATAAGCTGTGTAAGTCCGCAGGGCTCGAAAAGGCTGGGAACAAGAACTGCGTCCGCACCTGCATAGAGCCTGTGGGCAAAGCTTTCGTTGAAAAGGATATTTGCGGAAACTCTGTCAGGCATTCTCCATGCATAATCTCTGAAAAGATTCTCATAGCGGTCATCGCCTGTTCCGATAACCACAAACTGAGTATGCTCGTCGCATATTCTGTCAAGAGCGTACTGAACAAGGTCAAGCCCCTTCTGGTCGGTCAGTCTGGAAATGATAGCGATCATAAACTTGTTATCGTCCTGCGGCAGACCAAGCTCCTGCTGAATTGCCTTCTTGTTAGCCGCCTTTGCACGCTTGACGTTCTTTGTGGAATAGGGCTTTGCAATGGAAGTATCCTTTTCGGGATTGTATGCCTCGTAGTCAATACCGTTGACGATTCCGCAGAGGGACTGATTTCTCGCACGGAGAAGTCCGTCAAGACCTTCGCCGAAATACTCGCTCTGTATCTCGCCTGCGTATGTTCCGCTTACGGTGGTGATATAGTCGGCATAAACAAGACCGCCCTTGAGCATATTGGCGTCCTTCTTGTATTCAAGCTTGTCGGGAGTGAATACATATCCGGGCAGACCCGAAAGAGCCTTGATAGTCTCAATATCCCAGATACCCTGGAATCTCAGGTTGTGAATGGTGAACACGGTCTTTGTGCCGTAGAAGAAGGGGTTATCCTTGTAGAGAGTGTGAAGATAAACGGGAACAAGACCTGCCTGCCAGTCGTGGCAGTGGATAATGTCGGGCTTGAAGCCGATAACGGGAAGAATTGCCATAACAGCCTTTGAGAAATAGATGAACTTCTCAATGTCATAGCGTGTATCCGCATAGGGCTTGTCGCCGCCGAAATAGAAAAGGTTATCAACGAAGTAGAAGGTTATACCGTCGTACTGATATTCCATAATGCCGACGTGAACACTGTTGAAGCGCTCGCCCATATCCATATAGAAATGGTGGACATATCTGAACTCGTTTCTGAACTTGTCGGGAATACATTTGTAATTGGGAATGATGACTCTGCAATCGTATTCATTCTTATTGAACATCTTGGGAAGTGTGCCTACAACGTCGGCAAGACCTCCCGTTTTTACAAAAGGAACACATTCGGAGGCTACAAAGAGGATATTTTTCATAAAAACCATTTCCGTCCTTTCATTTTCGGGCAAGGGTTACGCCCTCATCATTTTCTATTCATATTATATAATATTTTCGCTCAAACGTCAATAGCTTTTGATAAAATTTCCTTATTTTTCCTTAATAATTTTTATCAGCCAACAGGCTGACTTTCGGGTAAGGGAAGTATTTTCAGCTGGCCGCCGTCTGCTGTGAGAACGACCCTTTCTCCCCGTGAAGTCTCACCCTTGATTATCCTTTCGCTGAGAGCGTTTTCAACCTTTTCGGTTATCCGTCTGCGCAGAAGCCTTGCCCCCTGAGAATTATCCTCGGAGGCCGCAAGCAGGCTTACCGCTTCGGGAGTAAATTCAAGGGATATTTCCATTGCCGAAGCACGCTCGCCAAGCTCTGTGAGAAGCTTTTTTGCAAGCTCCTCCAGCTGATTTCTGCCCAGCCTGTCAAACACTACGGTTTCGTCTATCCTTCCCAGAAGCTCGGGGCGGAAATGCTTTTTTAGCTCCTTTTTCACATCTGACCTTATTCTCCTGTTTTCCTCCTCCTCGCTTATCTCTCCCCCGAAGCCAAGCCGCACGCTTTCGGTCATCTGCCTTGCCCCCACGTTTGATGTGAGAATCAGCACGGTGTTTGAAAAGCTTGCCCGTCTGCCCTTGCTGTCTGTGAGAAAGCCGTCCTCCAATATCTGGAGAAGTATATTGGAAACATCGGGGTGCGCCTTTTCTATTTCGTCAAAAAGAATTACCGAATAGGGTCGGCGGCGGACTGCTTCGGTAAGCTGTCCCCCCTCGTCATAGCCCACATATCCCGGAGGTGAGCCTATAAGCCTTGATACGCTGTGCTTTTCCATATACTCGGACATATCAAGTCTGACAAGCGATTTTTCGCTGTCGAAAAGAGATTCGGCGATTGCCTTTGCAAGCTCGGTCTTGCCCACTCCCGTAGGACCCGAGAATATGAATGAGCCGATAGGTCTGCGTGGGTCACGGAGTCCTGCTCTGCTTCTGCGTATCGCTTCGGAAACTGCTCTGACTGCATCATTCTGCCCTACCACACGCTTATGAAGCTCCGCTTCAAGGGACATGAGCCTTTCCGATTCGTCTGCCGTAAGTCTGCCCGAGGGGATACCTGTTGCAGATGACAGAACGCAGGCTATATCCTCGGCGGTCACATTGGGATATTCCTCTGTGCGGTCGGCAAGGGCGTCGCTGAGCCGCTTCTTTTTCCCCTGCATATTTCTGTCTATCATTGCGGTAAGCTCGCCTGCAAGGTCGTTGAGGGATTTTGACGTATTCCTGATATGAACCCTTGAGGCCGCTTCGTCAATGAGGTCAATCGCCTTATCGGGGAGACTGCGCTCGCTTAGATACCGCACGGACATATCCACCGCCGCCTTTATCGCTTCGGCTGTTATGCACACCTTATGATACTCCTCATAGCAGGGCGCAAGACCTGTGAGAATATCCACCGCCTGTTCGGGTGTAGGCTCGTTTACCATAACCTGCTGAAAACGCCGTTCCAGAGCGCTGTCCTTGCCTATGAATTTGCGGAATTCGTCTGATGTGGTCGCACCGATTATCCGAAGCTCTCCTCTGGCAAGCTGGGGCTTCAATATATTTGCGGCGTCTATTGCACCCTCTGCCGCTCCCGCTCCCACTATGGTGTGAAGCTCGTCAATGAACAGGATTATGCTGCCGTTTTCTATCACCTCGTCTATGCAGAACTTTATCCTGTCCTCAAAATCTCCTCTGTACTTTGCACCTGCAAGCATTGAGGTGAGATTGAGAGCGAAAATATGCTTGCCTTTAAGAGTATCGGGAGCTCTGCCCGAGGCTATTTCCATTGCCACACCCTCGGCAACTGCGGTTTTTCCCACGCCTGCATCCCCTACAAGACAGGGGTTGTTTTTAGTGCGGCGTGACAGTATTCGTATTACCCGTGCAATTTCCTCGTCACGGCAGAAAACAGGGTCGCACTTTCCTTCGGCGGCAAGGGCTGTCAGGTCTTTTCCGTATTTTATCAGATTGGGTGCTTTGGTGATGGGAGGAAAATATCTCACATCAAGCCCCGAAAGCCCACGGCAGGTGCTGAGCAAGGCAGATGCGCTCACTCCCATCTCATTTATTATCCCTGCGGCGGTGCAGCTGTCCTCTCTCACAAGGGCGGCAAGGATATGCTCTGTGCCCGCAGGCTTCTCCCTTGTTGCCCCTGCACTTCGGCAAGCATTGGCAAGTATTCTCGTTACCGCAGGAGTCACGGAATCTGCATCTACCGTATCGGGGTCGCCCCGTCCGATAAGACGGATTATCCTGCCCATTACCTTCTCCTCGGTTATTCCGCAGGAACGGAGTATGCTTGCCGCCGTACTGCCCGATTCGGCGGCAAGAGTAAGCAGAAGATGCTCGCTTCCCACATAGGTATGGCCAAGCCGTCCTGCCTGTGTAAAAGCCTTGCTTATAACTGTATTTGCCTTTCTTGTAAAAAGCTCGTGATCGTACATTCTGTAAAGCACTCCTTTTTTGTTCGGTAAAAATCTCTATATATTATGGACCGATTTTTCCGAATTAACTGTCGTTTTCTGGAATTGTCCGAAAGTGCATTTCATTCGTATCTGTCTCTGAGCTTTTCAAGAGCCTTTTTTTCTATCCTCGACACATAGGAACGGGATATGTTCAGCTTATCGGCAACCTCTCTCTGAGTAAGCTCCTTAATGCCTCCAAGCCCGTAGCGGTATGTGATTATCTCCTTTTCACGCTCGTCAAGACATTCGTCGATAAAGCCGTAAAGCTGTCGGGATTTTATCATTATGTCAACACGGTCGGGGAGGTTTTCATCATCGGAGATTATGTCGATAAGGCTCATTGTATTGCCGTCCTTGTCGGTATCCACAGGCTCATCGAGATATACATCTCTGGCACTCTTTTTTGCGCTGCGGAAGTACATTAAAATTTCATTGTCGATGCACTTAGCGGCGTATGTCGCAAATCTGGTGGACTTTGAATTTGAAAAGGAATTCACCGCCTTTATCAATCCCACTGTGCCTATTGAAATCAGCTCCTCGCTGTCAGCATTCGGTGAATAGTATTTCTTTGCAATGTGTGCCACAAGCCTGAGATTATGCTCTATAAGCTCCCCTCTTGCCCTATTGTCTCCATTTGCCATTCGTTCAAAGGCTTCCGCTTCCTTTTCTGCGGACAACGGCTTCGGAAAGACCGTATTGCCGTCCAGCCGCAGGGCAAAATAAAGCATATTTTCCAGAAGCCACGAAATAATTCCGCCAAACATAAAAAAATCACCTCGGATATACATTTTATACAAATGTATATTCAAGGTGAATTTTGTCCTATTCGGTTATTCGTTTTCGGCGGGAGCTTTTTTGGAAAGCTTATTTCCCAGAAGCTCCATTCCAATTGGGAGGGCTGCTCCCAGTATCAGCACGATAACAGCGATAATTCCCTCTGCGTTAAGCGCAAATTCCGCAGGATAGATAGCAGGTACAGAACCGATTATCAGTCCGATAATTGCGCAGTATGTGCCTGTCTTGCACTTTTTAAGAAGTATGCTTATTATCTTTGCCGCCGCAAGCAGACCTATAACAGCACCAATGCCGTACCAGAGGATAGTGATTATATCAAGATTATTTACAGCGTCGATGGCATTGTCATAGCCGCCGAGAATTTTAAGCACCAATGAGCCGCTGAGTCCGGGCATTATCATTGCCGCCGCCGCAACGGCAGTCATAAGGATTATGGAAACGGGATTAAGCCCCACATCTGCACTTCCCTCTTTTAGAGAATTGAAAAGGATTATACCCACTGCGGAAAGCAGAAATGGCAGTATATGGATCGGCTTTAAATTGCCCTCGCTTTTACACTCCTTGATTATTGCAGGCATAGAGCCGATAATTATTCCGATAAAGAAAAACTGAGTGGGCACGTTATGATGCTCGAAAAGATAGCCCAGCACCTTTGCGGCAAGAAAAACTCCCAGCAGAACTCCTATTCCCACAGGAATGAGAAAGGGCAGATTCTTTTTCAGCTTTTTCAAATTGAGCGAGATGGCATCCAGAAGCTTATCATAGATCTTAAGAATAAACGCTATAGTTCCTCCGCTTACTCCCGGTATGGCATTTGCAATGCCTATGCACATTCCCTTGACGGCAAGCATAAGCCATTCTGTGAATTTATTCATCTTAATCATTTCCTTTCATTTTTTATCCGACTTGACAAGTATATCACATTTACTTTTCCATTGCAATACGATTCGGTAATTTTTCCTAAATTTTAACCAAATCTTATTGAAATTTGTTTTATGTTATGGTATAATATAATCAAACAATAAATAAATGAGGTGGTCGCTAAATGGGAAGCTATATAAGCACTTATATGAGATCGGTGGAAGCCGCCCTTGAAAACGAAAGCACCGACTGGGACGCTCTCAAAAGAGAACACCTCGTTCAAATAGAATTTATTCAGCACGAAAGGCTTATTCACCTGATGGTGACTATTATGTGCTGTCTGCTGCTTTTTATCGGAATGTGCGTTTTCTTCATCTCGGAGCTTACGCCATTTCTCATTGTTGACGGGCTGCTGCTGATACTTGTATTCTGCTACCTGATCTATTACTTCTATATCGAAAATGCCACTCAGAAGCTTTACAGGCTTTATAACCGCATATGCCTTAAAGCCGAGCCTGATAATACCACAGTCAGAGACGCTGTGGGTACGAATAAAATGACATAAACGGATTGGAGATAAATGTGAAAGTTACCGCTGAAATCGTTCGTGAAATTATTGATAAAAAGGACATTATTGTTGAATTTCAGCCCATATATTCCCTGAACACTCAGAAATACATCGGGCTTGAAGCGCTTTCGAGAGGAAGATACGGCGATGAGATAATCTCGCCCTATTTCCTGTTTGAATACGCCAAGAAGGACAACAATCTCACTGCTCTTGACAGGGTATGCCGTGAAAAGGCTATGCGTGCCTTTTCCGCCGAAAGCTCTGCGCCTTCGTTGTTTATAAACTTTGAGACCACTGTTCTTAACGGCGAGGTCTCGGGCAACGGCGAGATACTTAAAACCGCTGCCGAAAACCACATTTCCCCCGAAAATATAGTTATCGAGCTGAACGAGTCAAGGGTAAAGGATCCCTACAACCTTATGATGTTCGTTGACTATTACCGCACCAACGGCTTTCTCATTGCTCTTGACAATGTAAGCGCAGGGTCGGACACCATCAACCGCATCATGCTGATTAACCCTGATATTATCAAGATAGACAGGGCTATCGTTTCTCAGATAAACACAAACAAATATAATCAGGAGGTATTCCGCTCCATTATCGGCACAGCAAAGCAGATAGGCGCTATGACTGTTGCGGAGGGTGTTGAAACTGCCGACGAGGTCATCACCTGTATGATACTGGGAGTCGATTATTTTCAAGGCTTCTATTTCCAGAAGCCCGAGCAGTTCAATTATCTGTTTTCAAGCGACGCACGAATGAAGGTGGAGGAAGCGGCGCAGAGGCTGAATATTTCCACAAAGAAAAATCCCACGGTGGTCAATATGATGGTGGAAAGCTACAAGCGCACTATTTACGAGCTTGTTAACCGCCTTTCCTGCATGACCCACGAGGATTATGACGCTGAGCTGCGTGCTTATGTTGATGAGCACAAGGAAATTGAATGTGCTTTCCTTATTGACAAGAAGGGCTTTCAGATAACCCACACCGTAATGAGCAGTGATTCGCAGGTGCTTGAGGGCTATTATCCCGCACCTCTTGGCGTTAACCACGACATCAAGAATTATTTCTATGCCATCAAGGAGCAGATCGAAGACCCGTTCATTTCGGGCTGGTACATAAGCAATGCCACGGGAAACAGCTGCAAGACCATTTCTTCAAAGTTCTACAACAAAAACGGGGAAATGATAGTTGTCTGCATTGATTTGAAAAAAATGTGATTTTTTAAGCAGTCCCTTTTTTGAGGGGCTGCTTTTTTGCCGGGTGAATAGAGATAATCAGACCATACTATTACAAAAAAGAGCAAGGAAATCAAGCGGTGAGCACGGCGGCGATCCCACATCTGTTTAGTTCTGCCACCGGATCGGTCTTGACTGCGTTTCCTGCTCACCCTTTTCAGAGTGCCCATCACAAGACTTGCCGCTGCACAGGCTTATATCAGATAAAAGATCAGTCACTGAAATGTGATTTCCCGATACCTCATATAAAAAACCGAACCGCCTGTTGTGTCAGGCGGTTCGGGTGTAGGTTTATAAAAGTATTGTTACTGCTTATTCTTCAACAATGAGCGTATAATTCTTTCCGTCGTCAACATCTAATGTATATCTGCCGTTTTCGTCGAGAACGCCCTCTGTAACCTTTACGGAAGTGCTCTTTCTGCCCTCGTAAACGGTAAACTCACAGCCTGCGTATTCGTCACCGAGATTTATAACGATGATTCCGCGCTTTCTTGTGGAGTTGATCTTTATCCTGTTCATATCGCTGTCGTAGGAATATACATAGGAATGATCGAAGCTGTTAGCCATATATTTCAGAGTATCATTCATAACAGCTCTTATATATACCCTTGAAGCAGGCATTACGAAGCTGCCCTTTTCGGTTATCTGTGCCACTTTCTGACCCGATACCGTGTAAACCACAGCGTCATAGCCGAAGGGGGTCTTTACATTGACGCTCTCTCCTGCCTTTGCCGTGTTTCTGTCAACAGTTATCCTGCTGTCCTCTGTTATAATGGGATAGCTGTACTTTACGCTTTCGCTCTGCTCAAATCCGCAGACTGTGCAGGCTCTCATTCTTGTTCCGTCAGACTCCTCTGTAGCTTCGTTTACGATAAGCCAGCCGCTGAAAGTATGCTCTGCCTTGTCAAGCTCGGCTGTGCAGTAGCCGCAGATATGCCAATGACAGTCCTTGTCCATATACCAGTCAGTCGAAACGTCATTATGCTCGCAGTCGGTAACATTTACCTTGATAGTGCTTACAGCTTCAAGGTAATTGCCGTTTTCCGCAGTTCTTGCTGTTACAGTGATAACCGTGCCCTCGGGAGTGCCTTCGGGAATAACGAACGAATCTGTAAAAGGTGTTTCATCTCCGTCTGCACCCACCTTGTAGGTAAGAGAAACAGCAGGAATATCCGTAAGAGAATCATTTTCGGGGTTTACAGCCGAAGCGGTCACCTTTATGGTCTTTCCCGCAATATCCGAAGCAGGTGCGGCTTTGACCGTGATCTCGGGCTTTGCCTTTGCAATAACAAACTCATAGGTCTTATCCGCTGTTGTGCCGTCTATCCACGCCATACCTTCATTAAGCTTTACGGTAACGGTATAAGTGCCTGCGTTTGTCTGCTTGTTTCCTGTTACAGTATAGAAATCGCTTTCGGGAATATTGTAGGTCTGCTCCCTGCCGTTGTAGATGAAGCTGCTGCTGTCAGTCTTGGGGATAATAGGGCCAAAAATCCATTTGCTTGCTTCCGTATCGTAGTAATATCCTACTGTTTTTCCGCCCACAGAAATCTCGTGAGGCTCTTCAGCCGAGCCTGCGGAGAGATATACATAAAGATTCGTATCGTTCTTGTCAGCGGCAGTATGGTTAAGAGGAGAATACTCCTTGCCGTCGATAATAACAGGCTTGCTGTCGGGGTTTGCTATGGTAAGAAGATAAGCTTCATTTCCATCTGCGTCAACGGGAGGGATATAACGACTCGGTGCCTTATACATTTCTGTATATATTCCGCAATCCCCGATTTCGACCGAGGGGTATCCCTCAATATAATCTCCGCCCTTAACAGCCTTTACAGAGCCGCCTGTGATGATAAGAGGCTTCGCTACTCCTATAGCAGCACCGCCTTTTCCGCAGTATGCAGTTACAGTACCGCCGCTGATTTTTATTTTTCCCGCAGCGTTGTTGATCGAAATACCACAGCCCATATCTCCGCCTGAGGCAATTACCGTTCCCCCTGTTATCTCAAATCTTTCCTTGCATGCAATACCGTAACAATGGAATCCCTTAGCCTCTGCTTTTATAAAGCCTCCGCTGATTAAAATATTGTTTGTCCAAATTGCACTTTGAAAAATACCATCACTCTCGTTGTATGCAGCTATTGTGCCTCCACTTATGGTTATATTGCCTTTTTCATAATAACTACCGATAGCTTGATATATACCCGAAGCTGTAATGTTACCTCCGCTTATAGTTATATCGGCATTTCTATCACGGCTTCCGATTCCGGCTTGTACAGCCGAAACGGAAACATCGCCGCCGCTTATGGTTATATCGGCATTTCCTTCTACGCTTCCGATTCCGGTTTCCGTAGCCGAAACGGAAACATCGCCGCCGCTGATGGTTATATCGGCATATCCAAAATAGCTTCCGATTCCGACATAACCGCCTTCCACAGTAAGCTTGCCCTTTCCCGTTATTTCAAGAGAGCCGTTTTCGCTGTTCATCTCCACAGCATAATCACCGATCAGAGTATTCTCAGAGCCCTCTGCAAGAATGATCTTTACATCTCCTGTAGTGTTGTCCGCAATTTTTATTGGCGGTAGTGCGACATTGCTAATATTTACCCCATCAAGAGTAATGTTTGCTGAAACGCCGCTTTCTATCGTAATGGTGTTTGTTGTTTCCGTACCGTTTCCTTTGATGGTATAATCACCGTCTGCGCTGATTGTAACGGCACTATCGTTGATGTTGTACACCGTTTCCGCCGAAACGCTTGCAGGCATTGCAAAAAGCACCGCACCCATCGTCACCGCAAAAGCGGCAGTCCGTTTCAGCCATTTCATAGGCTTCTTCATTTTGTTACCATTCCTTTCTGTTAAATATATTTCCTTTACATAAACTACTTATCAATTTACATTATACACCTTTTTTCGGGATATGTCAAGGAAATTTGATAAAATCATTAACATTTATATGCCGTCCTTTTCGGCATAAACACAGCAAAACGCACAGAGCAAAATGCCCTGTGCGTTTTCTTAATTTCCGCTTATTCTTCAACAATAAGCGTATAATTCTTTCCGTCGTCAACCTCTAATGTGTATCTGCCGTTTTCGTCGAGAACGCCGTCTGTAACCTTTACGGAAGTGCTCTTTCTGCCTTCGTAAACGGTAAACTCACAGCCTGCGTATTCGTCACCGAGATTTATAACGATGATTCCACGCTTTCTTGTAGAGTTGATCTTTATCCTGTTCATATCGCTGTCGTAGGAATATACATAGGACTGGTTGAAGCTGTTTGTC
>JAGAJY010000301.1 GCA_017848125.1 Oscillospiraceae bacterium
CTTTTTCACGCCCTGCTCCAGACGGGCTTTTATTCTCGGAGCAACAGCCGCCTTGTCAACGTCGTATTTATCCGCATAGAAGCCGCTGAACCAGCTCATATCAAAGGGCACGGCAAAGTCGTAATCAAAAGGCTCTATGGAATCCATCAGCTTGTCGTCAAGCTTCTTTGAGCCGTCTGCGGGGATTCCCGCATATTTCATTTTAGCGGCTCTTGACACATGGTAATAATAGGTTTCGGTATAGTGGGTATCTCCCCTTGAATATCTGTTTATTTTCCTTGCGTCATAATCAGCGGCTGCATTCACCTTGCAGTCGGCAAGCCAGTAGGGTACATACAGCCCGACCATCTTTTCGAGGGTGGCTTCGGAGCGGAAGCTGTTTGGCACAAAGACCTTCTTTCCGCACCACTTTTTAAACAGATCCTCAGCAAAGTCCCTGTCGATCTTGAAGGGGATTATCAGCTCAGGGGTCAGCGCACCTTCAACTCTGCCCTTTAAGGCAACAGGACCGTGGCAGTAGTGACAGAAGGTTGCCGCTGTATTTTCATCGCAGACTATCTCCGCACCGCAGCTGCCGCACACATAAAGCTGGGTATGCTCGGCAAAAACACTGTTCTGCGGCTCATCTGACAAGGTATCGCTGTCCTCCGTCAGCTCCTCCTCGGTAAAGTCTGATGTGCAGAAATCGCACACATAAAGACCGCTTTCATTGTTAAGAACAGCCTTGCCGCCGCATACGGGGCATTTGTATTCGCTCTGCGGTGATGAAGCGGTTTTATCTGTGCTGTCGGAAGAAGTCTTGTTCTGTCCGCTTACCTCCTCCGAGGAAAAGTCCGAGGAGCAGAAATCGCATATAAATCTGCCGCTTTTGGGGTCAAGAGTAACTGCACCGCCGCAGTTGGGGCATTTAAGCTGAAGTGCTTCCAAATAAATCACTCATTTCATTAAACGGGAGCTATTCTCTTACAATATCTCCCGATTTTTCTTCTATATAATGCTCGGTAACAGTTCCGAAGCCTCTTGAAATAAATCCTGTGACCCAGTAAAGCACAGCGCCCCAGATGTTCGTCCAGGTGATCTGAGGTAGAAAGATCCCTCTGAACACCGCACCCGACAGGTCATATTCCCATAGGTAAAAGAAAAACAGATAGTGCAGAAGCGCCTGCAATAGAATGACCGTAAGGTCAAGCCACAGGAAATTAAGTATATGCCGCCTTAAAAAGTAATGAAACAGCAGGGAAATAAGCAGGCTTGTCCACATAAGGATTATGGCGTTGAAGCCTGTGAGCGTTCCTGATGCTGAATCCAGAAGAAGTCCGCATACGCAGCCGTACAGCACTGAATTGAAGGGTGCTTCCCTTACCGCATAGCAGACAGCACAGGGTATAAGCAGCAGAGGCAATGCTCCTGCCGCATTTACCGAGGATATGAATATATAACAGAACACCATCAGCAGAACAGACAATGTATGTCTGATAATGTGATTACGGCGTTCCTTTTTCTTTTTCAGTTCAATATTCATTGCTCTGCTCCCTCCGTTTCGGGAGCGGCTTCGGTCTGCTGACCTGTTTTTATCGCCGTGACCTCGTCAAGAACATAGTCGGTTATTACAAAAAGCGTGGATATAGTTCCCGGGGCTTCGGCAGGGATTATTATGGCATACTTTGAAAGTCCGTTCTGCTCCATACTGACAGATTCCACCGTTCCCACAAGCTGACCTGCGGGGTAATTGGTGCTTCCCGAGGTAACTATAACATCGCCTGCTGAAATATCGCTTTCCTTGCTGATGTAGCTCATTCTTATCCTGCCATTTGCGGCAAGGTCATATCCGCCCTCTACTATCCCCTCTGTCTTACTGCGGACGGTGTAAACGCCTACAGCGGTTTTCGGGGAATAGAGCGTCCTTACCTTGCTGGTGGAGGGGGACACCTCAAAGCATACTCCCACTATTCCCGATTCGGTAACGGCAGGGTCGCCGGGAGCGATACCGTCCTTTGCGCCCTTGTCAATGGTAAATGAGCCGTAGGGGTCGTTTGTGGTACGGGCGATAACATTGCAGGGAGGAGAAAAACGGTATTCGCTGTATTCCTCTTTAAGCTCCAGCATAACACGAAGCTCTCGGTTTTCTTCAAGCACCTTGTCATAGTCGATAACATCATTGTACAAGGCATTGAGCTGGGCTTTTAACTGCTGGTTTTCGTTATAGTATTTTTCTGCGTTTATTATCATATCCAGCGAGATGGATACCTTTTCGGATATTCTTGAAGAAAGGCTGCGGACAGGCTCGAAAATGACTTCAAAAAGGTATCCGCTTCCCGATGAATATCCGCCTGTGGTGACAGAATATATCATAGCCCCTATCATCACCGCTGTCAGGGCTATGATTATCTTGAATTTTATTGTATGGAAAAATTCCTTCATTAGCTTTAGCCCCGTTTACGGTAAATTATAGGAAAAATTTATCAATAATACTTTGCGTCGTCGTTTAAAACCTCGTGAAGTCTCTCAATATCCTCAAGCACCTTGCCTGTTCCTGCGGCAACGCAGTCGAGAGGAGAATCGGCGATATTCACAGGCATACCCGTTTCGCTGTTGATGAGCCTGTCAAGCCCTCTGATAAGCGCTCCGCCGCCTGCAAGGGTGATACCCTGATCGATTATATCCGCCGCAAGCTCGGGAGGGGTTTTTTCAAGGGTGGTCTTTATTGCTTCAACAACGTGAGTAAGAGGCTCTGCGAGAGCTTCTCTTATTTCCATACTTGTAACTGTAATGTTTTCGGGCAGACCGTTGAGAAGGTTTCTTCCCTTTATCTCCATCTTTGACTCGTCATCTGCTTTTTCGGGGGGATATGCCGAGCCGATAGCTATCTTAACATTCTCGGCGGTGCGCTCACCTATGAGAAGGTTGTATTTTTTCTTGATATAGTTTATTATTGCGCTGTCAAATGCGTCTCCTGCGATGCGGACGCTTCGGGAGGTAACAATGCCGCCCAGAGATATAACAGCAACCTCAGATGTGCCGCCGCCAATATCGACTATCATAGAGCCTGCGGGCTCTGAAACTGGCAGACCTGCACCGATAGCCGCCGCCATAGGCTCTTCGATGATGTTCACACGCCTTGCGCCTGCGTTTTCAGCCGCTTCCTTGACGGCTCTGCGCTCTACTGCAGTAACGCCTGAGGGGATGCATATTACTACGTTTGCTCTTGTAAAGAAAAAGCTGCCCTTCAGAGCCTTCTTGATAAATTCATCAAGCATAGCCGAGGTTATTTCAAAATCGGCGATAACGCCGTCTTTAAGAGGTCTTACGGCGGTAATTGAGCCGGGAGTTCGTCCGATAACGTCCTTTGCCTCCTGACCCACATATTTAGGCTCTTCTGTCCGTGAATCCACCGCAACAACCGACGGCTCACGGATAATAATGCCCTTGTCCTTCATATAAACCAGAGTGTTTGCGGTGCCAAGGTCGATTCCTATTTCCTTTGTGAACAGCATTTTCGTATTCTCCTTAATATATAATTATATAGTTTCCCCATTGTCTGTTTTTCTTCGGGGGATATTTATCTCATTCTATATTATATCACATATTTTTTTTTACTACAACAGTTTTTTTCAAATTTAACCGAAATGTTACCTGATACTGACTTTTAAAACAGGGACATTCACATTTTACAAATCATAAAGCTTGCTATTGACATTATTTGTACAATATGCTATACTATGTATAACCGAGATATTCGGAGCAGAGAAAAGAAGGGAGTCCTGATTATGGCAAAAACTCAGATAATCACTATCGGAAGGCGCTGCGGAAGCGGCGGAAGAATAATCGGCAGAACTCTTGCCGAAAAGCTGGGGCTGCCCTTTTACGATAAGGAGCTTATCACCGCCGCCGCAAAGGAAAGCGGTCTGTGTGATAAGTTTATGGAGAATTTCGAGGAAACGCCCACCGCAAGCCTCTTGTATTCGCTGGTAATGAACGCTCAGCAGGGCGGATTCTATATGGGAAAGCCCATAGAGCTTGTGGCATACGAGGCTCAGATAAACGCCGTCAGAGAAGCGGCGGCAAAAGGACCTTGTGTAATTGTAGGCAGATGTGCGGACTACATTCTCAAAGATGATTATGATGTAGTCAGCGTTTTCATAACAGCGTCAAAGAGCTTCAGAGCGGCAAGGGTAATGGAAATGGATAACATCTCCGAAAAGGAAGCCAACGCCAAGCTTGCCCGAATCGACAAGGCAAGAGCCTCTTATCACAATTACCACGCCGAAACAAAATGGGGCGCTTCGGACAGCTACGAGCTTTGCATAAGCACGGATAAGCTGAGCTATGAAGCGGCGGCAGATCTTATCGAAAATTATATCAAGTCAAGAAAATAAGAATATGACCTCCGTTTGCAAACAGCTTTCGGAGGTCGTTTTTAAAGGGTGCGGAAATTATGGCGAAAACTTTTTTTATTGCGGATACTCATTTCGGTCATAAGGCTATTATAGACTACGAAAACCGTCCCTTTGCCGATACGGAGCAGATGGACAGAATTATCATATCAAACTGGAATGAGGCTGTTTCAGATGAGGACAGGGTATTTGTTATCGGTGATTTTTCGATGTATGACAATGAACGTACTGCTGAAATATGCCGTATGCTTAAAGGCAGAAAGCAACTTATAATGGGAAATCACGATACCCAGCCCCCTGTGTTTTATACAGAATGCGGATTTGAAGCGGTATCGCCGTATCCTGTTATCATTGACGGCTTCTGGATATTATCCCATGAGCCTATGTATATAAACACCAATATGCCCTATGCAAATATCTTCGGGCACGTCCATAATAATCCCGTATATACCGATCATTCGCCCCAAAGCTTCTGTGTATGCTGTGAGCGGACGGAATACAGACCCATTGAATTTGATGAGATCAAGAGAAGAATGGGACTGATTAGATAGACGAATATCAGCAGTCTGTTTAAAGAATTCCTCCGCAAAATTCAATAAACTTCTTCGGCAGCAGCTTTTTGCCATTTGCTCTGATGTTATACTCTGCGATCTCGGGATAGTATTCAAGCTCATGTATTATAACAGGAAGCTCACGACCGAAAAGCTCTGTGATTATCCCCGATTTATGAAGCTGTTTTACCGCATTTGAAAGCACAGCCAATGAGCCGCAGTTTTCGATATAGCGTACATAAACATCATTTTTTTCACCGAAAAGAGGTTTATCGTTTTGAAGCCAGAATGCATAATTCCACCGTGCTTCTTCATCGGCATTACAGCCGCCTGCCGCAGCTTCTGTGTTGAAGCCTATATAGAAAGATGATGTGTCATTTGATTCGTTATCTTCAAAATATACCGATAATGCATATACATCATCGGGGAATCCGTCCCATTCGGACAAAATCTTTTTCATTGCTTCTGTGATTTTCGAAGCGGTGATATACTTTCTTGTGTTCCTGCCTTTTACTGAAATAAATCCGCCTGACGGACTGCGAAGCCCCAGCAGAGCATTATCTTCATCATATTCATAATTGTACAGCGACAAGCTGAGCAGTGAATTTACCTCATTGAACACGATAACAACAGAGCTTCTTCTGCCTGCATCATCATATTCGTACAGGCAGACATCAGCAATATTTCCTCTGAGTTTGTCGAATCTGTATGTAAAGCACAGCCTGCTGCCGTTATATCCTGCGGCATATATGTGATTCAAGCCGTCCTCCCGAAAAACAAGCCCGTATTCCATTTCGTTTTCACGAATGATAAATTCCCTTTGCAGTACATAATTCCCGTTAAGTTTTTCGGTGCAAAGGAGATTATCATTTTTATCAAAGCTATAGCAATAATAATCGCTTCCGTCCTCGGGGGCTTTTTTCAAACGATGTCCCCGTCCGATATTTGAAACAGCAAGCTCAAATCCATCTCCCTGATGATAGATGCCACGATTAAGCGTTATTCCCTTGCAAGAGCCGAATTCCTCTCTTTCGGTCCTGCTGTATGCGTTTATGGTCAGCTCTTCAAGCTTTGAGGAATACTCGTTCATTATTTTTAAGCAGCTTGCTTTCTCACGCCGTGCAAATTCCAATATCTCAGCTTTGCCGTATTCGTGATACGGCTTGCTGAGTTCCGCAGGCGGTTTTTCGGCAAAAATATTATCGGTCAGTCGTCTGTACATACGATTCTCCTTGCAGTGTTTTTAGTGTCGGCATACTAAAAACCTCCCCCGAAAAATCGGAGGAGGTTTTAAAATTACTTAGAATCAAACACCGTACTTGGTTGTGGAAACGGGGATACCAACGCCCATTGTGGAAGCAACTGTGCAGGACTTGATGTAAGTACCCTTAGCTGCAGCGGGCTTAGCCTTAACGATAGCCTCGAGAAGAGTCTCAAAGTTCTCGCCGAGCTTCTCAGCACCGAAGGAAACCTTGCCGATGGGGCAGTGAATGATGTTTGTCTTGTCAAGACGGTACTCGATCTTACCAGCCTTTGCCTCAGCAACAGCCTTAGCAACGTCGGGAGCTACAGTACCTGCCTTGGGGTTAGGCATAAGACCTCTGGGACCGAGAACCTTACCGAGACGGCCAACAAGACCCATCATATCGGGAGATGCGATTACAACGTCGAAATCCATCCAGTTCTCCTTGAGGATCTTGTCAACGAGATCCTGAGCGCCAACATACTCAGCGCCGGCTGCCTTAGCAGCCTCCATCTTGTCTTCCTTGCAGAATACGCAAACTCTTACGTTCTTACCTGTACCGTTGGGAAGAACAACTGCGCCTCTTACCTGCTGGTCAGCGTGACGGGAGTCAACGCCGAGACGAACGTGAACCTCAACAGTCTCGTCGAACTTAGCCTTAGCGGTCTTGCAGGCAAGCTCGAGAGCTTCGATTGTTTCATAAAGCTTGGTGCTGTCAACAAGCTTTGCGCTTTCGATATATTTCTTACCGTGTTTCATTATTATTATCCTCCTAATAGTGGTAATTACTCCCTGCATAAAATATGGGGAGCTGCGGAAGCTTTAGATCCTCCCACTTATCTGTGATTCAATCAGTCAACAACCTCTACACCCATAGAGCGAGCTGTACCTGCGATCATACTCATAGCAGACTCAACGCTGGAAGCGTTAAGGTCAGGCATTTTGGTCTCAGCGATCTTTCTGATCTGCTCCTTGGTGATCTTGCCAACCTTGGTCTTGTTGGGAACGCCGGAACCGCTCTGAAGGTTGATAGCCTTCTTGATAAGAACGGCTGCAGGGGGAGTCTTTGTGATGAAGGAGAAGGAACGGTCTGCATATACTGTAATAACTACAGGAATGATAAGACCGATATCGTTCTTGGTTCTCTCGTTGAATTCCTTGGTGAATGCCATAATGTTTACACCGTGCTGACCGAGTGCGGGGCCAACAGGGGGAGCAGGTGTAGCCTTACCTGCTGCGATCTGAAGCTTAATTAAGCCAACAACTTTCTGTGCCATAATGCACACCTCCATAAATCGTGTTACTGCATTTTGCCATGCAGAGAAATTTTAGAAATTCGGGATCAATATTCGTCTGCGGTCTTTACCTGAGCGATGTCAAGTGTTGCAAGAGTCTCACGTCCGAACATTGATACGGAAACATCTGCGGTACCGTCCTCGGTGCTTATGCTCTTTACAGTGCCTGTAAAGCCTTCCATAGGACCTGCGGTAATCTGTACCCTGTCTCCGACTTTGAAATCAGCCTCGGCTGCCTTAACGCCTCTGTCAACACCGAGAGCAGCCACTTCCCTGTCGCTGAGGGGAACGGGCTCGCTTCCGGGGCCTACAAACCCCGTAACGCCTCTTGTGTTGCGTACAACGTACCAGCTGTCGTCGGTCAATATCATCTTCACCAGCACATAACCGGGGAAAACCTTCCTTTCAACCTCACGAAGCACGTCCTTGTCGTTCTTTTCCATAGCCTTTTCGGTAGGGACCATAACTTCCTGGATAAGATCGTGAAGCTTGCGGTTTTCAACAACCTTGAGAATAGTCTGAGCAACCTTGTTTTCGTATCCTGAATATGTGTGAATAACGTACCATTTTGCTGCGTCTGACATTTTTCTGACCTCCGTTTATATTTCGGTGAAAACCTTGATTGCGGCACGGTCTGCCCTGTGCCGTAAGCCTGCCAATAGTATCAGTACAATCCGATCAGCTTGAAAACATATATAAATGCTGTATCAAGACCCCAGATAGCCGCACCGCAAACCACCATTGTGGCAAGAACGGCGCTTGTGTTGTTGATGATTACCTTCTTTGAAGGCCATACAACCTTTTTGAACTCGCTCTTAAGGTCCTTGAAGTACTTTACAACTCTGTTAGGCTTCTTTGCCTGAGCTTTCTTGGCAGTCTTGGCAGATTTGTTATCTGCCGTTACAGTCTTGGCTTCTGCCTTGGATGCGGACTTTTTATCTGCCATAGCTGTTCCTCCGCCTTACTTAGTCTCTCTGTGGAGAGTGTGCTTTCTGCAGAACTTGCAGAACTTGTTCATTTCAAGTCTGTCGGGATCGTTCTTCTTGTTCTTCTTTGTGTTGTAGTTGCGCTGTTTGCACTCTGTGCAAGCCATTGTTACCTTTACTCTCATATCGGCACCTCCTGTTAATGCTGCTTTGCAGCTTTCGTTGTTTCAGATAACGTCATTGAAGCGTTATCATTGCCTCCCTCTCTGCGGAAAAGACCGCTTGGGGCATATGCCTGTCCTTTATGCATAAAAAAGCAAAAAGGCGCAAAAAAATAGACCCCAATCAAGAGGTGAATTTATTATATCACATATTATTCCTTTTGTCAAGCACTTTTTTTGATTTTCTGCAATTGCATATAATATAGTGCGCTTTGAATGTGGATTTGTGCAAAAGAGAGAAAAACGACGCAATTTTGTGTAGATATTGACAAACGGTGTTGTGGTGTGATAATATTGTATAAAAGGATAAATTTTAGATGTTTATTGGGTTTTATTGGGAAGGAGGGCTAATATATGAATACGATCCACTATGTTGTCGAATATGAATATGCCGCTGTTGCCCTGCTTCTGGTGCTTATAGCGCTTTTTGCCGTGAGAGACAAATTCCACACGGCTGCCAATTCGGTTTTTGCCGTTATTATCGGAACAACTCTTGTTTCGGCGCTGCTTCATATATTTACCGTTGATATGATAACGCACCCTCGTGATTTCCCTCTGTGGGTAAATTACGGAATGCATACGGCATATCTTCTTGTGTATCAGTCCTTAGCACCGCTTTCACTGCTGTATATCTCGGAGATAACCCGTCAGGGCAAGCAGAGCAGGACGGACAGAATAATTGCGCTGACGGTGTTCATAACAGACGCTGTACTGCTTCTTACCACATCGTTTACCAAGCTTATAATATATTTCGATAAGGATATGAACTACTGCCACGGACCTTTCTTCGGAATGTTATCCTCAGCGGCGATACTGATACTTGCATACGAGCTGTGCCTGTTTGTAAGGTTCAGAAAAAAGCTGAAGCCCGTACAGAACATATCTATGATGGTGTTTATGGTATTTACCGTTGCGGCGGCGATAATTCAGCTTGTCCGTCCCGAGCAGATACTTGCAAACTATATGATAGCTCTGTCGCTGGTTATGTACTATGTTTCTCTTGAAAATCCTGCGGAATACGTTGACAGTATCACCTGCTGCTCAAATGCGGAAGCGTTCAGCATTACTGTAGATTCTCTTATCGCAGGAGACAAGGACTTTTCCGTGGTTGCCTTTTATCCTCACGGCTTCAATTATTATGCGGAGCTGCTGGGACTGAGAGAAAGCGGACGGGTATGCGCTGTAATTGCCGATAAGCTTGAAAGGCGTGTGGGCAAGGGCAATATATATTATCTGGGAAACTGGCAGTTTGTCATTCTTTCTCAAAAGCTTTCAACAGCAGAGCTTACAGAAATTCTTCAGGAATTTTTCTCAAAGCCTGTCAATTTCAACGGCATTGAAGCCTCTGTAACTCCCTACATCTGCACAATGAATTGTCCCTGCTTTGCGACCTCGGCAAAGGACATCAGGGACGCTATAAACTATACCCTCAAATCAATGAAGGGCGAGAAGGAAACTGTTTCGGAAATTACTCCCAAGGCAATTGAAGCAAGGCAGCGGGAGCTGAAAATACTTGCGGCTATCAGACGTGCCATAAAGGACAACTCCTTCCGTATGTACTATCAGCCTCTTTACAATACCGTAACAGGGACATTCTCCAGCGCCGAAGCTCTTATCCGCCTCATCGACGACGATCTGGGCTTTATCAGCCCCGATGAGTTCATTCCTCTTGCCGAAACTAACGGACTTATCACCGAAATAGGCGAGCTTTCGTTCAGAACGGTCTGCGAATTTATGAAAAGCGGAAAGGCTCAGGAGCTTGGCGTCAGATATGTGGAGGTAAATCTGTCTGTTCTCCAGTGCTCACAGGATAAGCTCAGCGCTCAGCTGCTCAGCATTATGGACGAATACGGCATACCTCCCGAGCAGATAAACTTCGAGATAACCGAAACAGCAGGACTTGCAAACTACGACACCCTCATAAGAAATATGAACAACCTCATTTCCAGAGGAGTTACCTTTGCAATGGACGATTACGGCACAGGCTTCTCAACCGCAAACTACCTTATCAGCCTGCCTGCCGAGATAGTCAAGATCGACAAGAGTATCCTCTGGCCCGCAATGGAGAATGAGGAAGCATTCATAATTCTCCGTCATACAATCGAAATGCTCCGTTCCCTCAATAAGAAGATCGTTGTTGAGGGCGTGGAAACCGAGGAGATGGTAACGCTCCTTACGGAGATAGGCTGTGATTTCCTTCAGGGCTATTATTACTCAAAGCCCGTCCCTCCCGAAGCGTTTATCACCTTCCTGACGGAACGTGCGGCTGTAAAATGCGGATAAAATAAATTCCCTTCCCTTTAAAATGGGGAAGGGATTATTTTGCGGCAAACCTTTGCAAAAATTCCCTTGACATAAGGGCTGAATTGATATATAATATAAACTTAGGTAAGTATATGCTTATTAAGAAAGGAAGATGTATGTTATGGCAGTAAAGAAGATAAGAATGTCCGCAGAGGGCTTTAAGGATCTTGAAAAACAGCTTGAATATCTCAAAAATGTCCGCAGAGCAGAGGTCGCTCAGAAGCTTAAGGAAGCACGTTCCTTCGGAGACCTTTCCGAGAACGCCGAGTATGACGAGGCTAAGAACGAGCAGGCTATCCTCGAAGCAGAAATTGCCGATCTTGAAATGAAGATCAGCAATGCCGAGGTCGTAAGCGATGAGGATCTTTCCACCGATGAGATAGGTGTAGGCTCATTTGTAAAGCTTAAAGACCTTGAATTTGATGAGATACTGGAGCTCCAGATCGTAGGTTCTACCGAGGCAGACCCCGAAAACAACAAAATATCCGAGGATTCTCCCATCGGTATCGCCGCTCTGAAAAAGAAGGTAGGCGATATGCTGGAGGTGGAAGCTCCTATGGGCGTTATCAAGATGGAAGTTCTTGAGATAAGCAAGTAAAATCTAAATAAAAAGGATTGATAAAAATGGCAGAAGAACAGCTCAAGGCTAATGCTGCTCCCGCAGAGGAAGCGGAGCAGACCGAAGAGGATATTCACATATTAAAGAAGGTAAGAATGGAAAAGCTTGAAGCTCTCAAGGCACAGGGCAAGAACCCCTTTGAGATAACCAAGTTTGACTTTAATATAAAGAATTCCGAGATAAGAAAGCAGTACGAGGAGCTTGAAGCACGTCTCACCGCAGAAGCAAACGGCGATGATGAGGCTTTGAAGGCTGCTCTTGAAAGCAACAGGATAAATGTAAGGATCGCAGGCAGAATTATGACCTGGCGAAATATGGGCAAGGCGAACTTTATTGATGTTCGTGACAATACCGACCGTATGCAGGTGTATATCCGAATGAACGACATCGGCGAAGAAGCGTTCAAGGAGTTCAAGACATGGGATATGGGCGATATTGTAGGCGTAGAGGGCTTTGTTTTCAGAACAAGAATGGGCGAGGTTACCGTTCATGCTCAGAAGATAACCCTTCTTACCAAGTCCCTCCTGCCCCTCCCTGAAAAGTGGCACGGCTTAAAGGATCAGGACGCACGTTATCGTCAGAGATATGTTGACCTTATCGTTAATCCCGATGTTGCGGATACATTCAGAAAGCGCTCCAAGGTAATTGCAACCATCAGACGCTTCCTTGATACACAGGGCTTTATCGAGGTTGAAACTCCTATGCTGGTTTCCAACGCAGGCGGAGCAGCGGCACGTCCCTTTGAAACTCACTACAATGCCCTCAACGAGGACGTTAAGCTGAGAATTTCTCTTGAGCTTTATCTGAAAAGGCTTATTGTCGGCGGACTTGACAGAGTTTACGAGATAGGCAGAGTTTTCAGAAACGAGGGCGTTGATACCCGTCATAACCCCGAGTTTACTCTGATGGAGCTTTATCAGGCATACACAGATTACTACGGAATGATGGATCTGACAGAAACAATGTTCAGACATCTTGCCGAGGAGGTTTGCGGCACTACCGTTATCCCTTACGGCGAGCATATGATAGACCTTGGCAAGCCCTTTGAAAGACTTACAATGATAGAGGCTGTAAAGAAGTATTCGGGAGTGGATTTCTCTCAGGTAAAAGATACGGCCGAGGCAAAGGCTCTTGCAAAGGAGCGCCATATCGAGTTTGAGGACAGACACGAGAGAGGCGATATTCTCAATCTGTTCTTCGAGGAGTTTGTTGAAAAGCACCTTATCCAGCCCACCTTCATTATGGATCACCCTGTTGAGATCTCTCCCCTTACAAAGAGAAAGCCCGAGGATCCTGATTATGTTGAGCGTTTCGAGCTGTTCATCAACGGCTGGGAAATGTGCAACGCATATTCCGAGCTTAACGATCCTGTTGACCAGAGAGAGCGTTTCATCGCTCAGGAGGAGCTTCTCAAGAAGGGTGACGAGGAGGCAAACCGCATTGACGAGGATTTCCTCCGTGCGCTTGAAATCGGTATGCCCCCCACAGGCGGCATAGGCTACGGAATCGACCGTCTTGTAATGCTTCTGACCAATTCTCCCGCAATCAGAGATGTTCTGCTGTTCCCTACAATGAAGTCGCTTGACTGAGTGCTGATATGAAAAGGATAATAATTCCGGCAATATGCCTTACAGCTCTTGCAGGCTGTTCTGCGGAGACTAAGCCTGCAATGAGCAGCGAAACAGTTTCGGACATTACCGTTACCGAAACGGCTTCTGCTGCCGAATCGGAAATAACAACATCAGAAACTGCATCAGCTGTTACAGAAGCCGAGACTGCTGAGGAAACCACAACGCTTCCGGTAACCTCAGAAACCGTGTTTACTGATGATTTTGATGAGCCTGTTTACGAATTGCTTGAAACCGAATCAATATCTGTTACTGACCTGAACGGCGACGGCAGACGTGAAAAGATCCATTGCATTAACCCTTACGGCAGCTGCAGTATAACCTATTATGACAGCGCTGACCAAAAGCAGACCATTGAATTCTGGGTGCAGAGCGTATGGGGCGGAACATGGTATCTTGAAAGTACAAAGCAGATAGTGAATGTAGGCTTTTTCGGTCATACTGACGGAACAGGAACGGGCTTTGAGATGAACGTTTATGATTTCAGCGGTAATGATATTACGCTTGTACATTCCTATTACGCAGAAGGCGGCTGGGTGAATCCGCAAGACGACAGCGGTCCGTCTGATATGACATATAAGCTTGACGATATGGAAATATCTTCTGAAGAAGCTATTCCAAAGCTTAAGGAATTATCTGAGCTGTTTGAGGAAGAACTGGGCTATCCCCTGTTTGTGCCTGATGAAAGAAACACTGACAATTATATCATTTACTATCCTCTTACATCTGAATTGCCCTGCAATCTACCGAAAGAATAAAAAAACAAAAGCTTCATCAAATCCAATCATGGATCTGATGAAGCTTTTTTGTATGAATTGTAATCAAAGCGCCTGTTCCTCGGGGAAACGGACAGTACCGCCCGATATTTTTTCCTCGTCGCCGTTTTCGTTTATTATAAGAAGCTTTCCGAAATCGTCAAAGCCTGTGCATTTTACAGTTCTGGAAATATCACCCTGAGTTATAACGATGGTCTTGCCTGTAAGTATAGACCGCTCACGGTATTCACCGATAAAATCGTGGGAGATTATTCCGTCAAGACGCTTCTCAAGATTATTGAGAATTTCGGCAATAAGCAGGCTGTGGCTTACGCTGCTTCCCGTTTCAGCCTTGATGCTTGTGGCAATGCTTTCAAGCTCCTTGGGGAAAACCGTGTTCCCAACATTTATACCGATACCGATAACAGCGTAGTCAAGACCGCCCTGTTCAATGTTTATAGCCGCCTCGGTAAGAATACCGCAAAGCTTCTTCCCGTTTGCATAAATATCGTTTACCCACTTGATTCCGCATTTAAGACCGCTGACCTTTTCTATAGCCTCCGCAACTGCAACGGCGGCACAGGAGGTGATAGTCAGAGCATAATCAACCGAAAGATGAGGGCGGATAATAACGCTGATGTAAACTCCCTGATTGTTGGGTGAATGGAATTTCTTGCCCTGTCTGCCCTTTCCGTCAGTCTGCTGCTCTGCAATAATGCAGTGACCGTTTACTGCTCCCAGCTGAGCAAGGCTTTTTGCAAAATTGTTTGTAGAATCTATAGACTTGAAAATGTCCATCTTTCTGCCAAGCTCTCTTGTTGTAAGATGGGAGAGGATAGAAGGTTCGCTGAGAATATCGTTGTCAGATGTAAGGCAGTAGCCCCTGTTTGTAACAGCCGAAATAGTGTAGCCCTCCTCACGGAGCTGCTTTACAGCCTTCCAGACAGCACTTCTGGTCATACCGAGAGAAACGGCAATTTTATTGCCCGAAACGCTTTTACCTCTGTTTTCTTCAAGTATTTCAAGCACCTTATCTCTTAATGCCATAATATTACCGTCCTTTCTGACCTAAACGTTTACATTCTGTTTATTTATTTCAGTCGCAGATTTTCTATAATAAAATTCTATCATAATCTGCACAAAAAGTCAAGAATTTATATCATTTTATTTATGAATTGCATTTGAATATAAGCGTATTTATTTTTTTATGTTCGATTTAAAGCCATTTTTGGTTGGGGTCTGAGCTGAATATTGTAACACATTCAGATTTGAATCATAATATAAAATATATAACGTCCGCTTTGTGTGACTGAAAGTGTGACCTGGTTTCGGAGAGTTGTATGAATCTTTTTCTTATAGGACTGGCGACATCTGCCGACATATTTGCCGCCGCTCTGGGAATAGGTGCGGCAGGGATAAAATTTCCTGTCAGGTCGGCGTTTTTCTCGGCATTGTCGGGAGCGGCGGTATTATGGCTTGCGGCGGTGCTTTCTGCGGCGGCAGACAGTCTGTTTCCCATAGACATTGCCATATACATATCAAAAGCGATACTTTTGCTTATGGGACTTCATTCCCTTTTCGGCGAAAAAATAAAGAAGCTTTTTATCAAAGACTGTGACAAACGAAAAAAGACCTTTAATTATTCCGATGTTATGAATGACCCTAAAATATCCGATATAGATGATTCAAAGTCAATATCAATTTCCGAGGGCGTGGTAATGGGAGCGGCGCTTTCCGCAGATTCGGTATTTATGGGCATAAGCGCAGGAATATCGGGCATATCTCCTGTTATGATATTTTTAAGCTCCCTTGTATGGGGAATGGCGGCAATACTTTCGGGAACTATACTTGGCTCAAAGCTTGCTCTGCACATAAAGTTACCTATAGGCGGCATCATTCTTATTATCCTTGCATTTATTATATGACAAAAGGGGCTGTACATATTACTGTACGCCCCTTTAGTCTGTCGATAAAGTTAACAAATAAAAAAAGTTGCACAAATAACCACAAGGTAAAAGTTTCGGTCAAGCCTTTTCAAAGGCTTGCGGGTTTCCAAAGGGCAGAGCCCTTTGGTCGCTGTCCGCAATGGTAAGCAAAGCTTACCTGCGAAATCCCCTTATTTCCGTGAAATAACGGAGCAAGGGGTGAGAAATGCGACAGCATTTCGAGGGGAGGCGAA
>JAGAJY010000302.1 GCA_017848125.1 Oscillospiraceae bacterium
GTAAGCTTTGCTTACCATTGCGGACAGCGACCAAAGGGCTCTGCCCTTTGGAAACCCGCAAGCCTTTGAAAAGGCTTGACCGAAACTTTTACCTTGTGTTTATATGTGCAACTTTTTTCATTAGCACACTTTATCGACAGACATAAACCTGCTGTTTTCTGTAGTTATGAAAACAGCAGGTTTTTGTTTACAGTTCTTTTTTCAGCGGGCGGCAGTAACGCATTATCAGATAAATTTCCGCCGCAAGAATAATAAGCGTGCCTATATATCCCGTGTCAATACTTCCCGAAATGTCAATAAAGCTGTCAGCACCGAAAACGGCAAGTATTGCAAGAAGTATGCCTGCAAGTCCCTCGCCTGCAATAAGTCCCGAGCAGAAAAGGATACCCGAGGATCTGCCTGTGTTCCTTTTATCGGCAATATATCTGATGACTCCTCCCAGCATAATTGCCGCAGTAAGCTCAAAGGGGAGATACAGACCTATTGCCACAGGCAGCACAGGGATACCGAGCACCTCTGCTGAAAGGGCAATAAATACACCCATTCCCACAAGCACCCATGGTAGATTGCCCTCCATAACACCCTCTACTATCATTTTCATAAGAGTAGCCTGAGGAGCGGCAAGATTTTCCGAGCCGAAGCCGTATGCGGAATCGAGAAGAAGCATTACACCGCCTATAGCGGCAGCTGCGGCAGTTATGCCTATCATTTCTCCCAGCTGCTGCCTGAAGGGCGTAGCACCGAGAATATATCCCGTTTTCAGGTCCTGCGAGGTATCGCCTGCGACAGATGTTATAATGCAGACTACAGAGCCTATGGCAACAGCGGCAGTCATAGCCGTGCCCCCCGATTCTCCCGAGGCTTTGAGCAGAAGCGTGCACACAAGCAGAGCGGCAATTGTCATACCCGAAACGGGATTGTTGCTGCTGCCTACAAGTCCTGTCATTCGTGAAGAAACAGCGGTAAAAAAGAAACCGAACAATACGATAAGGATAATTCCGCCTATGGACAGGGGAATTACAGGGATAAGCCACAACAGCAGAATTGAAGCTGCGGCGATACCGAGGGTCACTTTAATATCAAGGGATTTTTCCGTGCGTATGCTTTCCGACTGCCTGTTTTTATCAAATGAAAGAGAGAAAGCCGAGAAAATAACGGGCAATGTTTTTATCAGGCTGATAAGTCCGCCTGCCGCAACCGCACCTGCACCAATATATCTGATATAGCTGCTCCATACAGCGGCGGCACCGCCTGTTTCATACATCTGCGAGATGGGGACAGTCCCGGGATATATAACGGTATCGCCGCCGAATACGTTTATGGCAGGGATAAGCACGAACCAGCCTATTATTCCCCCTGCAAACATATATGATGTTATCTTTGTGCCGCAGATATAGCCCACGCCCAGAAGCGACGGATATATCTCAACGGAAAAAATAGTTTTCAATGCGGTTATGGGAACTGATACAACGCCCTTTGCGATTTTCAGTCCGTCTGTAATGAGCTTTACTGCCGACGCTATGCCTATTCCCGAAAAGACCGCACCTGCGCCTGCGCCGTCGCCCTCTCCCGCAAGAAGCACCTCCGCACAGGCTGTACCTTCGGGAAAGGGGAGCTTGTTATGTTCCTTTACGATAAGAGCCTTTCGCAAGGGTATCATAAAGGAAACGCCCAGAAGACCGCCGCAGAGGGTTATGAGGAAGATCTCCAAAGGATCGGGGGGCGGCGCTTTGCCCTCTTTTGCCCAGAGAAAAAGTGCAGGAAGCGTGAATATAGCTCCTGCCGCAAGAGATTCGCCTGCTGAGCCTATTGTCTGAACGATGTTGCTTTCGAGAACAGAGCTTCGTTTCAGTATCACCCGTATAACGCCCATAGAGATAACAGCCGCAGGAATAGAGGCTGACACTGTAAGACCTGCCCTCAGCCCCAGATAAGCGTTTGCCGCACCGAACACTACAGCCAGAAGGATTCCCGTGATGACCGAAACGGCAGTCAGCTCGGGGGGATTCTTCTCAGGCGGTATGTACGGAGCAAATTCATTTTTGTTTTTCATTTGCAGCGTGATTCCTTCCTGAATGAAAATATCAAGGATATTATTAGCTGTAAATAAAAAAATATACATTGCGTTGATAAAAGCCGCTTTTGACGCAATATCAAAGGCGGCTTTGCTTACAGGCAATATATTTGTTATATTTTTCTCATCGGCAAATTGGAATTTGGCGATGAACTCGTTTAGTTCATATTTGCATAATCTTCTCTGAGCATACCGTAAATATTATAGTCACAATAGACCGAAACCATTTTGCCTTGTCGAATTGTCCCCTCTTTTATGAAGCCACACCTCTCCAATACCTTATTAGAGGCAATGTTCCGTACATCAGCACGTCCGTTCAGCCGTTCTATTTCCGTATTTTCAAAAACAAACTTTATCACTTCCTTCAGTGCTTCTGTAGTAATTCCCATATTCCAATATTCAGGATGAATACGATACCCGATATCTCCCATTCTCGAATTCTGTATATCAAACACTGCAATCATCCCAATAACAATATTGTTTTCTTTTAAGACAATTCCCCAGTCGAAGTCTGGTGAAGGCTTCCTTTTTACCCAAGGACGTGCGTCAACAAACATCAACTCCGGATTTTTCTCATTTTTGCTAGCCTTTCGTCCCCAATAGGTATAAATTTCATCTCTCCCCAACCAATCTTTCAAATCCGGCACATCAGCTTCGTTAAGAGTTCGAATAATCAGTCTATCAGTTTCAAGAACAGGTTTATTTATTTCGTAATCTTTTAACATGGTTCCTCCATCAAATTCAAATTCATCCGTAAAATTCAGCAAAACCCGTGGAGAATTTCTTCACGGGTCCTGTTTTATCATTGTATATTATAAGCAGTTACTTCTTCTTGCCCTTAACAGCCTTCTCAGCCTTTTCCGACTTCTTCTTGTTCTTAATAGCCTCGTTAACTATTTTAGAAAATTCCAGAGCCTTGTCAATGCTGCCCTCAATTTTCAGCTTGCCCTTTGTGAACGCCGCAACAGGGTCAAGACTGCCATCGCTTATGGCAATGAAATCCTCTCCGCTGACTTTAAGGATACAGTCACGGTCATAGTATTCGTAAGGCTCAACAAATACAGCATTATCCTTCAGCTCAATGTAGAAAGCGCCCTCGCCCTCACCAACGATATTCACCTGAACGGCAAGATGACCCTTGCGTTCATCAACAGAATATGAAAGGATATTTTCCTTAGCTTTTTCAAAAATTTCCTGATAAGTCATAGCTTATCCTCCTTAGTTTTATATCTGTCTGCCCTGAACAGGCTGATTTCTGCGGATTTTTTTAGAAGTAGTCTTGTCAAATTCGCAGTCTCTTATGCGCAGACGGTGAATCTGCTTTGCGGAGGTAACAGTCTTGTTTATCTCCTTTACTGTGTCCTTGAACAGCTTTTCAATATCTTCTTTGGACATATCCTTGCAGTATTCTGCACTTGGGAATATCTCAGCAGTGATAACTCCGTCGTCACCGTAAATCAGAAGCTCGGAAATAAATTCCTTTCCCGCAAACTTGTTTTCAAGCTCCTCGGGAGATACATTTTCACCGTTTGAAAGAATGATAAGATTCTTCTTTCTTCCCGTGATGAAAATGCGGTTTTTCTCATCAACATATCCAAGGTCGCCTGTTCTCAGCCAGCCGTCGGAAGTAAGGGCTTCTGCTGTAGCCGCTTCGTCCTTGTAATAGCCTGCCATAACAGAGGGGCTTTTTGCAAGTATCTCTCCGTCCTCGATCTTTACCTGACAGCCGTTAACGATAACACCAACATCACCGCTGCAGGATTTATCCGTAGGGTCAGCTGTGGAGATTCTGGGAGAGCACTCGGTCATACCGTAGCCCTGATTCATCTGTATGCCCATATCAATATAAGCCTTCTGCAGCTCGGGACGCAGATAAGCGCCGCCGCTGAAAATAGTTTTCAGTCTGCCGCCGAATACGCTGTTTGCTATCTGAGCTTCTGTAAGTCCGGGATTTGCCGCCGCACCTGCTTTTATCTGCTTGTACAAAGTCTCGGCTATCATAGGAACGAGAAGCATTATTGTAGGAGCAAAAAGCTTTAGATTCTGAGGAATATGCATCATAGAATCGTTAACGCAAAGCTCTGCGCCGTATCTTATGGAGCAGAGAACGTCACAGGTAAAGCAGTAAATGTGGTGAATGGGAAGAACGGTCATAATAACGTCCGCTGTGGAGCTTTCGCCGTCCATACACATAGCGTTGTCGATAAGATTGCTGTGAAGAAGCATAACGCCCTTGCTCTTGCCTGTAGTACCCGAGGTGTAAACGATAGCCGCAAGTGTTTCGGGAGCGATCTCGGGAAGCTCCGCAGGCTTGTTAGCCTCAAGGAGAGAAGCCATATCTGCAAAGCTTACATATTCCTTAATATCAGGGCACTGCTCCTTTATTGCAGGTATCATCTTCTCATACTTTTTGTCATAGAAGAATACGGAAACATCGGCTCTGCACAGCAGGTCGCATATTTCATCGCAGGGGAGCTGTGCGTCAAGAGGAACGGCGGTGCTTCCGCAGGAAACAGTGCCGAAATAGCTGATAAGCCAGTTGTAGCTTGTAGGACCGATAACAGCGGCGTGAACAGGCTGACCGTTATCCCTCTTGCTCATAATGAATGCAGAAACACGTCTGACGTCCTCATAAAAGCTGTCGAAGGACTTTTCGGAAATATCCTTTCCCTGTCTTTCTTTAAGAAAGATCTTGTCGCCGTATTCGTCAGCCGCCGCCTTTACAAGCTGCTGTAAATTCTTTATACTGTCCTTATTCATAGCAAATTTTCCGTCCTTTCCCGAAAATCAGCCCTGAAGCTTCTTGATGTATTCAATAGCCTGTCCTACAGTATGTACCTCAATGACCTCGCTCTCGTCAACAGTTATCTCATACTCGTTTTCAAGGTCGCCCAGCAGGCTCATAAAATCGTAGGAATTAAATCCAAGATCCTCAATGAAATCGGAATCCTCGGTAATGGTGTCAGCGTCGATCTCAACGTAATTTACAATAAGCTCTTTCATCTTTTCAAGCATAATACAAATCTCCCTTTTTCCTTTTATATCATTTCAAGTATCTGACCGATAGTTCTTGTTTCGTCCTCAATACCCCTGAAAAGAACACGGCAGAGGTAATAGTAGAAGTAGTCCATTTCCTCCTTGGTAACAACAGCCTTCTGATATTCAAAATTGAAGCCCAGACCGTTATCCTCGGGGCGGTGCATAACAGTAAGATAAAGTGCGTGGCTTGCAACGCCGTTTGTGTACCACATGCTCTTATAGGGAATGTCAGGCATTTCCTTTGAAGCGCTGTTGAGGGTAAGAGGCTGATAGGTAAGGCTGATGCTCTCGTAGCAAGTGCCCTGAGGAACGTTGTAAGCCTGACCCTGACTCATTCTTACAGCAATGGGGTCATAGTTTGCGTGGCGGTAAAGCTTGTTCTGCTCTGCCTGAATAGCCTTGATTCCCTCGATAAAGGTAAGCTCGGGGTCAAGGATAGTTCTCAGAGGGAAGAAGTGGATTCTTGTTCCTCCCGAATACTTTTCGGAAAGAGTTCCTCGTCTTGCAACGCAGTTGATGATAGAAACGTCCTTCTCATTGCCGTTGAACTTGGAGAGAACAGTTCTCAGACCCATTGCCAGCAGGCTTGCCATAGGAACATTGTTCAGCTCGCAGAACTTGATAAGCCTCATAGAAGGCTCTGTTTCCAGATTGAATACGGAAATAGCCGCCGCAGGGTCGGAATGGGGCATAGCCGCACTGCGAAGCTCAGGATTGTTCAGCTCACGCCTTGTTGTCATGAGGTATTCCGGACCTGTAAAGCCTGTGAACATAGGCTCGCTCTCGGAGAATTTCTCTGCCCAGAATTTCTCGTCCTTCTGCTTTGCGGGAGAGTTGTCCTCGTAGGCAAGGTCCTTTTCAAGCTGCTTTATGTAGGAGTGCATAGGTGCAGGCATATCCATGCCGTATCTCAGTGAGCAGTATATTTCCAGTACACAGCGGTCAAAGCCGATAAGGGAGCTTGAATCCATAGTCATATGGTTAACGTTCAGATAAGTTCCGTTATAGCCGTTTGGAAGCTTTATCATAACTATTCTGTTAAGAGGCTTGCCGAAGGGCTCAAAGGGAACTGCCGTCCAGCGGCGCATTTCCTCGTGAGCGTCCTCCTCGTTCCAGTCGGAGAAGTCTCTGAATTCAATATCCCTGTCCTCAAAGGGTACGAGATACTGATATACATTCTGCTCATTCTCAGGGTCTTTTACGAATCTGATACGCATAGAGTCAAAGCGCTCATATGCCATATATATAGCCTTTTTCAGCAGGTCAAAATCAACATCTTCCTTTACATAAAGACCTGTGCCGATGTTGAGCACCTGAGGAGGGCTGAAAAGCATTGTGAAGTAGTGAAGTCTCTGTGCAGGAGTGAGAGGCCAGCATTTTACAGGTGCGCCGTTGATGATAATCTCTTTCATACAAACAGTCCTTTCGGTTTATAAATATTTGCCGAGGAATTCTTTTATCTTGCTTTCGTAAAGCTCGGTGTTTTCATAGTAGGAAGCGCCGTGACCCGCATTTCCCACAATAAGCTTATCCTTAGGAGCGGTGCAGGCTTCAAAATTCTTCTCAGTCATCCATGTGGGAACGAAATCGTCCTTCTCACCGTGAATAAAGAGAATGGGGGTCTTGGAGGTCTTGACAGCTTCAAGAGTGGAATAGTCCTTGAAGCCGTAGCCTGCCTTTTTGCGGCATATAGCGTCGTTTATGTTCA
>JAGAJY010000001.1 GCA_017848125.1 Oscillospiraceae bacterium
CGATTACTACGCTCAGGGAAACTACTTCCTTGACGCAAGAATCTGCGACAATACTCTTTGCCTTACCGTTGACAGCGATTTCTACTACACTCCCAGCACTGCAAGCAAGTTCAGCACTACTGCTTCTGCTCCCACTAAGGGCAGCTACGAGCTGAGAGTTATGTCAGATGACAGCGATTGCTTCGTTTTTGCCTGCATTGATTCGGGCGATACCATCAACGACAGCCTTGACACCAGCCAGCCAGCAAGAGTTACAAGAATGGACAGAGAGGTTATCTACTTTGTCTATACTTATCCCGAGGATGATGTAACAAATAACGGTATTGTAGCATCCGGTACTCCCGGCAGCGGTGACGCAAACTGTCCTACTATTGAAGGTATGGCAGGCGGCGCAGGCGGCAGCGGTGGCAACGGTGGCAACGGCGGCGGAAACAGCGGCAATAACGGCAACAATGGAAATAATAACAACGGTAACAACGGAAACAACGGAAACAACGGCAATACCGGTGATTCCGGAAACGGCGGTGTAACCGGCAGCATAGGACAGATCCCCGGCGGCGGTGAATCAGGCGGCGGCGAATCAGGCGGCGGCGAATCAGGCGGCGGTGAATCCGGCGGTACAACTGCTGAACCTGTTACAGTCGGAAGTGTTACCATTTCAGGCGGTCTCACAGGCGGAGACGGTGTTGTAGGCGTTATCGACGCAAAGGAAAACGCAGACGGTTCAGTTACAATTACCACAACCGATAAAAACGGATTCAATGAAGGTACTTTTACCATTTCTAAGGACGATAACGGTAATGTATTCTATACTTTTACTGTTGGAAAGAACTGGTGGGTATTCTCCGATTATATGGGCGTGGGCTGGAAGAATGAGGGCGAGAGCTTTGTTCTTAACAGCGATCAGATAAGCTATCTTGAATCAACATACGGAATTTCCGTTAACTGATGAAAAAATGACCCGTGCCTTGCACGGCACGGGTCGTTTTTTTAAAACTCTTTTAAGCGATAACAAACATTCCGAGGTACATATCTATCAGCTTTGAGCCGATAAATGCGCCTACGGCAAGTCCCACTACGAGGAAGGGTCCGAATGCAAATGCGTTTGAGGTTTCTTCCTTCTTGACAGATTTGAGCACCATTCCGAACACGGCTCCCGTTACAATTGCGATAATTGCTGCGGTTATAGTTGCCTTGACTCCAAGCATCAGACCGCCTGCTGCCATAAGGATTATATCGCCCATTCCGAAGCCGTAAACAGGAGGCTGCTCCTTGATTTTAGCTTCAAGCTCCTCTTTCTTCCTGACAAGCTTTTTGTAGTTCCTGTCGGTTTCAGATGTACGCTTCATATTTGCTTTGACACCTTTAAGCTCCCTGCGGTCTTCATCTGCAAACAGCTTCCAGAAAATCGGTGTTATCACAAAGCCGATTATCAGAAGGGGCAGGCTCACACACAACATTCCGATAAGACCGTCTTTCAGATCGGTTTCGGGCAGGGTAAGAAGCTTTCCCGTACTTACATTGACAAAGCTCAGAACGTGAGTCAGTGCGGCGATAAGGAATGTATAGACAAGAACCGATACGCACATTTCCTGTGTGTCGATATCCTGAAAGCAAAGAACTATCAGTCCTGCCATAAACAGGCAGAGCATTGCGGGGTAAAGACCGTAGGTCATTACATCATACCGCATAAACACTCCTAAGAATACAAGTCCCGTAAGCGATTCGATTATCATATATCTGGGAGTGATCTTCGCTCCGCAGGCACGGCATTTTCCTCTCAGAATAAGCCAGCTCAGCACGGGAATAAGGTCGTACCTCTTTATCTGCGTTCCGCAGGTCATGCAATGGGAATTGTTGGTTATGAGGGATTCGCCTTTGGGAAGTCTGTAAATACAGACATTCAGAAAGCTTCCGATGGTTATTCCGAACAGGAATGCGAACACATAGATCATAACCGTCATAATGGTTTCCAGGGTTTCAAGACTCAGACTGCTCAATAGTTTCCTCTCCTTTGATTATGAAAATTTGTACCGTCTGCAAAATTTGCGTCGTTACTTTATATATATTAACACAGTTTACATTATTTTTCAAGCAAAAATGCGGTTTTCCGCAAAAATAAATCACCGTTCCACGTTTTCCGCAGAAGCGGGGGCGGAGTAATCTCAATCGTCTGCGGAGAAGGAGATATCACACTTATGAAGAATGTTCCTATCGGCCAATATATGGTTAATGAGGGAATCATCACTGACGAACAGCTTCAGGCTGCCCTCGACGCCAAAAAAAATGACAATACACCGGGTAAGTTTTTCGGTGATTATGTTGTTGAGCTGGGCTTTGTAACAGATGTTCAGTTCGGTCAGGTCCTCGCAAGAAAGAATAACCTTACCTTCGTTGACCTTGACGACCCCGAGGTTGTTATTGATGTTGAAGCTGTTAAGAAGATCCCCGAAGCTCTGGCTAAAAAGCATACCATTATCGCTATAAAGATAACAGGTAAGCGTCTTACAGTTGCTTCCTATGACCCCGTTAACTTCTATATCTTCGAGGATATCAAGGTTACTACGGGTATGGACGTTGTTCCCGTGCTTGCTACAAAGGCTGCAATTACCAAATGTATCGGTAAGATATACTCCAATGCAAACGTAGGCAACGTTATCAGCTCCGTTGAGGACCAGTTCAAGGGCGACGGCGATGTTGACGAGGACGCAGCTGAGATAGCTGAGCGTGTTGATAATGCTCCTATCGTTAAGCTCTGTACGACCATCGTTGAAAACTCCTTCAGAGCAGACGCAACGGATATTCATATCGAGCCCTTCAAGACCTATACACGAATCCGTATCCGTGTAAACGGTGAGCTTATCGAGCTTATGAACGTTTCAAACGTTGTACATAATTCTCTTATCACCCGTATCAAGATCATCAGCGGTATGAACATCGCTGAGAAGCGTGTACCTCAGGACGGCCGTTTCACACAGGTGGTTGACGGCACTACTCTTGATGTCCGTGTATCTAACCTTCCTACCGTTAACGGCGAGAAGTGCGTTATCCGTATTCTTGCCACAGGCGATGTTGGCGTTCGTAAGATCACAGACCTCGGTATGACCGACTATAACTACGACAGATTCTCCAGACTTATCAAGGTACCCCAGGGCGTTATGCTGGTTACAGGACCTACAGGTTCAGGTAAAACAACAACCCTTTACGCCGCTCTCGGTGAGCTGGCTAAGCCCAACGTTAACGTTATTACCGTTGAGGACCCTGTCGAGAAGAATATCGAGGGCATCAACCAGTGTCAGGTTAATGCAAAGGCAGGTATGACCTTTGCGGCGGCTCTCCGTTCTATCCTCCGTCAGGACCCCGACATCGTAATGGTCGGAGAAATGCGTGACCAGGAAACTGCCGAGATCGCTATCAGAGCGGCTATCACAGGTCATATGGTGCTTTCTACACTCCATACAAACGATGCGGCTTCCACAGTTACCCGTCTGGTGGATATGGGCGTTGCTCCTTACATGGTTGCTACCTCTCTTATCGGTATCGTTGCTCAGAGACTTTGTAAGGTCGTATGCGACGAGTGCAAGACCCCCAGAGTTTCCACTGAGGAGGACAATGAGCTTCTCGGTATCGGCGAATCCATTACAATTTACGACCACTGCGGCTGTCCCAAGTGCAACAACACAGGCTATACGGGACGTACCGCTATCCATGAGATCATGCTCTGTACTCCCACAATGGCATCTCTCATTGCCGCTGACGGCAAGACCGACGCTATTTCCGAGCTTGCAAGAGCAGAGGGCTGCAAGCTTCTCCGTGACAACGTTTCGGAGCTGGTTCAGATCGGAAGAACCACTATGGACGAGCTTGTAAAGCTCACATTCGCAGTTTGATATTTTCCGTCCACGAGGCGGTAATATACCCTTTGCAGGTTACATATCAGTAATATGTAAGGTGTATAAGATAAATTTATTTGCCGATATTCGGCAGATCGGAGGAAAAAAATGGAAATAGAAACTTTTGAAAAAAAGTCGGCGGATAGAGTTGTCATAAATATTGACAAGATCCTCGACGAAGCACGAGTTCTCGGCTGCTCCGACGTTCATTTCACTTCCAAGATATCGCCTATCGTTCGTCTGCACGGTACTCTCCGTAAGCTCAGCTCTTACCCTGAGATGACCGACGGCTCTATTATGAAGATAGTTGAGCAGATGACGGGCGGAAGAAATATGGAGAATATCAAGAACAGAATTGATACCGACTTCTCCTACGTTACAAAAAGAGGCTACCGTCACAGAGTCAACGTTTATCATCAGAGAGGCGACACGGCTATCGCTATCCGTCTTCTGAGAAACGATATTCCTACTCTGGAGGATCTCGACCTGCCTCCTATCCTCGGCGATTTCGCTATGCGTCCCAGAGGACTTATCCTTGTAACAGGTCCTACAGGTTCAGGTAAATCTACAACTCTTGCAGGTATGATCGACTACGTTAACTGCAACAGAAGCGCCCACGTTATCACCGTTGAAGACCCTATCGAGTATATTCACGAGCATAAGAGATGTATGATAAATCAGCGTGAGGTCGGCGACGACGTTGAATCCTTCGCCCTCTCTCTCCGTGCCGCTCTCCGTGAAGACCCCGATGTTATCCTCGTAGGAGAGATGCGTGACTACGAAACCATTACGGCTGCCGTAACCGCCGCCGAAACAGGACACCTTGTAATGAGTACCCTTCATACTACATCTGCTTCAGATACCATCAACCGTATCATCGACGCATTCCCTGCGCACCAGCAGAATCAGATCCGTACTCAGCTTGCAACGGTTCTCGTTGGTATCGTAGCTCAGACCCTTATCCCCAAGGCTGACGGAACAGGCCGAGTTGCGGCGCTTGAGATCCTCAACGCTACCGACTCCATCAAGGCTATGATCCGTGACAACAAGGTTCACCTTATCCAGACTGCTATCCAGACAGGTAAGAAGGACGGAATGGTTTGTCTTGACCAGGAGCTTGCGAGAATGGTTAAGGAGCGTGTTATCACTGAAATGCACGCAAGAGAGAAGAGCCTTGATATTGCTGAGTTTGAGCGTTATCTCAAAGCACTTTAATCAGATTTTGTTCATAATTTCGGAAGGAATGTCTGATTTTTATATGTTTTCGGAGCAGATATGTGTAATCTGCTCCGAAGCATAGTGAAATTATTGTATGTTTTGACCGAAATGATATGCTGATGACTATAATCTGCAATTTTCTGAGATTATTATAGTTTTGGGATTTAATAATTGCAGTAATTTTTGAAATTAGATGTATAAAAATTACAGAAATCTTTGAATGTATGATTTTCGAGGTGAAAAAATCGTAGTTTTTGATTTCAAAAAGTTGCAGAAATTAGTGATTTGAAGTGAAATGGAATCAATGTTTTGTGCAATCCGTCCTAAAAATTACCAAAATAAGACGGTAAAGGGAAATAATTCACAAATTCACAAAATTAGAGGAAAAATTATCAGAAAACTATTGACTTTTACTTGCAGATGCTATATAATATAATCAAGGCAAGGGGGTAAGGACAAAACGACAAGCCACAGCGGCAAAGGAAAGTCCGAACCGACCGAAACCTTAAATCACATTGGTATCTGCGTTACGAACGGAGGTCGCCCAATGAACAGGACAAAATCGAAGCTGAAAGGCTTCACACTCCTTGAACTGATCATAGTTCTTGCAATCCTCGGAGTGCTTGCAGCGGTACTTGTTCCAAGCATACTCGGCTACATAAGGAGCAATCGTATTGATGCGGCAAACAAACAGGCTCAGCAGATTTTTATGGCAGCTCAGGATTATCTCGTATCGGAGCAGGTAAAGGGAATCAAGCCCACAGAAATTGCTGCAAATCCGAATGAGATATGCTGGATAGTAGTTACAACATCAAACGGTGTTGATTCAACTCAGTATGACAAGAGCAACAAGACGCATATTGTGTGGTCAAGCAACGTTCTCAAGGATACTGATACATCAACTCCCAATAACGATGGTTATGATCAGAGAGTAAATCCCGATGACGGTACAACAATGTTCCCCATTGCAGATGGTATTGAGGGAAGACTTGAACCCGGATTCACAGGCTCTTGGGCAGTTGCTTATTATCCTGCAACATTTACAGTAGCGTATGCGGTGTACAACGACTTCTACAGCACTCAGCTTGAAAGAGAAAATGCTGTAAAGTATATCGGTACAAACAATCTTCAGGCGGGTAATTCCTGTGATGACAAGCTTTACTTCTACACATACGATATGGGTGGAAGTACAACCCAGACTCAGGAGCTTGATTACGCAAATCCCGATCCTTCGGCAACACCTCATCTTTACACAGGTCAGTATCCTGTGCCCGGTCCCACTTTATAATGTATAACTTCAGAGCGAAATGGAGACTCTGTTGCTTATAAAAACAAAATATTTTTTAAAGGAGGAATTTCCCATGAGAAATTCAAAGGTTAAAGGCTTCACACTTATCGAGCTCATCGTTGTTATCGCTATCATCGGTGTTCTCGCAGCAATCCTCGTTCCCTCTATGCTCGGCTATGTAGCACAGTCCAAGATCTCTACTGCTAACACAAACGCTAAGCTCACATTCACAAACACTTCCACTTACATCACAAACTGCGGTACTGCTGGTTACTCTGTAGCTCCCGGTGCAGCTTCTAACGTTGACCTTACTGTAGTTACTAATGCTAACTGTGCATATGCTAAGAATGGTTCCGACCTTACAGCTTGCCTCCAGTCCCTTATGTCTTCCGCTAACGGTGGTTTCACTACTTCCGTAATCGACACAACTGGTATCCAGTGCGAGAAGACATCTTGGGCTAAGCAGACAACTGACGTTTATGTAGGCGGTTACCCCAACCCTGCAACAATCGCTAACGGTGCTACAGGTGCTTCCGGCGACTGCTCTGTTGACCTTGCTACTGCTGTTGCAACTATCGTTCCTTGATTTGAGCTTTTAAGCTACATAATCTGAATGAATTAAATTCCCCACTGAGCTAATAGCTCGGTGGGGTTTTTGTGTAGAGTTGTGAATTAAGCACAATTATCTGCGAATAAATTGTTTGATATGACAATTGAATTTTGCTTGTAAATATCATATAATATAATTAAAGCAATAGCTTAAATGTTTGTCGCTTCCGAATATGCGACTAATTAAAAGGTTCGGTTCAAATGTTTGCCCCGCTTTTTTAAGTGGGGCTTTTTTTAGGAGTCGAAATTATGCAGGTAGGTCATTTTTATTTTTTAAAGGATATATATTATGAGGAGTTTAATGATAGTAAGCTGATGAAAAATCACGAATCAATCAATGGCAGTTTACATGACAGACCGTGCTATTGTTGTTTAAAAGTATTAAATGATAATATTTATTGGGGAATACCAATTTCATCTCAGGTGACAAAATATAAGGAAATTTATGAGAAAAAAGTTTTGCGATACGGTAAGTGTGATACCATTGTTTTTGGAAATGTTCTTGGTGTCGAAAAAGCATTCTTGATACAGAATATGTGTCCCATAACAGATAAATACATAAAGAATGAATATATAAATTCAGGAATACCTGTTGTTTTGGATAATGTGACAAGTGATCTGATTCAGAAAAAAGCCACAAAGGTTCTGACGTTGTTAAATCACAATGTTGTAAATCTGATATTCCCTGATGTTAAAGCTATTGAGAATAAACTAAACAGTACTGATAAATAATCACATTATATCAATTTTGGGTAAAATCGTAAATTCTGTGACTGGAATAATTTATCTTTTAATTTCGCTTACCTTCGGGTAGGCGAAGTTTTGTGTTTTCATAATTATATTGACATAGCTTCATTTTTAAGGTAAAATTATTATACTGAATAAAATCAGTGAGAAAGGAAATACCTGAAATGCTGACAGAAACAGAAAAAAAACAGAGACTCAGCAAGAGCGTGATAATTCTTGCCCTGCTCATTGTTTTACAAATAATTATGGTAACATTCGTGTTTGTTACAAAAAAAGAAAATTACCACAGCGACGAGCCATGGAGCTACGGTCTTGCCAATTCATATTATCAGCCGTTCCTTTTCGGGGATACTCACGACGGCTACTGCCATTTAAATGCTTCCTCGTGGCTTACAGGTGAGGAGCTGCATAATTATCTCACTGTTCAGAAGGGAGAGCGTTTCAGCTTCGGCTCTGTGTGGTATAATCAGGAGCTTGACGTTCATCCGCCGTTCTATTATTGTATGCTGCATTTTATTTCATCACTGTTTCCTGACACCTTTTCAAACTGGTTCGCATATTCCATAAATATTGCCGCTATGATAGTCTGCCAGATTTTTCTGTATAAATCGGCAGTGAGGCTGTGCAAATCGGAGTCACTTGCTTTGATAGCCTGTGCAATATGGGGTTTTTCACAGGGCGTACTTAATCTGAACGTTTATCTGCGAATGTATTCCACACTTACCGCTGTTGCAGTTGTATTTATGTACTGCCATGTCAGACTTTATCATTCCGAAGGCGGATTCAGGGCAAATATGATAAAAACAGCCTTAGTGACCCTAATCGGTGCTATGACTCATCATTATTTCCTTGCCTTTGCATTTATCTGGGCGGCTTGTTTCTGCTTTTATTTCCTTTTTTCAAAGAAATTTACCGAAATGTTCAGATACGCTTATACAATGCTGATAACGGTAATGCTTCCTTTGCTGATATTCCCTGCAACTATTGTGCATATGTTCTTTGATAATGTGCTCAACCACGGCGCTGATTATAAAATGCCGCTGATAAACGGTCTGAGAGCCTGCCTGTCAATGATCGTCAATTCGGTAAGCGGTGCAACTGTTTCCGTATGGTCCACAGGCTCGCACAGATACGTTGTTATTGCTCTTGTGGCTTTGCTTGCGCTGTTTATTCCGCTGTCGTTCCTTTTCAGAAAAGAGGAGTGGTTTAAGAGCTTTGTGGGAAAAGCCAAGAACGGAATTGTTCATATGTTCACCCACTTTGATTTTATGCTGCTGTTCATTGTTATATCATCTGTTTTCTGTATGATCGCTGTTGCGCTCAGCGTAAATATCAATTCTATGCTGCTTTATACCGACCGATATCTGTTTTTTGTAATGCCTCAGCTTGTCCTTGCGGCAGTCCTTGCGGCTAAATATGTTCTGTCGGTAATTCCTAAAATAAGCAAAGCAGTTCCGTTTATTCTGTCTGCTGCTGCCTGTGTGTCAATAGTATGCAGCCACCTTTACTGCGAGCAGAGATATGTTTTCCCTCAGAATATTACGGGAAATGGCGATATTGAATCCACCTGCACCGAAAACACAAGCTATCTGCTTCTTTCGGGTTATCCTTGGCAGATGGTGTGCTATGCCGATAAGCTGTTTGATTGTGATGAAGTTTTCGTCTGCTCCGTTTATCGCTATCGTGAGAACACCGAGCAGTTTAGGAAAATTGACCGCAGCGATAAATGCTACATACTTATAGACAATGAGGAGCTTGCGCAGTCCGAGGAATTTAAGACGGGCGGCGGCGAGGTAAACAAGGACGGCAACAGCACGATTCATTATAACGCCGAAGCCTTCAACAAATTCCCCTCTGAGCAGGATATAATCGACCATTTTGAGCAGACCGTTTTCCCCGAAAGCCATCTTGAATTTTACGGCTCAGAGGAGATTTTCGGCGGCGAGGTAAGGATATATGAGCTTGTTCGGTAAACTGAACAGAATCAAACTGTAAAACCGATATATTATTACCATTGACAAACTTACCAAAATAGTATATACTATGTATATACGGAGGTGATGTTATGACCGCAACTATTCAAAAGTGGGGCAACAGCCAAGGAATAAGGATACCAAAAATAATCCTTGATTCGGTCAATTGGAGTGAAAATGAAAAGGTAACTATTTCTGTAAATGATGACGCAATCATTATCAGAAAATCTGATGAGAGAAGGAGCATAGCGGCACTTTTTGACGGGTTTGACGGTGAATATATCACAGAAGAGATCGATTGGGGTCAGTCTGTAGGTGAGGAAGTATGGTAAAGCAAGGGGATATTATCAAGGTAAGTTTTGACCCTCAATCGGGACATGAACAGGCAGGCTATCGTCCTGCGGTAGTGGTGAGCAATGATTTTTTTAACGAAAAAACAAGGCTTGCAGTAGTTTGTCCCATAACAAACACAAATAACCGCTTTCCCCTCCATATTCCCCTTGACGAAAGGACAGAAACCACAGGCGTTATTCTATGTGAACATCTGCGCTCCCTTGATCTTAACAGCCGTGACCATTATGTTAAGGAAAGGCTTCCCGAGGATATTCTTAAAAAGGTAATTGATATTATTTTTGCTGAAATTGAAATACAATAAAAAATCGGGCTGTTACGAATTATTTCGTAACAGCCCATTTTATGCTATTCATTCTCACATATGGTAAAGCAGACAAATTTCATAGCTGTTCTTTCCTCTCCGCCTATATCCACCGAGGAAAACTCGGGGAAGCATACAAGCTCCAGCCCCAGCGGTTCAAGATAGCCTCTTGCAACAGCAATCGACTTGACAGCCTGATTTGTCGCTCCTGCGCCAACCGACTGGATCTCAGCCTGACCGCAGTTTCGCACAACGCTTGCAATTGCTCCTGCAACGGAATTTGGATTTGAATTAGCCGAAACCTTGAGAACGTCCATAAACAGACCGCCTTTCAATTATATAAAATACATTATAATTATAATCCAAAAGCAGATAGTATTCAATAGTTTATAGAAATTTTGGCGTTTTACCTAATAATCAGCCTGTCGATTTTATGCACCTTGCCGCATTTTTCGTCGATTTTCAGCATAACTCCGTTGAAAAAGGGGGCTTCATCGGATTCGCTGAATCTAACAGGGCATTTGTACCGCTGTTTTTCTATGGCAAGCTCTTTTTTTACACCCAGCACCGAAAGCTCCGCACCGCACATTCCTGCGTCGGTTATGTAGCCCGTGTGACCGTCGAGTATTATCTCATCGGCTGTCTGAACGTGTGTATGCGTGCCTATAACAGCGGAAACACGCTTTGAAAGGTAAAAGCCCATTGCTTTTTTCTCCGAGGTTGCCTCTGCGTGAAAATCCACAAGAATATTGGGAGTTTCAATATCCTCCAGAAGCTTGTCGATACATTCAAAGGGGTTGTTGAGCGGCTCCATAAAGGCACAGCCCATAAGATTTATCACAGCAAAGGAATACCTGCCCATATCAAGCACCGTTATCCCCCTGCCGATAACACCATCGGGGTAGTTTGCGGGACGGAGCAGATTTTCCTTTATACCGTAGTATTCGGTAAATTCCTTTCGTCTGAAGCAGTGGTTTCCTGTGGTGATAATGTCGGCAAAGCGGAAAAGCTGCTCCATAGATGCCTTTGTAATACCGTTGCCGTCAGCGGAGTTTTCACCGTTGACTATAACAATATCTATCTTTTCCGAGGCTCTGAGTCTGCCGATGGTCTTTTCTGCAAAATCACAGCCCTTGCTGCCTACAATATCGCCTGCGAATAAAACATTTATCATAAAAATTACCTGTATCTTTCTCTTACACGTTCAAGCATATCCGCATATTCTCTGCGGATATTTTCGGGGGAAACTATCTCAGCCTTGTCGCCGAACTGGAAAAGCCAGCCGTAAAAAGCGTCAGCCGCCACAAGATGCACATTGACTGTAAAACAGCCGTTACCGTCGGGTATCATTATAATATCCGAGCCGAATTTGTCTGCCGCCACATTGGCAAGGGAATTGTCAAAACGAAGTGTGACCGTACCTCTCTCGCCGCTGAACATTGAGAAGGTTGCCGCTGTGTACTGGGCAGGGTCAAAATCCTTTGGTGCAGGGGAGAAGGGCTTGCCGCTTATCCTCACATTTTCCATTCGGTCAACTCTGAAATTGGATAACGTTGAGTATTTATCCTGCTTGCCTACAAGATAATAGTTTTCGTCATTCCACGCAAGGGCATAGGGGGAACAGCTCCTGCCTCCTGTGCGGTATTCCTTATCCATTGAGGGAGTCAGCCTGAAATAGTCAAAGTCTATCTGCTTCTTTTGGTCAATTGCCTGCTGGATAATATCAATGTTTATGTAAATAAGCTCGTTTTCCGATTTGATTCGGTTGGAAACATAAACCTGCCTGTTTATCTCCTGTCCGTGAAATATGCTTGTAAGCCCCGAAAGCTTTCTCAGCAGCTGACGGGATTTTTTATCGGTTATAAACCGTGCGGAGCTTACAGCGTCGGCAAGAAGCTTTATTTCAGGCAGCTCAAAGTCACGGGAGCCAAGGTAATACCCTTTCATTTTCCCCATGGGTACGGATATTATATCCATTCCGTAGTCGGTGAGGAGGGCAATATCCTCGGTCATGGTCTTTCTCGATGAGCTTATGCCGAACTCGTCCAGCCGTTCGGTCAGGTCATATACAGTCAGGGGGTGTTCCTCATCTGTTTCACATCTGAATATATCTGCAAGGTATAAGAATTTCAGCTTCTGATGAATACCTGCTTCTGTTGGCATATATATCAGTCCTTGTAAATTAGAGTTTGATTAGAATTTGTACATTGTCTTGACAAATTTGCGATGATATGTTATTATAAAAATGCAAATTTGTTAAAAATCAGGAGGGTTCTATTATTATGCAGTACGAAGTAAAAAATGCTCCTCTGCCCGTGCTTATCTGCCGTCTGGAGGCAGGCGAGGCTGTTGAATGTCAGAAGGGTGCAATGTCATGGATGACTCCCACTATGCAGATGCAGACAAATCTCGGCTCAGGGGGCGGCGGAGGTATTCTCGGCGCACTCGGAAAAATGGCGAAAAGCGCTGTAACAGGGGAATCCATTTTCAGAAATACATACTCTGCGGCAGGCGGCCCAGGCGAGATCGCATTCGCTTCCACCTTCCCCGGCGATATTGTCTGCTTTGATACAGGCGCACAGCCTATCGTAGCCCAGAAGTCCGCATATCTTGCAAACACCGTAGGCGTTAATATGGATATTTTCTTCCAGAAGAAGATAGGTGCAGGCTTTTTCGGCGGCGAGGGCTTCATTATGCAGAAGTTCTCAGGCAAGGGAATGGTTTTCCTTGAAATGAACGGCGGCATTGTTGAATATAACCTTGCTCCCGGTCAGTCTATGCTTATTGACACAGGCTATCTTGCAGCTATGGAAGCAACCTGCTCTATGGATATTGAAACCGTAAAGGGCGTAGGAAATGTGCTTCTGGGCGGCGAGGGACTGTTTAATACAAAGGTAACAGGCCCAGGCAGGATCTGGCTCCAGACAATGCCCGCAAATGCTCTTGCAGGCGCTATCCAGCCTTACATTGTAACAAGCAACTGATAATATAAATACCCGACGGGGCTTATGCACGGGCGAAACGTCCTTGCAAAGCCCCGTTTTTTATTTGCCTATGTATATTAGCTGAAAATCAACCGCAATATGATGTTACCGAGCTGCAAATTATAGCGGTTGAGATACTTACAGAACGGTTGGGTGCAGGCTCAGCCTGCCCGAGCTACAAACTAAAGCGGTTGAGATAACAAACAGAACGGTTGGGTGCAGGGTTCTACCCTGCCTGCCCTGCCTTAGTAGCCGTCGGAGCCTTCGATGGAATCGTCGTTTTCTACCCAGCTCTGAACGTTTATCGTGGTGTATTTGTCAACAGTGTTTCTGATAATGACAGTGGAGATACCTGCGTTTATTATAAGCCTCTTGCACATTGAGCAAGGCTCAACATCACCGTAAAGCTCGCCTGTCTTTGCGTCGTGACAGGCAAGGTAAAGGGTAGAGCCTATGGTGTCGCTTCTCTCTGCGGAGATAATGGCATTTGCCTCTGCGTGAACGCTTCTGCAAAGCTCATAACGCTGTCCCTTGGGGATACCCAGCTTTTCTCTGGTGCAGTAGCCAAGGTCACAGCAGTTTGTGCGCCCTCTGGGAGCGCCCACATAGCCTGTTGATACAATTTCATCATTCTTAACGATAATAGCGCCGAAATTCCTGCGCAGACAAGTTCCTCTTTCAAGAACTGTTTCTGCAATATCAAGGTAATAGTTGATTTTGTCCCGTCTCTGAACATTGCTCATATAAGTTTATCCCCTTTCGGAAAAATAATACAGCGTTTGACCCGAATCAGCCAAGCTTGTCAAAATCCTCTGCGCCGTGCTTGCATATGGGGCAGACAAAATCCTCGGGAAGAACATCGCCCTCGTAGATATATCCGCATATTCTGCAAACCCAGCCCGATTTTTTCGGAGCGGCAGGCTTCTGCTTAACGTTTGCGTGGTAGTATTCATATGTCATTGAAGGCTTGTCGGAAAGAATATCGCCGTCGGTCATCTCCGCAATAAACATTGTGTGTGTGCCTAAATCAATTTCCTTTACGACCTTGCCCGACATAAACGCATTTGCATATGCGCTTACATAGAGAACACCGTTGTCTGCATATTTGGGAGCGAATCTGTATGAATCGGCTGTGCCGAATTTCATGGAATCCCGTCCGCTCCGGAATCCGAAATGCTTGAACAGCTCAAAGGGAGCGGTGTTGTCAATTACCGAAACATTGAAAACTCCCGTGTTCTTTATCATATCGTGGGTAAGATTAGCCTTGTTGACAGTTATCGCAAGCTGCATGGGGTCGCTTGTTACCTGTGCGCAGGTGTTGATGATACAGCCGTTGTCCTTGTCACCCTCTGAGGCGGTGAGAACAAACAGACCATATGAAAGCTTGTAAACAGAATTCTTATTCATAATATTCAGCTCCTTTTTATTTTATTATTCCTGTTATTTTCCGTTATATTCCATAACCGTGCAGACAGCGTGAGCCGCCGCACCCTCGCCTGTGCCCGTGAAGCCTAAACGCTCCTCGGTAGTCGCCTTGACGCTTACAAAGGAAATGTCTGTCCCCATAGCCTTTGCAAGATTTAGGCGCATCTCCCCGATATAGGGCAGAAGCTTCGGGCTTTGCATAACTACAGTGCAGTCCGCATTATATGGAATATATCCGTTTTCACGGAGAATGGCCGTTACCTGCCTTAAAAGCTCAATGCTTGAAGCTCCCTCGTATTTCGGGTCGTCGGGAGGAAAGTGCTTTCCTATATCGCCCAGAGCGCATGCTCCAAGCAAAGAATCCATAAGAGCGTGGGTCAGCACATCTGCGTCGGAATGACCCAGCAGCCCCTTTTCATAGGGGATATGAACACCGCCCAGTATCAGCTTTCTGCCCTCGCAAAGCCTGTGAACATCATAGCCGTGACCTATTCTTATCATAA
>JAGAJY010000303.1 GCA_017848125.1 Oscillospiraceae bacterium
AAATGAAGAAAAGAATTTTAAGCATTATGATCGTTGCGGCACTTGCTGTCAGCATGACAGCCTGCGGTGCGGCAAGCGACGAAACAGCAGCAGAGAGCGATGCGGCAGCCACAGCGTCAACAACCGAAAAGGCTGACGAAGAAAAGGAAGAAACCACCACAGAGAAAACTACCGCAGAGGAAACCGAAGCGGAAACAACTGCTGAAACCGAGCCTGAACTCGTAATGATCGATGCACCCGCTGCGGATTTTGAGTATCAGTATGACGCTGCTCTCGGCGGTTTGATAATCACTGATTACAATGGCAGCGATCCTGCTATCAGAGTACCTGCCGAAATTGACGGAGACCCTGTTGTGAAAATCGGCGAAAAGGCTTTCACCAGCAATTATTCCATAAAGAAGGTCGAACTCCCTGAAGGTATCACCGCTATCGGTAAGTGCGGTTTTAAAGAATGTTCTCTTGAAGAAATAATTCTGCCGAAGAGCCTTACAACGCTTGAAGTCGGAGCATTTATTCATTGCGCTTTTAAAGAATTCACCCTTCCTGATACTGTCACAGAACTTGACGAGCATGTTTTCTTTGACTGTGACGCTCTTGAAACAGTAACCATTCAGGCTAATATTACAGAGCTTCCCGTCGATACCTTTGGCTACTGTGACGCTCTCACGACCGTAAATCTTCCTGATAGCGTTACCACAATTAAGCGGAATGCGTTTTCTAACTGCAAAGCGCTGACAACTATTACGCTGCCCGATTCTGTTGAGACAATTGAAGCCCGTGCATTCGATGGATGTACAAATCTTACGGAATTCACTGTTCCTAAGAATACAACCGATATTCCTGATTGTATGTTTGAAAATTGCACAAACCTTAAGAAAGTAACACTTCATGATAATGTCAAGAAAATTAGTGGAGATACCTTTTCGGGATGTACAAACTTAAGAGAACTCATACTTCCCGATAATATCGAAAGAGTAGGTGCTTTTTATAATTGTGATGCTCTCACCGTAACTTACAGAGGTCAGCAGTATAATTACACTAATTTTAATGAGCTTTCAGATGCTGTCTATGCAAATAACTCCTGATAAGCCAACTGTGATATGCTGAAGCAAATAATTTTGCATACATTTGAATAACAAACAGCGGCAATGTCGATAAAATCGGCATTGCCGCTGTTTTCATTACGCATTACGAATTACCTCAAAAATCCTCCCACAACACGAACGCCGCCTGTTGCGTCGTTGGCTGTAAAAATATCGGTAAAGCCGCTGTCTGTAAGTATCTGCGAAACAGCCACAGCCTGCTCTGTACCTGTCTCAAATATCATCATTCCACCCTTTTTCAGAAGCTCCTTCCAGAGACAGGTTATCACACGGTAGTATTTCAGCCCGTCGTTTCCGCCGTACAGAGCCATTTCAGGCTCAAAGGTAACCTCTTTCTGAAGCTCGTCCATCTCCTTGTCAGTCAGATACGGAGGGTTTGACACAATGCAGTCCACAGTGAGATATTCGCCGTCCTCTGTCCTGAAATTCTCCATAAGCGCACCGTTCATAATATCGCCCTTCAAGAGCTTTACATCAGCGCTGTTCATTCTTACGTTCTCAACAAGATAAGGAAACGCCTCAGCCGAAAGCTCCACCGCATAAACACGGCTTTCGGGCAATTCCTTTGCAAGAGTTACCGCTATACAGCCGCTTCCGCTGCAAAGGTCGATTATGCCTGCATTCGTTTCTCTGCCCAGCCTCGCAATAATTTCGTCAATAAGAGTTTCCGTATCGGGACGGGGAATCAGCACCCCCTCCCCTACCTTGAAGGGTCTGCCGTAAAACTCCCAGCTGCCGAGAATGTACTGCAGAGGGTATCCTGCCGCTCTGCGCCTTGCACCCTTAACAGCCGAATTGACAGCCGCTTCTGACAGCTCCTTATCCGAATGTACGGCAAGCATTTCACGGGTAACGCCGCACAGATCCTCCATTATACACATTTTGTCAAACTCCCTGTCGGGAATATCGCACAGAATACTGTCAAGCCTTTTGCTGAGCTGAGAAATCGTCATCATACTATCCTTTCGGGCAATGGGCATACCATTACCATTTATCATCATTCTTATCCGCAGGGATACAGGGCTTAAGAGCCGCTATAGCCACCTCTATCTGCGAATCGTCAGGCTCGCAGGTGGTTATATGCTGAAGTCCTATTCCGGGAGCGGAGATTATTTTTGTAAAAGCATTGTCATATCTTCCTGCAAGCTTTATAAGCTCATAGCCCACAGACGCCTCAACGGGGAGCATAAGAAGCTGCAAGCCGAATCTTGCAAACACGTTATCCCACGGGAGAAACATTCCTATAGCTATGCTCAGAAGCACCACAAGGAAAATAAAGCTTGTTCCGCAGCGAGGGTGGAAGCGTGTCTGCTTTCTGACATTCTCCACAGTAAGCTCCAGCCCTGCCTCATAGCAGGCAATGGTCTTGTGCTCAGCTCCGTGGTACATAAATGTCCTGTGAATTTCCTTCATATGGGAAATGAGCCACATATAGCCCACAAGCAGCACGATTTTTATTATGCCCTCAGAAACTGTCTTAGTCCAGTCGGGTGCGCCCAGCCTGCCAAGAAGCCCCGAAAGAAGCGCAGGAAAGAACTTGAATGCGCAGACGCTTATGACCATTGTGATAATGCAGACCACTACCATTATCGTGTTCATAACAGCCTTGCCGTTTTCACCCTCAAGCTTTGCTTCAAGCTTCTGATATGCCTTTGTCTTGCTGAGCCACTCCTCAAAGGGCGAAAGCTCCTCATCGTCATCTTCCTCATCGGTCATCTGCTTTTCTGCGGAGCGCATAGTGCATTTCATACCGTCAACAAGGGAAATGACAAAATTGAAGCAGCCCCGTATAAATGGCGTTTTAAGATACCATGGTGCGCTTTTGCCGTTTCGTATGCTCCATGTTTCCACATCAATAGTTCCGTCAGGCATACGGCACGCCATTGCAGACAGGTCTATCCCTCTCATCATAACGCCCTCGATAAGAGCCTGACCGCCTATTTTCGACTTGAATCCGCCCTCGGACGGTTTATTTTTACTCAATTAAAAGCACCTCTCAATAAAGATAGAAATTATTTGAAACCTCTGCCGTTGTAAGCAGCAGATTATCCTCGGTATCGCCGCAGCGGACCATATAAACAGCGTCCTCGGTGGAAGCCGCCGCCGTATATCCCTCCAGCATACGCTTTTCGGAATCCTCACGGCTGCACACATTTATCCTCATAAGCTCCAGACGGCTTTCCTCCAGACTGCCGTTATATTTATAGAAAACCTTTTCCCCCGTGGTGCTGTCATTTTTCAGAGTAACAAGCCCCTCCCATCTTACAGGGAGCATAAAGGCATAGCCCAGATACGGGTCTGTAAGTGAGGAATATTTTTTCACAACAGAATAGTTTTCGTAAACATTCCAGTCGGTGATATACTGTGTATCCTGCCTGTCCCTGTAACCAGGGAAGGCTTCTCTTTCGGGTATCTCCACAATGCCGTCGCCGTCAATATCCTTGCAGTAAAGCCCCTGAGGGCGAACAGTTCTTGCCGCCAGCTCTGAGCCGTCGATAAGTGCGGGATTTCTCAGCTCTCCGTTGATGCAGTAGATTATTTCCGTAGAAAGATTACCGCTGCCCAGAAGCCCGTCTGCGAAAACCGCAGGAGTGCCGCTGCCGATATATCCGCCTATGACGGAGGGATAGTCAAGCACCGTTGGCGACATAGCCGCCGAAGCGGTACATTCCGCACCCTTTCCCTTATCTGTTACGAGGGAAAGAGAGGCAGTGTGATTTTCGTTATTGCCGTTTAGCACAGCAATATCCTCGCCGCCGTCATTATCAAGGTCAAGAGTCAGGGTCTTGTAGTAAGTGCCCTCATATTCTGTATTCAGCACGCCGTCGGAAAGGCTGTATATCTCCAGCGTTTTCTCTGTGGGGGTCATATAGCCGTAGCCTATCGCCATACGCACCCGACCTGTGCCGCCAAGGTCTGTAAAAAACACCTGCTCAACAGTAGTGCCTGCACCTGCGTGGTCATAGACCGAACGCCATTTGCCGTCAATGCTGTCAATAATATTTACCCTTACATTCACATCATTTCCGCTGCGGCTGTAGAATACCACAGCCTCATCTCCCCCGTCACCGTCAAGGTCACGGAAAACGAATGCGGAACGATACGCCCCCGAACGGGGATATACAACGGAAAAGTCCTTTCCTGCGGATTTTTCCAGAGCCGCATATATTTCCTGCTGCTCCTCGGAGATTATGGGGGGAGCAAGCATATTTTCAATAGACGAATCAACTGCGCAGCCGCCGAGAACAATACTCAGAGCCGCCGCCGCAGATATTTTCCATAGCTTCATATATATTACAATTCCTTAAAAAAGGGCGTACAAGAGTATGACCCTTGACGCCCCGTATTATTCTTACTCAACAGGCTTGACATCAATATGCTCGATCTCAAGATACTGCTTGTTCATAGGTGCTCTGCTCCAACGGCGCTTGCCTACGCTGAGCTTGGGCATTACACGGTAAACATAGGTGCTCCAGAATACTGCAACCATTGTGATGGTCATGAATACGATACCGATATCGGATATCTCGGGAATTTTCATAGCAAGTCTTTCCTCATAGCCTGTGGGGATAAGAAGAAGGATATATCTGGGAATAACCGATACTGCCGCAAGTATGGAAGAAACATATCCGAAGAAGCACATCCAGAAGCGTGTGAACTTCTTTTCCATACCGTTGAAGAAGCGTGCTGTGTTCATAAAGAAAAGAAGCGCTGTGATGTAGGAGAACATCTCGTAAAGGAGAATAGAGCAGTCGCTTACCGCAACATTATCGGAGATCATCTGCATCATATCAACGACCTTCCAGCCCGAATAGAAGCTGAGAGCCGCACAGTTGCCGTGGGAAATACCCTCGCCCTTGAAAATATTCACAGCCATTGCAATGAAATTGAGGATAACGCAGAGCATAATGAAGTGTATAACCAGCTGACCTACGCTGTAGCCTGTGAGCATATTGTACTCTTCCGCTTCCTCTCGGGTCATCTCGGAGGCGATCACCTTATTCTTATTAACGATCGCAACAAAGTCAAAAATAATATTTGCAAGCACAAGCAGAGCCATAAGCAGAGCGCTGTAGCCTGCCGCACCGGGGAGCTTCTTGTTAACCCTGTCGTAACGCAGACGCATAGGATTTATAAGAATACATGAGCCGATAACCTTATCCTTGGCATTTCCCGCAAGAAGGATAAACGCTAAAATAACAAAGCCGGGAATAAGAACCATCAGGGTATAGTTTTTGAAAATAGATGGGTCAATATATCTGCCCGTGTTAAAATCCATATTTGTAAAAAGCTGAATGGTACGAGCCGCAACCGCAAGAAGCAGTACGATAACATACACGCCCATAGAAGCCTTTTTGCTGAGAATACCGGTCTTGTTAGCCCTTGCGGTATTTCTTCTCATATCCTCAGCGGTCAATTGTTTCATTTTAGCCATAATCCGTTCAATCCTTTCGCAGATGATCTGTCGGGAATTTTTATGATAATCAGGTTTCTTCGGCATCTGAATATGCGGTTATGTATTAAATCAAGCCGCCGCCGCATATACATTATCAATCGGAAATTTATGCAACAATTACATTGTACTATAAATCAAAGGCAATGTCAAGTGTTAATTTGTATGAATTTAATAATTTGTAATTATTTTATATGCATAATTTTCAAGAGTGAAAAGAAAGGATATATGAACAATGAAAAGACTTATAAGATCCGTGATTCTGTGGACAGCGGCAATATGCATACTCCCCTCTGCGGCGGCAAGAGGAGCTATGGAGGTCACCACGGCGCAGGTCACAGAGCAGCCTGCCCTGTCCTTTCCCGAGGATATGAAAATAAAGGTACTCACCGAAGCCACGGGACAGGTGCGTGAGCTTGATATCGAAGAATATGCGATTTATGCCGTGCTTGAACAGATACCCTTTATCCTGTCCGACGAGGCAATGAAATCACAGGTGTGCATCGCAAGAACATATGCGGCAAGGCAGATATTATCGGGAGAAGCCGAGAACGGAGCGCATATTTCAGATAACAGTGCCCTTTATCAGACCGCACTCACCGAAAATGACGCTCGGGCGGTTTACGGCGATGAATTTGAGGCGGCATACTCTGCCGTATGCAAGGCGGCAAAAGCAACCGAGGGCGAGATAATCATGTATGACGGCTGTCCTGCCTCAGTCCCCTTTCATATATCCTCCGCAGGAGTAACCGAATCCGCCGAAAACGTATGGGGAACGCCCTACCCTTATCTTATAAGCGTTTCCTCCGACGAAAGCATATCGGAAGCTGTATTTACCGAAGCGGAGCTTTTTGCAAGGCTTTCGGCGGAATACAGCGAAGCAAGCCTGCCCGTAAGCCCCGAAATACTGTCACAGACCAAATCGGGAACGGTGCTTTCCGCACGTCTCTGCGGCATTGAGCTTGACGGAAAGCGCATTTCCGAGCTTCTGAGCCTTGACAGCCGTGCATTTGAGATCTCCGAAACTGACGGTAAATACGCATTTACCGTAAAAGGCACAGGTCATCTTGCAGGTATGAGCATCTGCGGTGCTGAACAGATGGCACAGGACGGCTCGGATTACAGGGAGATACTTTCGCATTATTATGCAGGAACGGAGATTACGGCAATAGAATAAAAACGAGCCGCCCCAAATTCAACGTGCTGAATTCGGGGCGGCAGAGTATATTTTAGAGCTAATTAAAAACTATGTACAATCAAATGCAAAATCACATACAGTAATAAAAGAAACTCTGTATTTATTATCGCAAAAGGGACAACCAATACGACATATGCCGATTTATTTATCGGGGTAAATTTACTTGGGATATAATACAGCAGAGCGCATATGATACCCCCTCCCAACAAATCAAATATCAGATAATTTATTAAACGCCCGAAAATCTCATCTTCACACATAATAGCATATTTCGCTTCCACAAAGAAGATAATATATTTATACAAAAGCAGTATCACAGCACATACGATTATACCTTTACTGCTCCAATTATCATATTCATTTTCTTCATCCGAATCGGCTGATAACCGCATTGAAACCATACAGCAAAGATGCAGGAAAAAGAAAAATGCAATAGAGCTTACCTGAGCTATACCGTTTATAATATAATCAACAACATAAACAGGCGCAAAGCTTACCATTACACCACATATGTATTTACATATACTATTATTTTCTTTGTATGCGGAAGATATGTAATAAAAAAATGACAAAAGCGCACAGATTATTATTATACTCACTATTGGTTGTCTGAAAATCAGTTCCACAGCTATGCCTAACAGACACATCAGAAACAAATATCTTTTGGTCGGCATATTATCCCTCAATTCCACCGTTTTATGTCACAGAATACCGCATTTATCCTTGAAGAAAACCACATTTTTATATAAACTGACGGGTCACAGCAAAATAGCTGTGACCCGCAGGCATTTGTATCACATATAAGAATCAAAGAATGTGCCGAGGAAGGTGCTTGCAAAGGTATTATAGCCGCCGTAGCCGCTGTCTGTGTCGGCTGTGCCGTACATCATATTTCTGAAAGCGGTGGTCTGAGCCTTGTTTGCCGCAGCCTTACCGATAGTCTCCGCCTTGTCCGCAATTCTTGCCACAGGCGAATAGCTGCTGCCGAATATGGAAGCAACCGCATTGTTATCGGCGTTTCTGAGGGTTTCCTCATTGACAGTGAGCTTATTGTCGCTGCCAACCTTCAAGCCCATTCTGGAAAGCGCTCCCGAATAGGTCTTTACGGAATTGGTCATTGATACGCCTGCTCTGAGAGCATCCACGCTGTCGGACTTGCCCATAGCGTCAATGGCTTTATTGTAGCTTTCGGCAAAATCGGAAACTCTTTTAACCAGCACGTCCTTATCCTTGATATCGGTCATACTCATAGAGCTGAGCTCCAATGCCTTCTGCCTGAGATCCTTTGCAGACTCGGAAAGCTTCATTTCCGAAGCAACCGTTCCCACCTCGCCGTTATCGGCAGAGCTGTTTCCCTCAAGCTGTGACTTGATCTTCTTCTTAAACTCGGGCGACCTTACCTCGTCCGCCTTTTTCATAAGAGCCTGCAGATCGGCTGAGGTGTACTGAGAATATTTCTTGTTATTGCCGCCGATACCCTGATACATCTGCGAAAAGATACCCGAATATAAACCGCCTATACCGTTAATGCCCATAACATCAGCCTCCCTGAATACATTTTCTTACTTTAATTATACATTATTCTGCAAGGATATTTGTTAATTTTTTGTAAAATCACGCCAAACCTGCCGCCGATGTATTTTTTGACGACACGCCATAAAAATAAAAAAGACGCCGAAGCGTCTTCCTTATTGTACGTACAATTCGGTTATAAAATGTCCGCCGATTTCCCGTCGAAAATCAGACAGCACGTGTTACCTTACCGGAACGGAGGCATCTTGTGCACACATGAATGTGCTTGGGAGTACCGTCAACGATAGCTTTTACACGCTTTACATTAGGCTTCCAGGTTCTGTTAGAACGACGATGAGAGTGGGAAACCTTAATACCGAAAGTAACGCCCTTTCCGCAAACATCACACTTTGCCATTTGGGCCGCACCTCCTTGAATAAAGTAATAGCGATTCTTCACCCGAAATCACTTCGGGATTTTTCAGAACGTTTCTATTATATCACAGCGTTTTACAAAATGCAAGCCTTTTTTTTACTTTTATAAATTATTTACAAAACAGCGTATCCTAAAGCCTTGTTTTTGTTGATTATCAAATAAAAACCCACTGCTGAATCATCAGCCTGTACCGATCATCTTTATCCATATCCTTTATATAAGGTACATAACATATGTATTCATCAAATCAGCCAAAATTTTACAGCTATCTATGTGACTAATAACGAATCACTTGAATTGGCTATATTTTACAGCCAAGTAAACATTTAGCAAATATGCACACATTTATGCAAAATACAAATCATATTTTTACCAAACCGCCGAAATTTTGTGAAAATTATAGAATTTCAATATATTTTTGCTGATATTTTTGTCACACAAATTGGAATTTAGTTGGTTTTTTCTCTTGTAATTTGCCGTATTTTGTAGTATAATAATATCAGCTATTACTGCTCCCAAAAGGGGATATTATGCCCTCAGGGCAATTCAATAAAGGCATTATCACCAAAAGAAAGGAGCCGCTGTATATGGGACTTTTTGACAGTGCGGCATTTAAAATAACCGAACAGGCGCTGGACGCTGCCTGGTACAAGCAGCAGGTGATCACTCACAATATCGCCAACATCACCACCCCCGACTACAAAGCAAAAACCGTTGATTTCGGTCTTGTGCTGAAGGAAAAGATGAAGTGCCCCTATCACGGCTACAAGCACTGCCCTCACGACAAGCTTACCGGCAATGACGAAAGCGGCACAGCCACAGTTTCGGGACGCAGCGCAAAAAGCGGCGACAGCGAGCTTGTCTGGGTAAACACTACCTACGAAACCAATACAAGTCAGCTTCTCAACGGCAATAACGTTGATATTGAAAAAGAAGGACTTGATCTGGTCGATGTTCAGTATCAGTACAAGACAATGATAGACTATATGAACAGCCAGTATTCAATGATCCGCAGAGCCATCGGCAGATAACCGAAAGGAGTTTTAAACTATGGCTTTTCTCCACTCGCTCGATATAAGCAATTCCGGTCTTTCATCACAGAGACTCAGAATGGATATTATCCTCCAGAACATTGCAAATCAGGATTCCTACAACACCTCCACAGGCGAGCCCTACCGCCGCCAGCTTACCGTAATAAGCGAAAAGAAGGATTTTGCGGGCATCCTCAACAAATATACCACCCGTGAGGAATCCACTCACAGGAGAGGCGTTTACTACAGAGCCAATCAGGATAAATACCGCAACGCAGGCTCGGTCATCACAGCGGTAATCGAGGACGACGCTCCCATGATACCCGTTTATGACCCCACAAACCCTCTTGCCGATGAGGAAGGCTATGTATATCACTCCAATGTGGAT
>JAGAJY010000304.1 GCA_017848125.1 Oscillospiraceae bacterium
CTCCGAAGCCGCTTCAAGCATCTGCGCCAGCCTTCCCGATTCCTCTCCCGCAAGGAATGCCGCCGACAGCCTTTTGTCAAAGCCGTTACATTCCTCAAAGGCTGACCACATTGTACTGCCTCTGCGTATCTCTCTGACCGCCCCTTCAAGCTGAGATCTTACATATCTGCTGCGTATATCCTCCCCTGCTATGGTGCAGGCGGAAATAAGCGGCAGACCTCCGCTGTAAAGAGCGGAAAGAGTGCGGCAGAAATCAGCAGTGTAGATCACTCTGAAACAGCGTCCCGTGCATTTCATCGAAACAAGCTTTTCCGAGAAATACATCTGCACCGAGGGTATCTCGGCAATAAGACGTATCAGCACAAGGATCATTATCACCGCAAGCACAGCGGCAAGACCTCTGTTTTGCAGAAAAACGCTTATATCAAGAAGCTTTGCTGTAAAATAGGGCAGCTCACCATCTCCGAAAAGGGACGCAAGCACAGGAACACCTGCCCCCAACGACAGAATAAGCAGAATTACAAGCAGTACAGTTATGACAGCCGGCAATATAAGCTGAGAGCTGACCGATTCACGGCTCTTTTCCTCTCTTTCGTAATGCTCTGCAAGCTGCATACACGCTTTTGCGGCATTGCCGTTTTCCTCGGCGGCGGCAACAAGCCTGCATACCGCTTCGGGAAACGCTCCCCCCGTGTATGCCATTGCTTCGGATAAAAGCGCACCCAGCTTAACGCTTCTGTACATCGAGCTTACCGCACTATGAGCATTTGCAGTCAGCTCCTGACGGAGAAGTATCGTAAGAACGGCAGTAAGGGGCAGACCCGATGAAAGCATTGGCCCCATCTGCCTGCACAGGTCGGCAAGCTCGGAATTTTTCAGCCGCTTTGAGCCTTTATCCGCCGCAGTCTCGACAGCGCTTACAAGATACAGCTCACGTTCCCTGAGTATCTCTCTCAGACGTGCTTCGCAGGAGGCGTCCTGCCTGCCCCTTACTGTTCTGCCGTCAGCAGCGGCGGCTTTGTATTTATATTCAGGCACAGCGTCAGCCCCCTTTCCGCTTGGAAATTATAATCGAAAATCATAAAAAATAACATAGCTATCCACAATAATTTTACCACAGGGAATCTTCTCCGTCAATGCTTTTTACAGAATTTCGTCACTTTTTTCATATTGATGTAAAAATATTGCATAATTTTTTGATAGGCTATTGAAATCAGAAGAAAAATAAACTATAATATATTCAGAGAACAAAACGGCAATGCAGAGCCCCGTAAGAAAGGAAAGGTCATAAAAATGATAAAGAACATACCCATCGGAGAGGTGCTAAAGGAATACGGCTATATTACCGATGACGAGCTTTCGCAGGCTCTCGAGGAGCAGGAAAAGGACGGCAGAAAGCGCCTTGGCTCTGTGCTTCTGGATATGGGCTTTGTCACCGAGGGGCAGATACTTGACGCAATGGGCAAGAAGCTTGACTGCAAGGTAATAGACCTGGACGCAACAAAGGTCAATTCCAAGGCTGTAGGCAGGCTTCCCCGTCAGCTTGCGGAAAAATACTGCGCTCTTGCCATTGACATTGCCGCAGGAAAGCTTATCATTGCCGTAAGCGACCCCCTGAATCTGTATGCCATTGAGGATATACGCCAGATAACAGGCGCTCAGCTTGAGATCGTGCTGGCTGAATCGGCTATGATAAAGAGAGCAATTGAGTACAATTACACAGATGTTACCGCCCGTACAGCCGCACAGGCTACCGAAAAGCTCCGCTCCTCCGCATACATTCCCCAAAAGAACGTTTTTGAAAACGACGAATCGGACAGCGATGTTCCTGTTGTAAAGCTTGTAAGCAGTCTGCTTGTAAAAGCTTGTTCCTCGGGTGCAAGCGATATTCACATTGAACCATACGAAAAATGCACCTCGGTAAGAATGAGGATAGACGGCGTTATTATGGATTATGTGGAAATATCCCCGGCAGTCCATTCCGCTCTTATTGCAAGGCTAAAAATAATGTCAAACCTTGACATTGCCGAAAAAAGACTTCCTCAGGAGGGGCATTTCAAGACAGTCCTTGACGGCTATGTTATGAACATCAGGCTTTCACTTATCCCAACAATGTTCGGTGAAAAGGCGGCTCTCAGATTTTTATCGAATGACGCTGTAAGCGACAGAAGCGGCAGATTCGGAATGAACGACGAAAACAGCGCAGTTTTTTCCGAAATGCTCCGCTCCCCCAACGGTATAATTTACATAACAGGTCCATCAGGCTCGGGAAAAACCACTACGCTGTATATGGCTCTTGAACATCTTGCCGCACGTCACCTGAGCATTGC
>JAGAJY010000305.1 GCA_017848125.1 Oscillospiraceae bacterium
GCGGCAGGGGACAGCCCGTTTTCCGTGTTTACGCAGGAAATCGTTCCTCCCGTGGACAGCCATTTTATTTTTTTCATATAATTCACTTCCTGTATGTTAATATAGATATTCTACCACAAAAACGCAGGAAAGTAAATGTAATAATACATTATTTTCAGCAGATAATACCATTGAGGTGAATCTGATGACGGATAAAAACAAAATGAGAATGTTGGGAGCGGCGGCAGGACTTGCCAACGGATTTTTCGGCTCAGGCGGCGGAATAATCGCTGTACCTATGCTCAGAAAAAACGGCTTCGAGCCGAAAAAAGCCCATGCAGGCTCTCTTGCGCTTACACTTCCCTTGTCAGCGGTTTCGGCTGTGCTGTATTTTTCACAAGGGGGAGCGGATTACAGCACAGCGTTCAGGCTTGTACCCTTCGGACTGGCTGGAGCGCTTCTGGGAACAATGCTTATGAAGAAAATATCCGTAAGACTGCTTTCGGGGATATTCGGTGCTTTGCTTGTTTTTTCGGGAGTGAGGACATTTTTTTTATGAATATGCTGACATATGCGGCGGCGTTTCTGACAGGTCTGCTTGCTTCTCTGGGTGTGGGCGGCGGAATGGTGCTGATAATATGGTTTACGGCAGTGCTTGGAATGAGCCAGCTTGACGCACAGGGGATAAATCTGCTTTTCTTTCTGCCGATCGCTCTGCTGTCGGTGATAATGCACAGGAAAAACGGGCTTGTCCGTCCCAGGGAGCTTATGCCTGCTTTTGTAACGGGAACAGTCGGGGCAGCTGCGGGTTATTTTGCCGCAAGGTTTATAGGCTCACAGCTTCTGGGAAAAATATTTGCGGTTTTCATAATAATTATTGGAATAAAGGAGCTTATTTCGTCATTTACGGACAATAATCGGAAATAGCCTTGCTTTTGAAGCGGCAATGTGATATAATATCATTGTATTGCACATTGCCCTGTTTCGGGCTTTGAAAGGAATGTGTTTTCTGAAATGAATGAAAAAAAGCGTGACAAATACAAACGCTTCATAATGGGAGTTATTTCCGCTGTACTGATATTATTCCTCCTTGGCTCATATGCTTTTGTGTGGTTGGAGCACTATAACATAAAGCTTGACAATTCAAGGATACAGGCTGATTATTTCGGCTGGAAAGGAAACCTGATAATCTTTGCTGTTTATCTGATACTGATATTCATTTTTTCAAGAATATACAACGGTTTCAGGATAGGTCTGCTTAGGGTATCGGATATAATATATTCACAAGCTTTATCAACGCTGTTTATAAATGTGATAACCTATTTGCAGATATGTCTGCTTGAAAGAGCCATTGCCGATGTATTGCCGATGTTTCTCAAAACCCTTGCGGATATAGTTTTCATATTCATATGGGCTTTGACAGGCAACCGTATCTATTCAAAGCTGTATGCCGCAAGAAAGATGATAATCGTTTACGGAAGCAGGCAGGCTGTTCCCCTTGTCGAAAAGATGAGCCTGCGTGAGGACAGATTTATGATATGCCGCTCTGTCAGCTGTGATGAGGATATGGAAACCATTACAGAGCTTATTGAGGAGTTTGACGCAGTTATAATCTGTGACGTGCCCAGCGAAAAAAAGAACGATATTCTGAAAATCTGCTTTTCTCAGTCAAAGAGGATATATATCACTCCCAAGCTTTCTGATATTATCATCAGAGGTGCAGAACAGATACACCTTTTTGACACGCCGCTTCTGGTGTGCAGAAATAACGGTCTTTCCGCAGAGCAGCTTATCATAAAAAGAGCGTTGGATCTTTTTGTTTCCCTTGCCGGCTTTATCGTCTGCTCACCAATAATGCTTATTACGGCGATATGCATAAAGCTTTGCGACGGCGGCCCTGTTTTTTACACTCAGGACAGGCTTACCAAGGATGGCAAGGTGTTTAAGGTATATAAATTCAGAAGTATGCGGATAGATGCAGAAAGCGACGGAGTTGCACGTCTTGCGGGAGAGAATGACGACCGTATCACTCCTGTGGGCAAATTTATCCGCAAAGTGAGAATAGATGAGCTTCCTCAGATACTTAACATAATCAAGGGCGATATGTCCATAGTGGGACCCCGTCCCGAAAGACCAGAGCTTGCCGCCGAAAACGAGAAGCTTATGCCCGAATTCAGCTACAGGCTCAAGGTCAAGGCAGGACTTACGGGTTATGCGCAGGTGCTTGGAAAGTACAATACTACTCCTTATGATAAACTCAGACTTGATCTGATGTACATTGAGCAGTATTCTTTCCTGCTTGACTTGAAGCTTATACTTATGACAATAAAGATACTTTTTGTTCCCGAAAGCACCGAGGGAGTCAAGGAGAAAAAGACATCATAAGCTTCTTATATCCGAGATAAGCTTGTATGCAAGTCTTCCGATACCGTCAAAATCGGCGGCGGAGATATAATAGCTTTCAATTTTATCGTGAATACTTTTAGCGTCAATAAGAGCGGCGGCGGATTCCTTCAGAAATTCGGCGCACGCTCTTTTTCCGAATTTAATGCGCTGTTTAATATTATCATTGTCACGCAGAGCCTTGCTGTCGTAGAATCGCCTGAAGTTTATCTCCTTCTCGGTTTCGGGTACATTCAAGCTGTTTATGCAGTTTGATGTGATAAAGTGGATATCAGCTTCGGGGACTGTGATATGCTCGATAAACTCGGTTTTACTAAGATAGCATCTGCTTGCCTGTACGGTATAGCCTCTTTCGCATATGAGCTTGGCGGCTTTTTCAAGAAATCTTGCCGCACCCGAAATATTGTCATCTTTCAGCAGATATATTTTTCCGCTTTCGGGAAGATACGCAGAGCAGCCGTTCATTGTAACGGCAGAACGCTGTCGGGTAATAAGCTTTCCGCAGCTGTCTGAGTTTTTGGGAAGAATACGCTTGATAAACCTTTCGGTGAAGGAGTCAAGCTTTTCGTTAAGCAGCAGACTGTCAGCGGACGCCATAATATCGTCTATCACCGAGGATACTGCGGAAAGACAGCTTCTGCACCTCTTATGACAGTCTGAATATTCATCGGTAAGAGCTATCAGCTCGTTTTTTTTGCTTCTGAGCTTGGCGGCTTCTATGTATGCTCCGATGTCAACGATGGTCTGCACCGCCTTGGGATATTCTGGGTCAATGCAGTGGGGAGCTGTTCCGTCTATAATAAGTGCTTTTTTGTCTGTAAGATATACAGCGTCAAGTGAATCTGGGTCGGCAGAGCAGTGGTAGATGTCCTGCTTGCTTTCTGAAAAAGCCTCGCTGATTTTTTTCATAAGCGTGGATTTTCCGCTGCCGGGAGTGCCTTTCAGTATATACACTGTGTTGTCGGTGTCGTTCAGAATCTCCTTTATTGGCTTTTTAAAGCCTGCGGAGGAGGACGAGCCGAGGAAGTAGTGTGCGTTATTCATAGAAGATCATTCCTTTCAGGTTATTTTTTCGCACTGCAATACTATTTTATGCATACGGTCATAATTGTTGAAAATAATAAAGTGAAAAGTCGTGTTAGTTCTATTTGTGAATATGCACAAAAATACGGGTGTTGTTTTATTGTTTGTGTGATTATTGACAAAAAGAAAAAATATATTTGTGAAAAAAATGAATTGAAATATAATAACCTGTGATGTATAATATAATTGTACAGAAAATATTATGAATCTATACAAACACACTATCCTCTCTTAAAATCTTTCCATAAAAAGCGGTTGCCTTTTCGGTGACCGTTTTTTATTTTCTGATATTCTGTCTGCGGTATTCCCTTGGAGAAAGCCCCGTCTGACTTCGGAAGCATTTTATAAAATGACTTTGTGAAGCAAAACCGAAGTATTCGGCAATATCTCCGTAAGAGTAATCGGAAAATTTCAGCATATTCTCTGCCGCTTTGATCTTCTCTCTGCGGATAAAATCACTGATACTCATTCCCATTTCCTTGATAAACAGTGACGAAAGATAACTGCGGTTGATATTCAGCTCGTCTGCGACGTTCTGCACAGTAAGCCTGACATTTCTGTTCTTTAATATATAGTCAACTGCCTTTACGATCTGAATGGAATATATCTGCTGTTTAGGAAGGTCAGCCATTTTTTTGGTAAAATCCATAAGCATCTCATTGTGCAGCTGGATTATCTGCTGAGCAGTTTTGGCAATATCCATTTTGCTGATATAAAGGTCGCTGAGAGTATAGGCAAGCTCACGTTCAAGCCCTTTATCAACGCAAAGCCTTGTAATAAGTGCAGTCGACACTACAAAGTGATAACGCATATTGCGCAGACTGTCCTTTGAAAGTCTGCCGTACTCTGGATTTTCGTACATAGCTGTATCGTTGGGGTCGGCAAGTATCTTTTTTACTTCTTCAATATTGCCTGCCGTAATATTATCGTAAAAGCTGTATTCATGGTCATATTCAACGTGGCTGAGCTGTTCCTCACGTCGTTTGAAAAGCTGTGAATTAAGCTCCTTGTTCATACTCATAAAGTCCGCCTCCTCAGATTTATTATACAACGAATATTATATATTTGCAACAGATATTGTATAATATTTCTTGCAAAACAGCTATACTGTAAGCACAGCAATACCGGTGTTGTGTGATTTTTGATATTAACGGAGGTTTACTGTGAAAAAGATATATTTATATGGAATGATAGTCGGCTCAAACAGCTTTCGGCTCAAAGAGTTTGTAAAGCCCGATGAATATTCGGAAATTGAAGAAATGTTCAGGTTTATCGGCGGTGAAACAGGCACTTGCGCAACAGTTTTATCCTCTCTCGGAGCAAATGTGACAATTGACGGAAATCATATAGGCAGAAAGACCGCACCGATGCTCAGGGAGTTTTATAAGGATAAAACGGTAAATTATGACCTGCTTTATTTTGACGAAAACTATGAGGGCTTAGAGGATTACATCATTATCTCAGGTGACACACGGACGCCTATGGGTACATTCGGTCATTATTTCAACAGCGCATTCAGCGGCGGAGCAAAAAGATGGAACACGCCAAGCGAAAAAGCGGTCTCAGAGTGTGAAGCTGCTGCCATAGACCCGTTTTTCGGCAATGAATCTGAGCTTGCGGCAAGGTATTGTGTAAAGCACGGCAGGAAATATGTTACGATAGACTGCAAATATGACAGCTTTATTCACAAGCATTCTGCCGTATCGGTAATTTCAGGTGAGGGCATTAAGAATACATATCCCGATAAAAGCCGTGAGGAGCTGTTTCCATTATTTCAGAAGAATGGCGGCGGTCTGACTATAATCACGAACGGCGGAAATGAGCTTTTCTACGGAAGAAAAGGTGGTGAGATAAAATCATTTTCACCGTTTAAGGTCGATGTGAAAAGCACTCTCGGGGCTGGCGATACTTTTAAGGCAGGCTGTACCTATGCTGTGGCAATGGGAATGAGCGATGATGAGCTTGTGAGGTTTGCAAGCGCCTGCTCGGCTGCTGCTATATCAAGGTTTCCGTTTCAGCTGAATCCTCCTGCTGTTTTCGAGGTCAGGGAAATAATGGCGAGCAGAGCATAGCCGTGCGACGATTTCGTAGAATCTCTGATTTTTCATAATGATATATAGAAAAATTTATAATCCTTGTGTAAAATAAATGGTGTGTCTTTTGTGAAAGGATTGGATAATATGAAATATAAAATTATTTTTCTTGATATTGACGGAACTCTTACCGACAGCAGAAAGCTTATTACTCCAAAAACCAAGGAGGCGCTGTTCAGAGCCGCAGAAAAGGGTCTTATCATAGCTGTGGCTTCGGGACGTCCCGAGCCGGGGCTTGCATATGCGTCAAAGGAGCTGGAGCTTAAAGAGCGAGGGGGCTATCTGCTGCCCTTTAACGGGGGGCTTATCCGCAGAGCCTCGGACGGAAAGCTTATCTGCTCGGATACAATCTCACTTGAAGCTCTCAGCACCGCATACAGCACTGCAAAGGAATTCGGCATAGGCATAATAACATACAAGGGCGGCGAAATAATTGCCGCTGACAGGCTTGATAGCTATATCGAACTGGAATCGAGGATAAATTCCATGCCTGTCAGGGTTACTGATGATTTCCTCGGTGAGATAGATTATGAGCCTGTAAAATGCCTGCTTACGGGAGAGCCTGAGATAGCGGAAAGGGCTGAAAAAAGCCTTGCACAGCAGCTTTCGGGAAAGGCGAATGTGTTCCGCTCCGAACCGTTTTTCGTTGAGGTCGTACCAAACGGCATAGATAAGGCTGTTTCCATTGAAAAGCTTATAGGCGAGCTTGGCATAAGCCGTGAGGAGGTCATTGCCTGCGGCGACGGCTTTAACGATGTTTCAATGATAAAGTTTGCGGGGCTTGGTGTTTGTATGTCAAACGGCTGTGAAGCGGCAAAGAACGCCGCTGATGTTATAGCTCCCTCAAATGATGAAGACGGCATTGCATGGGTCATAGAAAATTATGTGCTTTAAAATCCGAAATTTCTATTGCAATTTTCGGTAAAATAGGTTATAATATTAAAGAACCCTATAAATTCAGTCTGAAAGGCGGTAGTTAACTATGATAGAGGAGATCATTTCAACTGTAGGCAGATATGCTGACGAAAAGGTAAGAGTTTCAAAGGGACTGCTTATGCTCATAACCATAGGCGCATTTGTTGTTGGAATCATTACGGGAACAGCTGTAACAAAGCTTGTTTCGTCAAAGAAGGCTGTATGCAGAAGCTCCTATGATGAGGATTTTGACGCAGACGAATATGTGCGCAATCTCAGCTTTGACGACGAATAATAATCAGCAAAGGAAATCGGTAATATGAAATTAGGTATGGTTGGTCTTCCGAATGTCGGAAAAAGTACGCTTTTTAACGCTCTTACAAATGCAGGTGCAGAGTCGGCGAATTATCCTTTCTGCACTATCGAGCCCAATGTGGGAATAGTATCCGTTCCCGACAGCCGTCTCGACAAGCTTAAGGAAATGTACGAGCCTGACAAGTTTACCCCTGCGACCCTTGAATTTGTGGATATTGCAGGTCTTGTAAAGGGTGCGTCCAAGGGCGAGGGTCTGGGAAACAAGTTCCTTGCTAATATCAGAGAGGTAGACGCTATAGTTCACGTTGTCCGCTGTTTTGAGGATCAGAATATTATCCACGTTGACGGCAGCATTGATCCCCAGAGGGATATTGAGACCATTGATCTGGAGCTTATCTTCTCGGATATTGAGCTTATCGAAAGACGTATCGACCGCACAAAGAAGCTTATAAAGGGCGATAAGAAATATCAGGCGGAGCTTGAATTTCTGGAGGAGCTGAAAAAGCATCTTGAAGAAGGTCATTCCGCTCGCTCTTTCAGCTTTACAGAGGAACAGAATGAGCTTATCAAAACAACTCCGCTGCTGTCCGCAAAGCCTGTTATCTATGCGGCAAATCTCTGCGAGGAGGATTTTAAGAACAATATTGAATCCTCTGTGCATTACAAGAAGGTATGCGAGATCGCAGAGCGTGAAAAGGCAGCTGTGCTTCCTATCTGCGCTCAGCTTGAGGCTGAAATTTCCGATATGAGCGATGAGGATAAGGAAATGTTCCTTTCCGAGCTTGGTCTGGAGGTATCGGGCCTTGACCGTATAATCAAGGAGGGATATTCCCTTCTTGGTCTTATTTCCTATCTTACCGCAGGCAAGCCCGAGGTAAGAGCGTGGACTATCACCCGTGGTACAAAAGCTCCTCAGGCGGCAGGCAAGATACATACTGACTTTGAAAAGGGCTTTATCAGAGCCGAGGTAGTTGCATTTGACGACCTTATCTCCTGCGGAACAATGGCTGCCGCAAAGGAAAAGGGTCTTGTCCGCTCCGAGGGCAAGGAGTACGTTATGCAGGACGGCGATATAGTTCTGTTCAGATTTAATGTGTAAACATAGAATAATTTATTAAATCAAGGAGCATATTTCCTAAGAAATATGCTCCGTTTTTGTTTTATTTGTTGGATTTGTCAATTTAAAAATGTCGCCTGCTGTGATATAATTATGTTGGATTAGTGTAAATAATTTTATATGCGGAAAGGAGTGCATTTTCCCTTTCGGAAAATGGATCGACAATGAGCTTTGTTTCTCTGAAAAATGTTTACAAACGTTATAAGATGGGTGAGGTCACAATTACTGCCTCGGACGGAGTTTCCTTTGATATTGAAAAGGGGGAATTTGTTGTTATCACAGGTGCAAGCGGTGCAGGAAAGACAACCGTTCTCAATCTTCTCGGCGGAATGGATACCTGTGACGAGGGCGAGATAATCGTTGACGGCAATGATATTGCAAAATACAAGTCCAAGGAGCTTACCGCTTACAGACGATATGATATAGGGTTTGTTTTTCAGTTCTATAATCTTGTTCAGAATCTGACTGCTCTTGAAAATGTAGAGCTTGCCGCACAGATATGCAGAGAAAGCAGAGACGCTGCGGAAGTTCTCGAACAGGTAGGGCTTTCGGAGCGTATGAACAATTTCCCGGCACAGCTTTCGGGCGGAGAGCAGCAGAGAGTTTCCATTGCAAGAGCCCTTGCAAAATCTCCCAAGCTTCTTCTGTGTGATGAGCCTACGGGCGCTCTTGATTACAATACGGGAAAAACCATATTGAAGCTTTTGCAGGATACCTGCCGTGAAAAGGGTATGACAGTTGTTGTAATTACCCATAATCAGGCGATAACACCTATGGCTGACAGAGTTATCAAGATAAAGAACAGCAAGGTTGCCAAAATCGCTCTCAATCCCAATCCCACTCCCGTTGAAAACATAGAATGGTAAGGCGGCGGCTTATGAAGAATATGTTACTTTTGAATACCCTCCGAAGCGTTAAAAAGGCTCCGGGACGGTTTGTTGCCATAGCTTCCATAATTGCGCTGAGCTGTGCGTTCTATTCGGGTGTTAAGGCGGCAAGCCCCGATATGAAAAGGGCAGGCTGGGATTATTTTGAAAATCAGGCTCTTGCCGATATTCAGATAAAATCAACTCTCGGTTTTAATGACACCGACTGCGAAAGGCTTCTTGAAAATGATGTGTTTTCAGCAGGCTATGCAGGTTATTCTACAGAGCTTTTTGTGGATAACGCTCAGGGCAGCTCTGTAGTCAAGGTTATGTCCTATGACAATGAGCAGCCGCTGAACAAGCTTTATGTAACAGAGGGCAGACTTCCTGAAAAATCAGGGGAATGCATTGCCGATTTTGCTCCCAATGACGGCCTTTCCTTTAAGATCGGAGACAAGATAACCTTTACCGCCGATACCGACGAAAGCGTTGAAGATTATCTTGCTGTAAGCGAATATACAGTTGTTGGTCTTGCTCAGTCATCGCAGTACGTTACCTTTGAAAAGGGCAGTTCCGCCATAGGTACAGGCAGCATAAGCGCATTTGTATTTATTCCCGATGAGGATTTTGCTCTTGATACATATACGGATATATATCTTTCCGTAGGCAAGGCACATTCTCTCGATGTAGAGCCATTCTCCGAGGAATACGAGAAGCTTGTGTCAGACGGTGAATACTTTGCGGAAACTCTTGCCGACGGATTGCTGTCTGAGCGTGAGATACAGATCCGTGCCGATGCTGATGAGGAGCTGGCAGAAGCGAGAGAAAAGCTTGCCGACGGCGAAAAAAAGCTTGCTGACGGCAAGGCTGAATACAATGACGGTCTGAAAAGCTACAATAATGCAGTTGATGAGCTTAAGATCCAGAGAGCTGACCTTGATGAGCTTATGTCCGACTACAA
>JAGAJY010000306.1 GCA_017848125.1 Oscillospiraceae bacterium
ACTTCCCCAAAAAGATTCCTTTCCTTTATGCACGCCATATCCTCAGGCTTTGTCAAATCATAACCCAGCAGATCACGGCATACTATCGAACCGTTTTTATCCTTGAAACGCCTTGTATATTCACTTGCAATGCAGTAAGCTTTTGATTTCTGGTCAATGTTATCTGCCTGATAATGCCCGTACTTCAAGCCCAAAACCATAAGCGCTCCCGATACCGCACCGCACATCTCGCCGTTTCTTGCGCCGCCGCCGAACTGTGTTCCAAGCTTCAGAGCAAGCTCCTCATCAATGCCGAAATCCGCCGCAAAAGCTGTCAGAACAGCCTGTGAACAGTTGAAATTATTTGAAAAAAGCTCTGATGCCCTATCTGCCTTACACATTGTCATTCTCCCTTTCACTCATTTTTCAGAAAATCAAGATACTCCTGTGCCTTTGAGATACCATCAGCGGAAATTGAATAATAAACCCATTTCCCTTCCTTCCGCCCCTGAACTATACCGCTTTCGCAAAGTATTTTCATATGATGAGAGAGGGTAGGCTGGGTAAAGCTCATTTCCTCAAGAAGCCTGCATGCGCATTTTTCTCCGCCCATCAGCAGCTTTAATATCTTTATCCTGTTTTCGTCGCAGAACGCTTTAAAAATAACAGCTGTCTGTTTTTCGTTCATCTCTGTATCCTCACTTCACATTGATTTTCTTCTATATATAATCATATCACACATATAGAATTTTGTCAATACGTTTAATAAAAAAACTGCTTCACGGCACAAAACCTTACCGTGAAGCAGCATAATACAATAAACTTTGATCTTATTCAGCAAGAAGCTTCTCAACAGAAGCAAGCTTTACGCAGATGCAGAAAAGCTCCATAGCCTTGCGCAGATCCTCAACTGTGGGATAAGAGGGGGAAAGACGGATATTTCTGTCCTCGGGGTCTTTGCCGTAGGGGAAGGTAGCTCCTGCGCCTGTGAGAACAACGCCGCCCTCCTTGCAGAGCCTTGCAACCTCCTTTGCACAGCCGTTCATAGTGTTTACTGATACAAAGTAGCCGCCCTTGGGAACATTCCAGCTGAGAACATCAAGCTCACCCAGCTTTTCAGAAAGCATATTAACAACCATATCAAACTTGGGAGCAAGGATAGCCTTGTGCTTCTCCATATAAGCCTTAAGACCGTCAGCATTGCCGAAGTAGCGGACGTGGCGAAGCTGATTTACCTTGTCATAGCTGATATTCTGCATACCAAGAAGCTTTGTTATCTGAGCGATATTGTTCTCGGAAGCGGCAAGCACAGCAACGCCTGCACCGGGGAAGGTTATCTTTGATGTGGAAGCAAACTCGAATATCATATCCTCATTGCCGCACTTCTTAGCCTCGTCGAAAATGTTCAGCAGGCTGTCGCAGTCGTCCTTAAGATGATGAATGCAGTATGCGTTATCCCAGAAAATTCTGAAATCCTCAGCCGCAGGCTTAAGCGCCGCAAAACGCTTTACAGTTTCATCTGAATAAGTATATCCGTCAGGATTGGAGTACATGGGAACACACCAGATGCCCTTTATCTCGGGGTCGGAAGAAACAAGCTTCTCCACCATATCCATATCAGGACCTGTGGGAGTCATAGGAACGTTTATCATCTCAACACCGAAAGTCTCGGTGATAGAGAAGTGACGGTCATATCCGGGAACAGGGCAGAGGAATTTCACCTTGTCGCACTTGCCCCAAGGCTTTTTGCTGCCGTAAACGCCGAACTGCATTGCTCTTGCAACGCTGTCGTACATAAGGGTAAGGCTGGAGTTTCCGCCTACGATGATGTTTGCGGGAGAAACACCCAGAAGCTCCGCAAAAAGCTTCTTAGCCTCGCCTATACCTGTAAGAAAGCCGTAGTTTCTTACATCAACACCGTCTGCGTCGGTAAGGTCGGACTTGCTGTTTAACACGTCAAGCATGGGCATAGTAAGGTCAAGCTGCTCATTGCAGGGCTTTCCTCTTGACATATCAAGCTTAAGTCCCTGAGCCTTGAATGCCTCATATTCCTTTACACACTCATCTCTGAACGCTTCAAGCTGTGCCTTGTTCATATCCTTCAATGACATAAAAAATCTACACCTTTCAAAAAATCTTAGTATGCAGAACCGTTATCTGCGATATTCCATATTATATAATATAACATTTTCGGGAATTTTGCAAGTGTTTTATAAAACTCCGCCGAATTGTTTTCACTTTGTACACATTTGTCCTTGCACGGCGGACAAATCATAATGTGCAGTACAGATTTGTTTCCCATGCGGGAATATAAAGCTGATGCCTGATATACAGCTTTAATTCGGGATTTATCTTGTTTACAAGAAGCGGAAGCTCAAAAATATCCTCCGTGCGGTGATAGAGAGCGCAGATAAGCCTGCTGCCTGCTTTAAGAGAGCTTTCACAGCCTGCAACAGCCATTGCCTCCGCACCCTCAACGTCCATTTTAATAAGCGTGGCATTAGCGCAAAGACTGTCTCCCGATACTGTCTGAACGGTTTTCAGCTTGACTCCTCCGCCCTCGGTAAGCTTGGAATTGCGCCCCGAACGGTCGGAAAAGGTAAGCTCTGTGTTTTCATTCCATGCAGCAGCATTAACAAGAGTGATATTATCCATCTCCTGCGTGCTTTTTGTAAGCTTTCGGAAATTCCTCGTATCAGGCTCAACAGCCCATATATGCTCATATCTGCCGCCCGTAAGCTCGGAAAACTCCTGCACCGTATCGCCGTTATACGCACCCATATCAATATACCGCTCATTTTCCGTCAGATGAATGATATTTTCCCACACGTCTGATTTTTCGGTAGTGCAGTGATGCAGATAATCTATTTTTCCGCTGATACGGAAATTCACAATATCCGAAAAGGTCTGCCTTGAAACATCGTCTGCAAGAAGATCGTAAACACGCTGCAATTTTTCTGCATTCTGAAGGCAGTATTCATAGGTAAAAAGCCCCTCGCCCACAACGGGAACATCGGGGGCAAGAAGAATATGCCGCTGTGCCATTTGGGATATCCTGCGGTAAAGGCTTTCATAGCCTGCACCGAAAGCAAGAACGATTATGAAATCGTCAATAAGCTTTTCTATCTGTGACAGGCTGTGTACAAGATGCCCCTTGAAATAATGCCCTCTGACAAATTCGTCGCTGGCAAAAAAGCCTGCCGCCGCAATGCCGTATTCCTCAAACACACGGAGAATCTTCTCCGCACCGTCACCCATTCCGTAGATGAATATTGGCAGCTCTGTGTTTTTCAGAAAATCCCATGAGCTTTGCTTTTCTGCGACAAAATCAAGCATCGTCATTATCTCCGCAGTCGCAGTCATCATTATCAATACCGACTATCATATCCCTGCCTCTTATCTGATAAGCGTCCCTCTGCTTTTCTATCTGTTCATCAAGAAGCTGCATAAACTTTCTCGGCTCTTTTATGGACTTTACCTCTTTCTGAGGAGTATCCACGTCCTTGACGTTCACAAGTACCGTACCGCAGCCGAAAACACGCTGACCGAAGGGCAGAAAAAGCTTCTTGTCATTTACACGGTAAAGGTCAAACTCGTCCTCGACCACATTCAGAAAACCCTTTCGGGTAATAAATTTCTTTTCAGTAAGGAAATATCTTGTAAAGGACAGCGGAAGTCCGAAAATCGTCCGTTTCTTGTCTGTCCAGATGTATTCAAAATCGGCTTTCATAATAATGACCATTCCTTTCCGAAGATAATGATAAACCTTCGGAGTGCTTTTCATACTAATTCTAAATCGTTCTATAGACAAAGACGACAGATGAAATAATCGCAGTCTAGGAAAGCGACCGCAGGCGGGCTTGCCGCCCGGCAAGGGAGCTTGACGACGAATGCGGTTATTTCATCCGAGGATTTGTCTATAGGTTGATTAAGAATTAGTAT
>JAGAJY010000307.1 GCA_017848125.1 Oscillospiraceae bacterium
AACCTTTGAGGCATTGCAGTTATACATCAAGCTTGATATGGACGGCTTGCGTCAGTCTGTTATACAAATGATCGCAGGTGAGCATATCAAGGTCAATACGGGCAAGTTCCAGAATGATATGGTATCTCTCAGATCTGCCGATGATGTACTGACTCTCCTTATCCACCTTGGTTATCTGACCTATGATTTTGATACAAAAACTGCATGGATACCTAACAAAGAGGTTCAGCAGGAGTTTATCAACTGCATTGAGGACGGCGGCTGGGAAGAGGTTATGAACTCGCTCCGTCAGTCCGATGAGTTGCTTTCGGCTACGCTTGCTTGTGACAGCAACAGAGTTGCCGAAATACTGGAGGAGGTTCATCAGAAGAACACATCTATCATTGCGTACAACAATGAGCTGTCCTTATCTGTAACACTTTCGCTTGCATATTATTCCGCAAGGAATGATTATGAAATATTCAGAGAGCTGCCCAGCGGTAAGGGCTATGCTGATCTGACATTTATTCCACGGAAGGGTGTTGACTCCCCTGCAATGGTCATTGAGCTGAAATACAATAAAACAGCCGAAACCGCAATTGAACAGATAAAAGCTAAGAACTACACCGAAAAGCTTGAAGCGTTCAGCGGTGAGATACTGCTTGTGGGAATCAGTTATGATGAAAGCAAGGGACATTCCTGTGTGATTGAAAAACTGATCAAGTAAACCGAATAATTCTATAGATCAACAGCATAACAACTCCATTTTGGCATTCACTACACACATTTGCAATCACATTTCAAAAGAATCAGCGAGGTCATATGATCCTCGCTGATTCTTTTTCTATATATCAATCACTTCAATTTCAAATATAGCAATTTGTTGCTATCAGAATAAAGATAATCATATACTGCAAGCCTGAACATAAGATGAAAAGTTTTCTCTTAATATATTAACTCGGAATTAGCTTTAATAAACATCTGCGCATCCTTATGTCCTGCTTCAGCAGCAGATTTCATAAGCTGAACAGCTCTCTTATGTTCATCTGCATCGTTACTGTTCCCAAAATAATACCTGGCAAGAACAAACATAGCTTCATCATCACCTTCGTCAATTGCTTCATTAAGATTCTTTAATGCACTTTCACAACTCAGGTTGTCTTCATCAGCATAGTAAAAGAACTCACACATTATGCAGTAAATATCATCTATATCACTTCTGTTACATGAAACATCGTCATTTTTATTGTCCATTTCCACAGAATCCTTCAAAATCATTACCTTCATATTTAACTCTCTGTCATCGGGGAAGTGTTCAAGCGCCTTTTCATACCATTCGACAGCCTTTTCAATGTCACACTCAGTTCCCAGACCCATCTGATAGCACCAACCAAGATTTCTCATAGCTGAACCATGATCAAGTTCGGCTGCCTTCATAAAAAGCTCAAATCCTTTTTCTTCATTCTGCTCGACATTGTCACCATTTATGTATAATACAGCAAGATTTGTCATAGCTTGGGGTACACCCATATCAGCAGCCTTTTCGTAAAGTTCAACAGCCTTTTTCATATCTGTAATACATCCTCGTCCGTTTGCATAGCAGAGAGCAAGGTTGTAAAATCCTACAGCATTATTTTTCTCAGCAAATTTTTCTGACCATTTGAAAACTTCTTCAAAATCATCCTGCTCATAGAAAAAATCAATAAGCGTATCTAATGCATTAACATCTCCGTTTTCAGCCTTTTCTGCCAGTTCGTCGATATCGATATCTATATCATCATCGTCATCAAAATCCAAATCAAAGAACTCATCAAACATTTCACCACTGTAAGGACGTGCCATGCCTACATTCAGCATAAACAGATCGGTAGTTGCCGCAAGATCGGGACGTTCTTTTCCACTTACAACCTCCGCTTCAATATCATCATCCTCGGATAATTTAAGAAGTATTCCTTCGTATGATCTGTCAATAGAATCAATCATACTTTCAAGACCTTTTTTAACAATAAGCTTATTAAACATATTGCATACCGTAATAAATGCACATATCTGTTCCTCAACATCTGAATTAGAACAATTCATAGAAATTGTGCCCTCATCGGAATTAAGCTGAGCATCTGCTAAACAAACCCCATCAAGTTCATGAGCAATCGGGAAAGAGTTTCTGTTATATATTCTCAGATGAGTTCCTTGCTCGTTATATTCAGTATGCAGATAGTACGGCATTTCGATTGGCTCAAGAACATAATCAAGATTCTGATTCTCAATATCATCAAAATCCATTTCTACGATTTTTTCGATCACATCTGTCGGAGCAAAGATCATAACAGGAGCCGTTGAATCTGAACTATCACCATCTTCGTCATCAAGCAGATATGTCAGATCAATCTCATCTATCCACTCAATATCATTTTCTTTGCAGTATTCTTCAAGGTCCTGCTCAGGCTGTTTTGCGATATTTTTTTCGATAATCTTTATCTGATCATATATATCTTCTCCCGGGCTTAATTCACCATCAAGTATCCTTATGGTTTTCTTGTCATCTGAACAGTCAATAACAGCATATTTGTATTCAGACTCATCAATACTGTCTTCCAGAATAGCCGCCTGAAATCCATATTCGGATATATTTTGGTCTTCAAGCAGAGATATTACACCAATAATATTTTCGAGAGCTTCAAAAAAAGAATCACTTTCCTCTGATTCTGTAATAAAGAAATCATTATCACCTGAACGATCAATTTCACATTCGCCAATACATTCACTATTATTATGCACGAGTTCGCAAAGCCCAAGAATTTTTTCTGAAGTATTATTATCACCAGTATTTGGAATCACCTTATAAAACATAATCATATCCTCCGGTTTTTTATTTTTTAAAATTATTCGGATCTATCCCATTCATTTCGGCAAGCCGAATAAGTTCATCAGCCGAAGCCCTTTCGGCAGCAAGCACATCAGCCATTGCCATAGGCTCATAAGGCGAAGCTGCCCCAAAATGATCTATAAGCTCACTGCGAAGCGCCTCAGTATCAATGCTATCGTATATTATTGGTATCACCTCCTGTCAAGTTTTTCTGTATCAGTTCAATCGCAGAATGATAGAAATCAATGTAGTTGTTATTATACACATGTAATTCGGGAATGTAAATATTATAACATTCCATCATCCGTCTCTTGTCCAAGTCTATATTCTCCGCAGGTTCATAAAAATATATCCTGCTTTCTGGGAAATGCCTTTTTTTACAGCAAACAAGCCACCACAGATCATTTTCAGTAAAGTCCATACCAAGTCCGAGAATGTGTACATTACCCGTCATAAACAGATCTACCCATGACTGCACACTACAGTTTTTTTCATATTTGCAGCAGCCATTGTACCTTTTCAGAAAAGATGGAACATATTTCTGTATTCTGCCAAGCAGCTTTCCGTAGTAATAATGCCCCATCACTATTGAATTGGCAGCACCCACATGACCGTGAATATGCCAGATATAACGCTCTGAGTTTCCGTATTTCATAACAATAGGTCTATGAAGCATCATATCATTAACTGCCCGTCCATTTTTATCTGTTTTCACGATATTGTATCTTTTACACTCTTTTACAGTCTTTTCTATCTCATATGTATAATTTGACGTAAGAATATGTGTGAACGGCAAATCAAGAAGCTTTCCGATAAACGCCTTCTGTTCGTCAATTACAGGAATCTGCCTCATACTGTCACACAACTTCTTCATCGATTTGTCAACATTATCACCTGTTGCGACGACTATCTGCATATTGTAAGGCATTTTATTGTATATATCCTTGTCATAGCTGACATTATTGTTTTTTGCACATTCCTGTATTATCTCTTCCCACGATTTTTCGGAAAATGCCCTGTTAATCCCATTTCCGACCAGAAGTATCTCAGCCTTTGTTCCATTTCTGATAATAAGACTGTTATCGGATACTGCTTTATCCATTATTTATACACTTCCTTTCACTAAAATCACATTTTTATCAGCATGATTTCTTCTTCTTTGGCATACTTTGCCGCATAACTGCCTGCTTTTGCAGTTATTGTAAGACTATTGCAACTCTCAAAAGCATTATCTCATATTTGTAACCGAATCGGGAATTACCACTTCCGTTATCCCTTTTTTTGTCCTTTATAACCTGTAAGCACATTGTTTTTTATCTTGAATCCCATAATATTGATTATATTATATCGAGCTCGCCAAGCTCGTCAATAATAGCTTTCTGACGTTCATAGAAAAGCAGTTCCTTGTTGTGTTCGAAATATTCGGGGCAGTTGTATTTTGATATAAAAAGTGCGGAATGATAGTTCATTGTAAGCTCTGTAACAAGTATAAGAAGCTCCTGTCCGTCAGGGAAAACTTCATCGCAGAATATGAACATAGCTGACATTCTGTTTCTTGCCTTGTCAGCGTCACCCTTAAGTTGCTTTACAAGCCGGTCGAATTCAGCCTTTACCTTCTTGAATGCCTCCGCACCGCTGTCTGTGTCCACGGCAGATGTCATGGATTCAAGAACACCTATAAGCTTTGCTTCGATAGCCTGATCATCACGGGACATACTTCCTGATGTCTTGCCCTTTTTAAGAAGTTCCTGTCTTTCTTTGATAAGCTTATCAAAGCTTTTCTGAGGAGAACAGTCCGGCTTTGCAGCTGCCATCTTGAATTTTGTAAGCACGCCTACGAGATTTTTTATCATTGTATCCGTGTGGATAACAGATTTTACATCTGCTGTAACAGCGTCAAGCAGAAGTCCGAGCAATGCAAGACGCTCATCAAATTTTGCAGCCTTTGCACGTTTCTTTATGCTGTCAGATGCTTTTCCGCTGAGGATATCATCGACCTGATAATCGCTCTTGTACTTATTGAAAAGATCATAGTAAACAGCAAATGATTTTGCGATCTTTCTGTTCTGGATATACTGGCATATAAGCTTTTCATCCACTTTGATATTATTCTTTTCATACAGAATTATCATCTGACTGAGATCCTCCCAGCCTCTTGCGGTAATAAAGCTTTTTCCGTCAACAGTGCTTTCAACGCTGTAGAAATCCCCCTTGCGTATTTCAAGATAGGTCATGATCGAAGCGTGCACACCTGCCTTGTAAGCATATTCCTTCCATGCTGTAAAATCAGGTTCAACATCTATTCTCTTGAGTCTGTCCCATGTTACTATATCAAACTCACGGACAGAGTTGTTATACTCGGGCGGATTTCCTGCGGTTACGACTATCCATCCGTCAGGAACACGGTGCCTGCCGAAAACCTTGTACTGCAGGAACTGGAGCATTATTGGAGCAAGAGTTTCCGAAACACAGTTTATCTCATCAAGGAAAAGAATACCCTCTTTGACACCTGTATTCTCCATAAGCTCATATACCGCCGAAATGATCTCACTCATAGTGTATTCAGATACATCAAATTCCTCACCGCCATAATTTTTATGCACGATAAACGGTAAACCGAGAGCCGACTGTCTTGTATGATGTGTCATTGAATAAGAAAGCAGTCCTACTCCCATCTCGGCGGCAACCTGTTCCATAACAGCAGTCTTTCCCACACCCGGAGGACCCATCATAAAAACAGGGCGCTGCTTCTCGATAGGTATCATATAATTTCCCTGTTCATCTTTGGTAAAATAAGCGGTCATTGCATTTTTTATCTGTTCCTTGGCTTCCTTGATATTCATATCTATTCTCCATTCAGTTTATATTTCGTCCTTCTGCAGTATAAGCTTGATAGCCCATACAGGAACATAAGGATTGTTGTATTCATCATCAACAAACACAAAAGCAGTATTATAATCAGGCTGATTCGTAGGAAAATCTCCATAGCCGTCAGTAAAATAAATCAGTCCCTTTAGATTTGTAAACTCCTTGTTCTTTATCAATCCGTCAACATATCTGAACACAGGACGGAAATCCGTTCCGCCGAAACCTTTTAGCGTCATTGTTTCAAGATAACGGTCAAAGTCCTCCTGACAGGTTATCTTCACATCCTCCTGAATGTCAGCGTCACATTGGATAATGTGCAGATTTATTTTTGTAAAGAAGCTTTCTTCCTGTTTAAGAATGTTATAAGTTTTCTGAACAAAACTCTGTACAAGTTCGCCGTTTACAGAGCCTGACGTATCTATGGCAATAACAAATTCCTTTATGCGTTTTACATCCTTGTATTCGAGCGGTTCGATCAGCGGCATACGCTCATAAAGATGCATACCGTAAGTGTAGAAAATATAATCAAACTCATCATCGTTGATTTTCATAGCCTCACCCATTACAGCAAATCGTTTAAGAAAGCTTGTGTAATCGTATCTCTCACGATTTACTGCATTGAGATTCTGCATAAGCGTCCCGGCGTTGTCCCCCTGCTTTTTGGAGAATGATTCAAGATCCATCTGCATTTTTTCAGCAACATCTTTCCATTGCTGATCAAGTGTTGAAACATCTGTTGAAGATGTGTCCGAAGATGTGCCCGAAGATGTATCGGAAGATGTGTCTGAAGATGTGCCCGAAGATTTGTCCGAATATGCTTTGCCTTGCTGCTGTAAGGCTTCTGATACGGCAGGAATACTTTCATACCAGTTGGTGTGATCGTCAGCCTGAAAATATACTGACCATTCATGTATCTTTTCAGCAGATACGTCAGAAATAAGATAACTGTAAATCTTTTCGGCAATCATCAGCTTTGAGCCCGCTCTGATCTTTTCCTGTATATCATTCTGATATTTTTCCCTATCTGCTGCAAGTATGGAAAGCTGCAATTCGTTAATGATAACTTCAACGGCAATATCACAGGCAAGATCCCATGCCTCTCTGTTCAGCAAAGTACCGACGATATTATGCCTGAACACGTTATGAAGTATCATGTGCAGAATATCACGGGTAACAGTTTCCTTTGATTTTCTGTAGATCCTGATAATATGCTCAGGGGAATAGAAAATATATTTTCCATCAGTAGCCGTACTGTCAAATTCGTATGGGATATATTCCAGCATACTTATTGCGCTGTCAAGAAAGCGCATATTCACAACAAGCGTGTTTCTTGACAGCATAATAATATCCTGTGCAATTTTCAGTATTTTTTCTTTGTCTGACTCTGCCATTTAATATGTACCCTCACTATCATACATCGGTTCATCTTCACCGAAAGTGTCCTTGAATATCTCGATAGTCTTTTCTGCGCTGTAATGCTTGATCTCCCGGTTATACACATCTACAAAGCCTGCATCTTCAAAATAATCTGCAAGTCTGTATTTCATATACTGAATATCAATTTCTTCGTACATTTCTTTCTTCTCCCTTTATATCACAATTAATGGTCAGCTTTATTTCAGTTTGTTTTCAGCTTGATTCCATTTCTCTTAGCGTACTTTGCCGCATAACTTCCATCTTTTGCAGTTATTGTAAGGCTGCTGCAGCCTATAAAAGCCTCTCTTCCTATACTTGTAACCGAGTCAGGGATCGTTACGCTTGTAAGGCTGCTGCAGTATGCAAAAGCCCTCGATTCTATACTTGTAACCGAATCGGGGATCGTTACGCTTGTAAGGCTGCTGCATCCATAAAAAACATTCTTTCCTATACTTGTAACCTTGTCAGAGATAGTTACGCTTGTAAGGCTGCTGCAGCTTTTAAAAGCCCCCTCACCTAATCTTGTAACCGAATCGGGGATCGTTACGCTTGTAAGGCTGCTGCATCCATAAAAAGCACTCTCCCCTATACTTTTAATTGAGCCAGGGATCGCTACTCTTGTAAGGCTGCTGCATCCATAAAAAGCACTCTCCCTTATACTTTTAATTGAGCCAGGGATCGCTACGCTTGTAAGACTGCTGCATCCATAAAAAGCTTTGCTTCCTATACTTGTAACCTTGTTAGGGATAGTTACGCTTGTAAGACTTCTGCAATAATAAAAAGCCCCCTCTCCTATACGTTTAACCGAATCAGGAATAATAACAGAGTTGATCTTTTCTCTGACTGCATTAATTTCCTTTGAAAATCGTTTATTCCAAGGTGAAAAAGCATATTCATCAATAGCGGTTACTTTTTTCTTTGCTATCACATCAGGAACAATAATATCTGTTTCCTCTCCCTTATATCCTCTTATTATGTACCCTCCGTTACCATCATCAGCAAGCGTATAAGTTTTTTTCCATTCTGTCAGGGTGCGTTCCTTAAGCCCCATATCCTTCTCAATTTTGTCCATTTCCATCTTTTCAACGTCATCTGCTGTGAAATATTTATTCTTGATATCAAGTATAAGAGCTGTAAGCTCCGTATCGCCGTTAACCTTATCAAAATAATTATCAAGATCTTCTAATTTGACCTTGCCTATATTTTCATATAATTTAAGCAGATAGATTATCATCTCTTTATCCTGCTTTTCATTTTTAACAGCATATTCAGTAAGTTTATCCACATTGGATTTTGTAATGAATCCATAGCTTTCAAATTCTTTAAGCTCTTCTATGCTGCCTTTGTCAATAGCTGCCTTTCCTAATCTCACAACATTCTTTTTTACATATTCAAGACAGTCCTTCTGTCCTTTACGGCACAGATGAAGAAAAACAGGGTCTTTCGTTTCTGTGTGTTTTGCTTCCTTTAAAAATTCTGCTGTAATTGATTCTCCTGATGATATTTTGTTGACCAGTGCGTTACAGAAATCATCATCATCATACGAACAGTAAACTGACATATTTTTGATTATCACAGTTAAACCAGAAAAAGCATTCCATCCTATGCTTGTAACCGAGTCAGGGATCGTTATGTTTGTAAGGCTACGGCAGCCTTTAAAAGCCTCCCTTTCTATACTTGTAACCGAGTCAGGGATTGTTACGCTTGTAAGGCTGCTGCAGTTATAAAAAGCATCCTCTCCTATACTTGTAACCGAGTCAGGGATCGTTATGTTTGTAAGGCTACGGCAGCCTTTAAAAGCCTCCCTTTCTATACTTGTAACCGAGT